>NZ_DATMRX010000028.1:0-54470 GCF_035565855.1 Pseudorhodoplanes sp.
CGGACCATTGCTTCCAGGATCGGCCCATCGGAAACGGCACGACCTGCCCCGGTCGGGCATCAGCAGGCGACGGATCGCCGGCCTTCGCAAACTGGAAAATATCGGGCGTCGGCACGATGGGGCGCACATCCCTGATGTCGCGGTAATCGAGGCGGGTCTGGTAACCGTAGCGGTCGATCAACACCGCCATGGCTTCACGGCAGAAGATGCGCTGCGCCTCGACCCTGACGTCGGCCGCCGCGATCGCGGCCGGCCGGCGCGATTGCGCGTAAGCGTTCAGCTTCGCTTTGACGCTTGCAGCGCGTGCATCGGCAAATGACAGGACGGTGCCCATGCCGTTCAACGCGAGGGCGCAAGGCCGGGTTCCGCGTCCGACGGGAGGTCAGTGCCGGCGCGACTTGACCTCGCTGCCGCCGGTCGTCGGCGGCTGCTCGGTCTTCTCCAGAACGAAATGGCCGAGATTGGCCACGACATCGGCGAGCAGGGCCGCACGGTCCTGCGGATCTGCCATGACGATCAGATCGGCCAGCACCTCCGTGACCCGCGCTGCAATCGCACCGAGATCGGCGCCTTCGCGCGTCAATTCGGGTTCCAGCAAATCGTGAATGTCACAGTGAATGCAGTCTGACACGGCCCTTCTCCTCGCCGGCGGCGAATGGCCGACTATACGCTGAGATTTTGCCGCTGACGAATAGCTGCCGGTTAATCATGAACAGCGGGAACGCGGACGGTTGCACCGCTTTGTCTGTGCATCCCAAATCCGGAGACGGCCATGACCTACGACCCCGACCGCGATGCGCGCGCACCGTCCGATATGAATCCGAATCGCCCACCTTACGAGCGTCGCGGCCGCGGATGGAGCAGCGTGCTCATGCTGGGGCTCATGGCCGCCTTCATCGCCGTCGGCTTCTGGTTCTACACGACGAAAGACACCGTGACCGGCGATCGCGCCGGCCAGGATCGCGTCACGACAGGCGCAAGCGCCCCCGCGGCGCCGCCGGCCCCACCCTCACAGACGCGTGAGTGACGACACGCGCGCCGACGCGGCCGAGTGTTCTCACGTGCCGCTGATCCGGATCGCCGCCGGGAACCGCAACGGCGCCGGGCAACTTGTCTTGAGCCTTACGGAGACCTTCAATGCCTGTTGAGCACGACGACCAGGCCCGCATCCCAACAAGCGACAATCAGCTTCCGGGCGAGATCGAACGCCAGCGCACCGACGTCCGGGTTGTCTCGGTTCTCGGCGCAATCGCCCTCGTGGTCGCGGTCGGCATGTGGTTCTACACCAAGGATCGGGAGATGGTGGCCGGGGACGGCACGACCGTGAAGCACTCGACCACCACCGGCGCGGCGACGCCGCGGCACTAGGGCGCGGTTGTGGCCTGATGGTGCTGCAGGAGAGCTGGAGCGGGCGAAGGGAATCGAACCCTCGTATGCAGCTTGGGAAGCTGCCGTTCTACCATTGAACTACGCCCGCGCGCGGCGGGACCATAGCGAAATTGCCCCCGCCGCCGCAAGGTTTCCGGGCTCAACCCGGGATCAGCAGCACGAGGCCGGACAGAAGCAGCAGCATCAGGATCAAGCGGCGGAAGCCGGCCTCGTCCAGCTTGCCATAGAGCCGGACCCCGACCCAGATCCCGACGGCCACCGGCACGAGGCCAAGGCCAAACAACACGAAGACCTCACGGGTGATCGCGCGCTCGACCGCCAGTCCCGCGGCCGTCATCACGAAGGTGGACAGGATGACCGGCTGAAAGATGGCGCGCTGCGCATGCCGCGGCACGCCCGAGAGCTGACACCAGATCACGAGGATCGGCCCGGCAAGCCCCGTCATGCCCCCGAGTATGCCGTTGATGAAGCCGATCGCGCTGTCAGCCGGCCGGCTTGCCGGCAGCGGCGTCACCTTCGGCCGCAACATGCCGAACGAGCTGTAGGCGACCAGCAGGACCCCGACAGCGCGTCGCACCCAGGCGGGGTCGAGATGCGAGAGCAGGAGCAACCCGACCGGTACGCCGAATGCGCCACCCACGATCAACGGAATCACGCGACGCAGATCGACCGATCGGCGGAACCGCCATGCGCCATGCGCCTGCACGAAAAGGCCGTAACCGACGATCAACGCGGCGGTCTGAACCGGTGTGAGGATGTGCAGCCACACGCCCGATACGACGAGACCCATCGCGAAACCGGCAAGGCCGGTGGTGACACCACCGACAAACGCCGACAGCAAGAACAAGATGAGTGCCGTTTCATCGAGCGGCAGCACGATCAGCTTCGGAAGTGCTTCGACAATTTCAGACCTTGCGCCTGATAATTCGAGCCGATCCCCTGACCATAGAGCGTGTCGGGACGCGCGATCATCTTTTCATAGACCAGCCGGCCGACGATCTGGCCATGTTCGAGGATGAACGGCACCTCGCGCGATCGCACTTCGAGCACGGCGCGCGCGCCGCGTCCTCCAGCCCCCGCATAGCCAAAGCCCGGATCGAAGAAGCCGGCATAGTGCACGCGAAACTCGCCAACCAGCGGATCGAACGGCACCATCTCGGCGGCGTAATCCGGCGGCACCTGCACCGCTTCCTTCGAGGCCAGAATGTAGAATTCGTTCGGATCGAGGATCAGGCTCGCATCCGGTCGCGCCGGCATCGGCTCCCAGAAATCGGCGACATCGTAGCCCTGCCGAAGGTCGACATCGATCAGGCCGGTGTGACGCTTGGCGCGATAACCGATCAGCCCGCCCGGAAAATCGCCGGACAGATCGACGCCGACCGCGACGCCATCGGTCAGATCGGCGATCTCGCTATCGACGAGCCGCTCGCGTTCGTGCAGCGCGCGCAATTGTGCGGCGTCGAGCAAGGTCTCGCCACGGCGAAAACGGATCTGAGACAATCGCGAGCCCTGGCGCGCGAGCACCGGGAAGGTGCGCGGCGAAATCTCGGCGTAGAGGGTGCCCTCGTAACCGGCCTCCACCTGATCGAAGCCGCGTGAACGATCGGCGATCACGCGCGTGAAGACGTCGATGCGTCCCGTCGAACTTTTCGGATTGGCGGTTGCGGAGATATCGGCCGGCAGCGCCAGGCTTTCCATCAGCGGCACGATATAGACGCAGCCGGTTTCGAGGACCGCGCCGGCGCGAAGATCGATTTCATGCAGCGCCAGCGCATCGATCCGCGCTGCGACCGTCGCCTTCGGTCCCGGCAGAAAACTAGCGCGCACACGGAACGCCACGGGGCCCAACCTGAGATCGAGCGAAGCGGGCTGAACCTGATCATCGGCGTAAGGCGAAGACAGTCGAATGTGCCCGGCCTCGGTCAACGCGACGATCGACCGATCCGGCAGAATGCCGCTGCCACTTCCATTGAAGGCTCGCGTCAAGCTCGACCCCTCGTCATCGGGACCAGCCGCGCCCTACCGCTCCAACAACGGTATCCTTCGCGCCACGACCGGGCCGTCCACGCCTCAGATGCAATAAGGCCGTGAATGCCTGGCACAAGAGCCGGACCGGACCGCAAGCCAGTTATCCCGGAAAATCGCGATCAGCGCGCGCGGGCTGTCAGTGTCGTGCGGGTCGCCGCTTCCGCGATCGCGCCGGCCAGCAGCTTGGCAAGACAGCCATAGCTCCAGTCATTCATATGCAATTCGTCGGGCGAAATGAACACTTCGAATGGGAGATGGGCGACCTGCCGCCAGTGTCGCATGACGGCAAATCGACGGAAGAGATCGACATTCTGCGCCTTCGCGGTGGTCGCGAGCAGGTCGACCATCGCATCGGCCTCCTTCTTCGCAAGCACCTTGGGCGCAAATTGCGGGTCGATCAGCACCACATCCGCGCCGGACGCCTTCATGCGGCGCAGGCCTTCGAGAATGTCTGAGCGCACGTTCGGGATGGCGAGATCGCGCAACACGGCGTTGGCGCCGACCTGCCACAGGATCAGATCCGGCCGCTCCGACAATACGCCGGTATCGAGCCGCGCCACCATGTCCCCGGCATCTTCGCCGTTGACGCCCTGATTGATCACCTCGATTGGCTGCGCGGGAAACCTCTCGGCGAGTTCCACGGCGAGCCGCGCCGGATAGGTTTTATTGGGCGCACTCGCGCCGGCGCCCGCGGTCGATGACGAGCCGATCGCAACGATCTTGACGGGCTCACCCGCAGCGAGCTTGCGCCCGGTGCGGGCCAGAGGATTCATCAGGCGGGTGACATCCTCGGGTGCATTGCAGGCCGGCTGCTCGGACGGCAGGGCGGCCCGCTTGTCACCGGCGTGAACGAGCCCGGTCCCTGCGGCGATGAACGCGGCTGCCAGCACGAATGCGCGAAACGAAAAAGGGCAGGTCAACACCGTCACTGCGTGGGCCTCGCTTTGATGCCGTCGAGATCGGCCGCTTCCACGACGAGCGACGCCAGCGCCCGGCCGAGGCAGTCATGCACCTTGTAGGCGGTCGCCAGATCCTTGGTGGCAAGGTTGAGATCGAAATTCCCGTTGTCGTTCCAGTGGCGCATGATCTCGCGCCGGTCGAACAGCGGTACATCGCGGTCGCGCGCCACGACCCGCATGATGTCGGCATAGTTCGACAGCGAGATCAGGGTTTCGGTCCGCGGGCTGTACTGCATATTCATCAGGATCACATCGGCCCCGGCGTCCACGACATGGTCGATACCGTCATCCAGGGAGGCCCGGAAACTTTCCGGATCCACCCCCCGCATCGCGTCCACGGTTCCCGTCTGCCATATCACCAGATCGGGTTTGCGGTCGAGAAGGGCTTTTTCGAGGCTTTGCGCCATGTCGGAAGCGAGCTGGCGCGATTTCGCAAGTGCAACAACCTGGATGTCCACCTGCGGGAACCGCTTCCGCAGGACCTCCTCCAGCCGCCCCGGATATGCCTTTCCGGCCCCATCCGGGCCTGGCATCAGCGAGGAACCTGACCCCAGCACCAGAACCGTGAGCTTTTTGTGCTCCTGCACAGCTTTCTTGACGTGTTCGAGCTTGCTTTCGCCAAAGAGGATATAGCCCGGTACCTCGCAAGGGTTGTTTTCCAGCGGGACGCTTGCCAGCGGGTCCGCCGCAGGCTTGCCGGCCTCGGTCTTCGTCTCGGCAGGCGTCTGGGCAGGCCCCTGCGCGGCGGCCGGCAGAAGCAGGGCCGCCATCACCGCCGTGATCGCCAAAAGGGCAGAAATCGGGGTGCTCATGCCTCGCCTCCTAGCGAGGGTTTCGCCGCCTGATCCACGGGGCGGCCGGTCCTGCGTGCCGTAGCGTCCTTGTACCACGACAGCAACCAGGCCACCGCAATCATTATTAAAATGCCTAATACGCTGACGAGAATCTGCATCGGGATTCCCGGCGAGATCTCGACCTTTGCGAAGTGAGCGGCAAAGGCCAGAAAAACGCCGAGGCAGAAGATTTCCAGCGAGTTCTGACCGCACAGGATCGCGGGTTGCAGCCAGCGTGAGCGGAGCGGCCCCCAGTCGCGCGGCACGAAATAAACCGTGATCGTGGCCAGCGCGAGGAAATGCGCAAAGCGAAGAACGTCAAGATTGGTCTTGTCGATGGGATAGATTTGTTCGGCGAGCCATCGCGGCACCAACGGCGCAAGACGCGGAATGTGCCAGGTCAGGGTGATGAGAAAGGCGATCACGAGATAGGCGACGGCGATGGAAAGCGTGATGCGGGATCGCAGAAGCCATTTCAGCCGCTCTGCCCCGCCGAGCGCGCACCATGCGCCGAAAACGAAGAGCAATTGCCAGGCGAACGGATTGAAGTACCAGGTCCCGCTCGGATAGGCCGGCAAGTTCCAACCGAACTCCCACGTCAGCGCATAGAGCAGCCCCGACAGCGCAAGCGCCAATGTCGGACGGCGCAGCAACAACCACAATACGGGTGGAAAGCAGGCCATCAGCACGATGTAGAGCGGCAACACGTCCATGTTGACCGGCTTGAATTTCAAGAGCAGCGCCTGCACCAGCGTCACATCGGGCTGCTGCAGGAACTCAAGGATATTCATTTCTTCCGCGTAGAGCGGATTCTGAAAGCCGCGCGCGACATAGGCGATCTGACCCATATAGATCACGAACAGAAAGATATGCGCGACATAGATCTGCCATGCGCGCTTCAGGATGCGCGCACTCGACACGACGAAGCCGTAGTCGCTCATCGCGCGCCCATAGACGAAGGCCGCGGTAAAGCCCGACACGAAAATGAAGATCTCGGTGGCGTCGCTGAACCCGTAATTGCGGATGGTGATCCAGGCGACGATGTTGGACGGAATGTGGTCCAGAAAAATGAACCAGAGCGCGAGCCCGCGAAACAGGTCAAGCCGCAAGTCGCGGCCGGTCGGTATCGTGGGCGCCATCGTCACGTTGGTTCGGGCCATTCGCTTAGATCGACATTCGCCGAGCACGGTTCCGGTTGCAAGCCGCGAATTGAAGCTGTTATTTAGATGGAACCTGGTGCCGTCGATTCGAAGTTCCTGAGGACAGGGCACACCGCGCCGGACGCCAAAGCATGTACCGCGCCGTCACCCGCAATATCGCCGTTACGGTTACGCCGCGGTTCCTTGCCGACCGCTCGGCGCCAGACAAGGGTCAGTTCTTCTGGGCCTATACAATCGAAATCGCCAATGACGGCGGCGAAACGGTTCAGCTCAAGACGCGCTATTGGCACATCACCGATGCCTTGGGACGCGTGCAGGAAGTGCGCGGCGCCGGTGTCGTCGGCGAGGAACCCGTTATCGCACCCGGCGAGAGTTACGAATACACCAGCGGAGTTCCGCTGCAGACGCCGTCGGGCATCATGACCGGCCATTACGGAATGGTGACTGAGGCCGGAGAGCGATTCAATATCGAGATACCCGCGTTCTCGCTGGACTCGGTCCACGCGCCGCGGACCCTCAATTAGAGATTTTGCAGAAGCAAGCTCGTGCCGGTTTTTGTCATGCCCCGCGAAGGCGGGGCATCCAGTAGACTCTTGAAGCTTTTGTGTTCTGGATCGCCCGCTTTCGCAGGCGATGACAGGCTTTAGATGACGCGAGCGGACCCGCTCTGCGCTCAAGCGGATTGCGGCGCCGTCTCCATCGCGCGGACTTTTGCGCCCGTCGCGATCGTTTGCGGCGCCTGGTTGAGCGTCTCGATCGCGAATCCCGCCGCCGCCTTGTAACCTGCCATGAAGGCCTCGCGTTCGGCGGACGGTATCACGTCGTCGATCGAGTCGAATGTTCCGCCGCACCGCTCATCGACCATGTTCAGAAGACCGAACGGTCCGGCGCTGCGGTTGCGCAACACCACCTGCGAGATCGGGCCACAGAACTTCGCATCGAAGGCGGCCAGCGCATCGATCGTTACGCCATGCGCGACCATTGCAGCGCCGAGGGTCCGGGCATCGACAACGGCCTGACTGCCGCCATTCGAGCCGGTCGGATACATCGGATGCGCGGCATCGCCGAGGAGAAGTACCGGACCGTCCTGCCATGTCGGCACCGGGTCGCGGTCGATCATCGGATTTTCGAAAACGCTTTCCGCGTTGCGCAGCATGGCAGGGACATCAAGCCAGTCCCACACCCAGTTTTCGAAATGATCCACGAACGCATCGTCGTCGACCTGACGGAACCAGCCGCTCTGTTTCCAGCCTTCCGAATTGTCGAGCGTGACCTCGGCGATCCAGTTGATCATCGACAGGCCGGTGCGCGGATCGGGATGCGAGATCGGATAGAACACGACGCGCTGGCGATGCGTGCCGAGTCCGACAAAGGACGCGCCGGTGCGGATCGGTTTGCCCCAGGTCGTCCCGCGCCACATCAGCGCTCCACCCCAATGGATCGGCGGCTGATCGGGATGCATCTGCGCGCGAATGGCGGAATGGATGCCGTCGGCGCCGATCAGCAGCGCGCCGGTCGCTTCCGATGTCGAACCGTCCGCGTGCTCGATCCGCGCGGTGACGCTGCCATCGGCGTTCTTGCGATAACCGACGACGCGGCTTCCGAGCCTCACACCGTCCCGGCCGATGCGCTCGACGAGCTTGTCGTGAAGCAGCATGTGGAACAGGCCGCGGTGGACGGCATATTGCGGCCAGTTATAGCCGGCGAGGCGTCCGCGCGGCTCGGAATAGATGTCGTTGCCGTTCAGGCCGACCAGCGCCCATTCCTTCGCCGGCAATCCGACCCGATCCAGATCGGCTTCCGTGAAGCCGAGATCGTAGAGTTCGCGCACGGCATTGGGCTGCAGATTGATCCCGACGCCAAGCGGCCGCATTTCGCGGGCCGCCTCGAACACGACGCAGGGCACACCGATCTGGTGCAGCGTCAGTGCGGTCGCGAGGCCGCCAATGCCGCCCCCGGCAATAATTACGAGATTGTCGCTCACGCATCCCACCCGGACTGAACTCCTGTGGGCTTTCTGTAGCCTCCGGATGCGGGGAAGGGCAAGCCGGGCCCGGAAGACCCGCATGGCCTCACATATGCGAGGCGGAGGGCCGCTCAGACGGAAATGTCGAGATTGCCGCCGATTCCGGCCGCGGTGAGCGCCTTCATATTGTCCTGCGCCGCCTCGATGACCGCGACGATCGCGCCCTGCGCGTTCGCATTCATCTTCATCATCTTCGCCGCGGCTGCCATCTGCACCTTCGCGGTCGATGCGCCGGCAAAGGCCGCGGCCAGGGCTCCGACATCCATGTTCATTTTACGCGGTGACGTTGACCTTGAGTCCGGTCTTCAGGTCGACGACCGTACCGTCGGAATGCGTGATTGTATTGGCGGACAGGTTGACTGTCGCGCCGCCCGTCATCGTCATGGAATCGTTGTAGCTAAAGGATGACTGTTTCGGCGTCTTGATCACGTTGTCCTGCGCCGCCTGTTCGGCCGCTGATTTCGCCAGCTTCGCTTTCGTCTCAGCCTGGATGCGCGCCAGCGCGCGATTGGCCGCGATCTCGCCGACGTTGTAGCCCGCATCCGTCCATGCGGTCTGCAATGACGACACGGCATTTTGCAGTTGCGCTTCGTATTTCTGCTGAAACGCCTTACGCTTGGCGCGCCAAGACGTCATGCTCTCATACGCGGTCATCGTCCGCGTCCAGCCCATCTTCTTGATGCCGTAACCCGCCATGAATGCGCTCCGCGCGCATCATCGCGGCAAGCGGTTACGAATGAACTAACGTCCCGTTAACCGTTCATGCTGCCGGACCGCCCGCGCTTTCCGCTTGACTCGGGGAAGCCCGGCCTTATACTTAACCACATGGTTTACTATCAGCACGACGGTTTGGGGGCGACGTTTTCCGCCCTGTCCGACCCGACGCGCCGCGCCATTCTGGCGCGGCTCGCCGAGCAGGATCGCATGTCGGTGAGCGAGATCGCGAAGCCGTTCCCGGTGTCGCTTCCCGCCATCATGAAGCATCTCGACGTGTTGGAAGATGCCAAGCTGATCCGGCGCTCGAAACAGGGGCGCGTCGTCTCATGCGAGCTGACGGCCGCGCCCATGGAGGACGCCATGCTGTGGCTGAACCGGTATGCGCAGTTCTGGTCGAAGCAGCTCGATCGCCTCGCCGCTTTTGTGGAGGAAGACTCATGTCCATCGCCCGCGCAGACGCCGTCGCCAGGCCAAGCCTCACCCTCAAACGTCGTCTCAATGCACCGGCGGAGAAGGTCTACGCCGCCTGGACCGACCCCGAAAAAATCGTGAAGTGGTTCGGTCCGGATTCCGGGCCGGTCACCAAGGCGCAGATCGACCTGCGTGTCGGCGGGCGCTTCGACATCGGATTTCACACCGAGGACGGCGAATACCATGAGGTCGGCGGCGTCTACAAAGAGGTCGTGCCGAACGAGAAGCTCGCTTTCACCTGGGCCTGGCACACGATGAAGGAGCGCGAATCCTTCGTCACGATCACCATCAAGCGTGACGGCGACGGTTCGATCCTGACACTGCTGCACGAGAAATTCTTCGACGAGGCCGCGAGAGACGGTCATCGCCGCGGCTGGACCGGCACGCTCGACAAGCTCGAAAGACTGTTCGCATGACCACGGGAGGCAGCGGGATGAAGCTTTATTACTTCGAGACAATCAACGGCAAGAAGGCGTGCGCGGTCGCGAAATATCTGGAATCGCCCGTCGAGTATGTGCGTATCGATCTTTCAAAGGGCGAACATAAAGCGCCGGACTTTCTTGCCGTGAACCCCAATGGCAAGATTCCGGCGCTCGAAGACGGCGATGTGCGGCTTTGGGAATCCAACGCCATCATGTGTC
This sequence comes from Pseudorhodoplanes sp., assembly GCF_035565855.1. GTDB lineage: Bacteria > Pseudomonadota > Alphaproteobacteria > Rhizobiales > Xanthobacteraceae > Pseudorhodoplanes. The sequence continues at coordinate 10,225 of NZ_DATMRX010000028.1, forward strand.
ACCTCGCCCGCAAGGCAAAGTCCGAGCTGTGGCCGACCGATCCGGCCAAGCAGATCGAAGTGTTGAAATGGCTCTCCTGGAATTCGGAGCATTTCACCCGCCAGGCCGGCACGCTGTATTTCAATTATCTGGTCAAGCCGAAATTCGGCCTCGGTGTGCCGGATGAAAAGGCGACGGAAGAGGCGATCGGGTTGGCGAGGCAATTCGCGGCCGTACTCGATCGCGCGCTCGAGGGCCGGACCTTCCTGCTCGGCGATCATCTGACGGTCGCCGACTTCGCGGTTTCGGTAACGCTTCCGTATGCCGAGGCCATCCGGCTGCCGATCGAAGGCTTCGACAATATCGCGCGCTGGCAATCGCTGCTGGACGAGATTCCGGCCTGGCGCGAGCCGTTCCCGTCTTTGCAAGCCGCCGCAGCCTAGTCGCCACAGACAGCGAACCGCTCCCGGAACAGGAAGGACACGATATGGATCAGCAACCCCAGGGCGTCGTCCCGCATCTCGTCATGGAAGGCGCTGCCGACGCGCTCGACTTCTACAAGAAGGCACTCGGGGCGACCGAACTGATGCGCATGCCCGCCGAGGACGGCAAGCGGCTGATGCATGCCGCGATGGTCGTCAATGGCTGCCACATCTATCTGATGGACGACTTCGTCGAGTTTCGCGAGCAGTGCAGCGGTGGAAAGGTTGTCGGCCCGAAGGCAAACGGCGCGACGACTTTCGTGCTGCATCTCAATGTGCCGGACTGCGATGCCGCGGTGAACCGTGCGGTCGATGCCGGCTGCACGGTGCTGATGCCGCCGATGGATGCTTTCTGGGGCGACCGCTACGGCCAGGTTCTCGACCCGTACGGGCACGCCTGGAGCTTCGCCCATCCCCTGAAGAAGAACTGACACCGGGCGCATTGACTGCATCGGGAACGGACTGCCTCAGCCTCACCACCGGAGAAGAATTGTGCTCAAGACCTTTATGATCATCATGATTGTCCTCGCCGTCGGCATTGTCGGCCTCGTTGCCTATGCCGCGACGCGCCCCGATACCTTCCGCATCGAGCGCGCAACGCTCATCAACGCCCCCGCGCAATCCGTTTACGCGATCCTCACCGACCTTCGGCGCGGGCGGGAATGGTCGCCGTTCGAGCGCAAAGATCCCAACCTGAAGCGCACCTTCACAGGTCCCGAAACAGGTGTCGGTTCCGCGCTCGAATGGGAGGGAGACATGAATGTGGGCGCAGGCAAGCTTACGATCGCGCAGGCCACGCCTTCGAAGATCCTGCTCAACCTCGATATGCGAAAGCCGATGGAAGGGCGCAACATCATCGAATACGCGCTCGCGAATAAAGGCGACGCCACCCAGCTGACATGGAGCATGCACGGAAAAATGAATCTGATCGGCAGGATCATGTGCATCTTCATCAACATGGAAAAGGACCTCGGCGGCGAATTCGAGCGGGGACTTCGCGACCTGAAGGCGCTTGTGGAACGTCAGGCTGCCGCAACAACCACCGTCGTCAACTAGGGAGAGAGAAGCCATGAGCACCGCCGAAAAGATCGACGTGAACACCGACAATTGCCCGATGAACGTGGAGCCCACAAAGGAACACCGCTGGCTGCAGCGCCTGGTCGGCGAGTGGACGTTCGACGGCGAATGCGCGATGGGCCCGGCTCAGCCGCCGATGAAATCGTCCGGCCGATGCACCACGCGATCGCTGGGAGGCTTGTGGATCCTCAGCGAGGGTGTCAGCGAAATGCCCGCCGGCGAGATGCGCAGCATCATCACGATCGGATACGATCCGGCGAAACAGAAATTCGTCGGCACCTTCATCGCATCGATGATGACGTATCTGTGGCTTTACGAGGGTTCTCTCGACGCAGCCGGCAGGGTTCTGACCTTGGACGCCGAGGGACCGAGCATGACCGGCGACGGTGCGATGGCGAAATATCAGGACATGGTGACCATTGAGAACGACGATCACTGGGTCCTGTCGTCGCAGATGCAGGGTCCCGACGGACAATGGATCAAGTTCATGACGTCGCATTACCGGCGCAAGGCGTAACGCGCTCCGGCGAGGCGCGCGACGGTGTCACCGTCCCGTTTCACCGCGCGCGCCACGCAAGGTCGGCAAACCGATGCCGGCGGCCTCAAAGCCGCCGTCGACACTGAGCAGCTGGCCGGTGATGTAGCTCGCACGATCGCTGCACAGAAAGAAGATCGTCTCCGCAAGCTCTTCCTCACGGCCGTAACGATTGAGCGGGATGGTGTCGTGATAATCGGCGCGAATTTCAGGGGTATGCACCGCCTTCGCCATCGCCGTGTCGACCGGCCCCGGCGCGACGGCGTTGACGCGGATGTTGAAGGCGGCAAGCTCGATCGCCTGCTGCTTGGTCAGGTGCGCAAGCCCGGCCTTGCTGGTGCCGTAGGCAACGCGCAGCGTGGAGGCGCGGAGCGACGAGATCGAGGTGATATTGACGATACTGCCGCCGCCCTTGTCGCGCATGACCGGCGCTGCCGCCTGCGTGCAGAGAAATGGGCCGGTGAGATTGACCGCAAGCGTGCGCGCCCAGTCGGCAGGCGTCGTTTCCAGAAGCGGCTTGAAGATCGCGATGCCGGCATTGTTCACCAGCGCGTCCAGCCGTCCGAAGCGCTCCACCACGCGGGCGACGGCGGCGCTCACGCCATCGGCGTCGGCGACGTCGCAATGCAGGGCAAGCGTGCGATCGGGCAATGCCAGCGCACTGAACGTCCGCTGAAGCGTGTCGTTGTCGATATCGAGCAGCGCGACCTGCCAGCCTTCGCCCAGGAATTTTTGCGCGGTCGCAAGTCCGATCCCGCGCGCGGCGCCGGTGACCAGCGCGACTTTCTGCGACTCCGGCATGCGTATTCCTCCCGTGTGCGGAGGCAGCATAGCGGATCGACCGGGCTTTACGAGACGCCTGCAACCGGCGGCGAAGGCCGGGCGCAGCGTGATGGATCGACCAAACACGAAAGGAGCAGCGTATGACACCTCACCGGATTGTCTCGCGGGATGAGTGGACGGCGGCCCGCCGCGCGTTCATGGCAAAGGAAAAGGAGCTGATGCGCAAGAACGACGCGCTCAGCGAGGAGCGGCGTTCCCTGCCCTGGCTGAAGATCGAGAAGGACTATGTGTTCGAGTGCCCGAACGGGCGGGTGACCCTCGCGGATCTGTTCGGCGGAAACAGTCAGCTGATCGTCTACCATTTCATGCTGGCGCCGAACGCGAAGGCCGGATGCAGCGGATGCAGCTACTTCACCGACCAGATCCAGGGCGCGAGCCTGCACCTGCCGCATCATGACGTCAGCATGGCGCTGGTCTCGCGCGCGCCGTGGCGCGACATTGCGCCTTTCAAGAAGCGGATGGGCTGGACGATCCCCTGGATCTCCTCGCACGGCACGAGTTTCAATCGCGACTTCGGCGTGCAATTCACGCCCGAAGAAATCGGCGCTGGCCGCATCGATTATAATTTCGGCACCATCACCACCGATCCGCGCTATATGAGCGAGGACCTTCCTGGCATCAGCGTGTTCTTCAGGGACCAAGACGGCAGTATCTACCTCACCTATTCCGCCTATGCGCGCGGGCTCGATACGTTCATGGCCGGCCAGTCCCTGCTCGACATCACGCCGAAGGGGCGGAATGAACGCACGGCCGATGGCCGGCTCAACTACTGGGTCCGTCATCACGACAGTTACGAAGAGCCGGAGGCGAAGGCCTGCTGCGCATGATGCCCGAACGCAGCTTGCTCTGAACGCTCCTATGGGCGACGCTCAACGCGGAGGCGCGGTGCGAGGAGATCGCAGCGCCTGCGCGACATCGCAAACGCCGTGCACATCGTTCTGACGAAATCATAACGCACCACCGCGCCCTTCAGGCGCCGGAGAGTTCATGTCGCTGATCTTGTATTACCATCCGCTGTCCTCCTTCTGCATGAAGGTGCTGATGGCGCTCTACGAGAACGGCACGCCATTCACGCCGCAGATCGTCAACCTGATGGACGAGACCGAAGCCGCAAATCTCAAGTCGCTGTGGCCGATCGGGAAGTTTCCGGTGCTCCGCGACGAAGCGCGAGGGAAAACCATTCCGGAAACCAGCATCATCGTCGAGTATATCGATCGGCATTATCCCGGCGCGACGCGCTTTATTCCGGACGATGCGGATCGCGCGCTGCAGGTACGGTTACAGGACCGCTTCTACGATCTCTATGTGCAGCTGCCGATGCAGGAGATCGTCGGCGACCGCCTGCGGCCCGCGGACAAGAAAGACCCGCTCGGCGTCGAGCAGGCCAGGAGCCGTCTCCTCGGCGTCTACGACATGATCGAGCGCGACATGATGGAGCGCGATATGGCGGGCGACGCATGGGCCGTCGGGAGCGATTTCAGTCTGGCCGATTGCGCCGCAGCGCCGGCGTTGTTCTATGCGAACAAGGTGGTGCCGTTTGGCGACCACAAGCACACGGCCGCCTATCTCGACCGGCTGATGCAGCGACCTTCCTTCGCGCGGGTTCTGAAAGAGGCGAAGCCGTATTTCCGGTTCTTCCCGAAGGAATAGGACGGCACTGTTTCTTGTCATGCCCCGCGAAAGCGGGGCATCCAGTAAACTCCTGGAGCCGTTGTGCTGACTTCATCGCCCGCTTTCGTGGGCGATGACAACGCGAGAGCGGCTGCTACCGCGTCGGGACCGGCTTCTCGCCGCGATAATCGTAGAAGCCGCGCCGCGTCTTGCGGCCGAGCCAGCCGGCTTCGACATACTTCACCAGCAGCGGACAGGGGCGGTATTTCGAGTCCGCCAGCCCCTCGTGCAGCACCTGCATCACCGACAGACAGGTGTCGAGGCCGATGAAGTCGGCAAGCTCCAGCGGACCCATCGGATGATGGGCACCGAGCTTCATCGCGGTATCGATCGCCTCCACCGTGCCGACGCCTTCGTAAAGCGTGTAGATCGCCTCGTTGATCATCGGCAGCAGGATGCGGTTGACGATGAAGGCCGGAAAATCCTCCGCCACCGCAATGGTCTTGTGCAGCTTGGAGACGAATTCCTTCGAGGCCTCGAATGTCTGATCGCCGGTGGCAATGCCGCGGATGATCTCCACAAGCTCCATCAGCGGCACCGGATTCATGAAGTGAATGCCGATGAACTTTTCCGGCCGGTCGGTCGCGGCGGCAAGGCGCGTGATCGACAGCGAAGACGTATTGGTTGCGAGGATCGCCTCCGGCTTCAGGGACGGGCAAAGGTCGGTGAAGATCTTCTTCTTGACTTCTTCCTTTTCCGTCGCGGACTCGATCACGAGGTCCACATCGGAGAAATCGTCCATCGACTCGGCCGGCGCGATCTTGTCCAGAGCGGCCTGCCGCTGCTCCTCGGTGATCACCTTTTTGGAGACCTGCCGCGCCATGTTGCCGTTGATCGTGGCCAGCGCCTGCTTGATACGATCGGGCGAGACGTCGTGCAGTTTCACGTCGAATCCCGCCAGCGCACATACATGGGCGATGCCGGAGCCCATCTGGCCTGCCCCGATCACACCGACCTTCTGAATTGCCTGCGCCATATTGTCCTTCACTCCTCCCCGGCCGGGGAGCTTTGCCTAGCGCTTGATCTTCGCGAGTTCGGCGTCGAGTTCCGGCAGGGCCTGATAGAGATCGGCCACGAGACCGTAATCGGCGACCTGGAAGATCGGCGCCTCTTCGTCCTTGTTGATCGCAACGATCACCTTCGAATCCTTCATTCCGGCGAGATGCTGGATCGCCCCGGAAATTCCGACGGCGATATACAGCTCCGGCGCCACGACCTTGCCGGTCTGCCCGACCTGCCAGTCGTTCGGAGCATAGCCCGCATCGACCGCGGCGCGCGACGCCCCCATAGCCGCACCAAGCTTGTCGGCCACCGGCTCGATATATTTGGTGAAGTTCTCACGGTTTTGCATGGCCCGGCCGCCGGAGATGATGATCTTGGCGGAGGTCAGTTCCGGACGGTCGGATTTCGACAATTCCTCGCCGGCGAAGCTCGAAAGACCCGGATCGGCCGGGACCGGCACGGTCTCGACCGGCGCCGCGGCGCCGCCGGCGCCCGTGGCCTGGAAGGTCGACGTCCGCACGGTGACGACCTTCTTCGCATCGGTCGACTTCACCGTCTGGATCGCGTTGCCGGCATAGATCGGGCGTTCGAAGGTATCCGGCGCAACGACCTTGGTGATGTCCGAAATCTGCATCACGTCGAGCAGCGCCGCGACGCGCGGCATGACATTCTTGGCGGTCGTGGTCGCGGGTGCGACGATCGCGTCATACGGGCCGGCGAGCGAGACGAGCAGGGCCGCGGTCGGTTCGGCGAGCTGGTGTTCGAGGCTGTCGCTTTCGGCGAGCAGGACCTTGGACACGCCGTCAAGCTTTGCCGCTTCGTCGGCGGCGGCACGGCAGCCCTTGCCGGCGACAAGCACATGCACATCCCCGCCGAGCGCCTTGGCTGCGGTGAGCGCCTTGGCGGTGGCGTCCTTCAACGACCCGTTGTCGTGTTCCGCAAAAAGCAACGTCGTCATCAGAGCACGCCCGCTTCGTTCTTGAGTTTTTCGACGAGTTCGGCGACCGAACCGACCTTGACACCGGCGGTGCGCCCGCCCGGCTCGACGGTCTTGAGGACTTCAAGCCGCGGCTTCACGTCGACGCCGTAATCGGCCGGCGTCTTTTCGTCGATCGGCTTCTTCTTCGCCTTCATGATGTTCGGCAGGCTCGCGTAACGCGGCTCGTTCAACCGCAGATCGGTCGTGACGATTGCCGGCGCCTTCAGCTTGACGGTCTGCAAACCGCCGTCGACTTCCCGGGTGACCGAAACGCTGTCACCGTCGATTACGACCTTCGATGCGAAAGTGCCCTGCGGCCAACCGAGCAAGGCAGCGAGCATCTGTCCGGTCTGGTTGCAGTCGTCATCGATGGCCTGCTTGCCCAGGATCACGAGACCAGGCTGCTCGGCTTCCGCAATGCCTTTCAGGATCTTGGCGACGGCCAGCGGCTCCGGCATCGCGTCCACCTTCACCAGGATGCCCCGGTCCGCCCCCATGGCGAGCGCGGTGCGGATGGTTTCGGAGGCCTGCGCGGGACCGATTGAAACGGCAACGATTTCCGTCGCCTTGCCCGCCTCCTTGAGCCGGATCGCCTCTTCCACGGCGATCTCATCGAAGGGGTTCATCGACATCTTGACGTTGGCGAGTTCAACGCCCGAGCCATCAGATTTCACGCGCACTTTTACGTTGTAGTCGATAACCCGTTTTACGGGCACAAGAATTTTCATGATCAGGCCTTCGCAGATGCGAAATTGGGCAGCTACCTAAGAGTGGGACTACGCGGGTGTCAACGGCATCTCTACCCTGCGCCAGACGCACCGTCCGATGCCTGCCGAGCGCATGGTCCAGCGAGGGCTGCCACCCTCCCTCTTAGCGGTTCTGCCCCGGTTGCCACAATACGTCCCTGCCGCCCCGATCGTTGGCATGGCGGCCTGCGACGAACAGGAAATCCGAAAGCCGGTTCACATACTGGATGGCCTCCGGCGTGACGTCTTCACCCGGCTGGTCGCGCAACTGAACCATCAGCCGTTCCGCACGGCGGCACATCGTCCGCGCGAGGTGCATATACGCCGCCGCCGGCGTACCGCCCGGCAGGATGAAGGAGCGGAGCGGCGGCAGGCTTTCGTTCAACGCGTCGATCTGCTGCTCGAGCCACTCCACTTGCCGGCCGGTGACATTGAGTTTGACGCCGCCCGGCCCCTTGCCCTTGGTGTCGTCGAGAATGCACAGGTCCGCTTCGACGTCGAAGATATCGTTCTGGATGCGGCCGAGCATCGCGTCGAGCTGCGGATCGTCGGCGGTATGCAGACGCACGATGCCGATGGCGGCATTGACCTCATCCAGCGTGCCATAGGCGTCGACCCGCAAGTCGTATTTCTTGCGCCGCTCGCCGGACCCGAGCGCAGTCGTTCCGTCGTCTCCCGTGCGGGTATAGATCCGATTGAGAACGACCATGTCGCTATCTGCCCATCATCCAGATTGCCAACATGATGATGACGAGCGCGATCGCCTGCAACAGCACGCGCAACCGCATCAGCTTCTGTGACACATGCGGCGAGCCGCCGCGCAGCATGTTGACCAGCCCTAATACGAGAACGATCGCGACCGCCGCGATCGCGAACGGGACTAGGCTGTAGAAGGGATTTGACATCGGGACCTTCTAGCACCGGACCGGTGGCGACACCACCGGCCCGGCCGCGCAGGGTCACGCCGCCGCGAGATGCTTTTCGATCTCGTAGACCGGCATTTTCACGTAGTCCTTCTGAATTTCCTCGCGCACCGCCTGCTTCAGCGCATGGGTGTAATGCTGGCGCAGCACGCCGATCGCGCGGGGCGGCGCCACCATGATGATCGACTTCATCTTCCCCGCCTGCGCCGCCGCATCGAGCTTGGCCATGATGGAACGCAGGAATTCCTCTTCCTGCTGGGTATGGAAATCCGTCTGTTCGACGGCCGAGCGTCCCGCGCCCACCGATGAATACGAACGACCGGGTTTGTCGGTCCCGATTTCGCTGGTCGCCGGAACCTCCTGCTCCATCACTTCGCGGGTCTGCAGGTTCGGGAATTTCGCGTCTCCGGCATTCTGCAGAAACAGCGCCTTGCTGCCATCACAGACGACAACCCATTCGCCCTGTTCGATCTTGACGGGTTTGGAAGACATGCCGTGCTCTCCTTGCGACCTTCACGCCATCACATTGGATATGGCGCTGCTTTGCGGCAGGTCAACGCGTCGGAAAGCGCTTCGGTTGCTAATCTTTTTATACGATCGCGTGCTGCGGGGACCGCGCTTGCACGGCCCGCTTCCTTCAGTTAAGCTAATTGCTGCCGTCGAGCAGCCGTCGCGCGATCACCTGCGCCTGAATTTCCGCCGCCCCCTCGAAGATATTGAGAATGCGCGCATCGCACAGGATGCGTGAGGCCGGAAATTCCAGCGCAAATCCATTGCCGCCGTGGATCTGCACGGCATTGTCCGCCGCCGCCCAGGCGACGCGGGCGGCGAGCAGCTTGGCCATCCCGGCCTCGAGATCGCAGCGCCGGCCGGAATCCTTCTGACGCGCGGCGTAATAAGTGAGCTGACGCGCGATCAGGATCTCGACCGCCATCATGGCAAGCTTGTCCGCGACGCGGGGGAATTCCACGATGGGGCGCGAGAATTGCGAGCGCTGCTGCGCATAGGCAAGGCCCTGATCCAGCGCGGATTGTGCCACGCCGATGGCGCGGGCGGCGGTCTGGATCCGCGCCGCCTCGAAGGTCTGCATCAACTGCTTGAAGCCTGCCCCCTCGATGCCACCGAGCAAGCCGTCGGTGCTGACCTCGAATCCATCGAAGGCAATCTCGTATTCCTTCATGCCGCGATAGCCGAGCACCCCGATTTCGGTCCCGGACATGCCGGGCGCCGGAAACGGATCGGCGTCGTCGCCACGCGGCTTTTCGGCGAGAAGCATCGAGAGGCCGCGATAGCCGCTCTGCTTCGGATCGGTGCGCACGAGCAGCGTCATCAGATCGGCGCGCACCGGATGCGTGATCCAGGTCTTGTTGCCGTAAACTTTGTAGACATTGCCTTCGCGCACGGCGCGCGTCTTCAGCGAGGCAAGGTCGGAGCCGGTATTGGGTTCGGTGAACACGGCGGTCGGAAGGATCTCGCCGGAGGCGATCCGCGGCAGCCATTTGCGCTTCTGCTCCTCGGTGCCGCTGCCAAGGATCAGCTCCGCGGCGATCTCCGAGCGGGTGCCGAGCGAGCCGACGCCGATATAGCCGCGCGACAATTCCTCCGAGACGACGCACATGGATTCCTTGCCAAGGCCCATGCCGCCGAATTCCTCAGGCAGTGTCAGCCCGAACACGCCGAGCTCCGACATCTGACCGATCACCTCGAGCGGGATATACTCGTTCTTCAGATGCCAGCCCTGGGCGTAGGGCACGACCTCGCTGGCGGCAAACTTGCGCATCTCTTCGCGAATTGCTTCCAGCGTCTCGTCGACGCCCGAATTGCCGAAGGTCGGTTCGGTATGGTGATTGATGAGTTCGGCAAGGCGCGCCCGGTTCGCCGCGGTGTTACCGGTCTCGATGAGGTGATCGACGGCAGGCGTAAGACGCGCCGCGACATCCGAGCGCGACAGCCCGACATCGGACAAGCGGACCATCTCGCCCTGGCTCATCGGAATGCCGCCCAGAATCTGCGCGAGATATTCGCCCGCGCCGATGCGGATCTGGAGGTCCTCGATCTCGCCGAATTTGCCTTCCGCGAGCATGCGGCCCGCATAACCGGTCAGTTGGCGCAGCGCCTCGACATACGTGGCGAGCCAGGCGAGCCCGTGGGTGGCGCGCTGCTCACGGTCGAAGACCCGCCCCATCGTGTCGCCGCTGTCTGTGGCAACGCGCTTTCGGATCGCGACCACGGCGTCCTGCAACAGCGCCTCCACAGCGCCGACGGCTTCCTGGAGACGGGGGATCAGGGAATCGGAGGCGGCGGACCTTTGCGGCGCAGCGGACATCAGCGGAGCTCTCGCATGGGTGGGCGACCGTGACAGAGTAATGGTGCAGCGCACAAAAGCAACCGCGGGCTGCACCCTCAAGTCTTGGTAACTGGATAATTAACCATTTCGCGCTTTGCTGCTCCTGCCCATACCGCAGGCATAGCCATGGCCGCGTCAGTCCCGGATCGCCACGTGAAAAGCCGCTCCTCGCTGCATCCGGTGAGGCTGATCCGGGGCATGTCCGTCCGAACGCGGATCCTCCTCATCGCGCTGATCCCGGTTCTCGGCTTCGCCGCGAACGGGGTCTCGTTCCTGTCCGGCGAACGTGAGGTCGCCGACGCCTTCGAGCGCTACCGGCGCGCCGACGCGACCGCCGAAGCCAGCCACAGCTTCAAGGAAGCGATCAGCCAGATGCGCATCGCCGCGCGCGATTTCGCGGCCGATCCAAGCGACGACCTGATCAAGAGCTTCGAAAGCGCGAATGCGCAGGCGCTGGAACGGCTCGCTTTCATCGAGCGCACGCTCGATGCATCGGAACGGCTGAGAGTTGCCTGGATTCCTGAACGCCTGAAGGAGATCGGCAAACGCTTTGCGGATGTCGTGGTCGACCAGCGGCAGCTCGGCTTCTCCGAACGCGATGGGCTGCGCCGTCAGCTGCATGAGACCGGCACGGCCGTCGAACAACTGGTCCATCAGGGCCTGAAATGGCTCGGTGACGGCGACGCCAAGAATCTGATGGTTCCAATTCTGCTGATGCGCCGCTTTGAAGCCGAGCAGCGGCTGCAAGCGAACAACATCTCCTATGCCTATTTCTTCCTGCAGAACGACGCGCTTCGGCAGACGATGCGAAACATCGAGGCGCTTGCTGAACAAAAGACCGAGATCGAGAACCGGGTGAAGGCCTTCGCCGATACGTTCGCGGCGTGGTCAGCGATCGCGGACAAGGTCAGGCCCAATCTCAAGATCATCGATCTCGAAACCGAGCAACTCGCGCCGACCGCCAACGACATCATTGGCACGGCCAGCGAAGGCGCCGCGCGCGCCGCGGCGCAATTGTCGGGATCGCAGGACCGCACGCGCTGGATGCTTCTTTCGGTTGGCCTTGCCGCAGTCATCCTCGGCCTGTTGCTCAGCCTGTTGATCGGAAGCAGCATCACGGCCCCGCTCAAGGGCCTGTCCAACGCCATGACCCGCCTCGCGAAGGGCGATACGACGACCGCCATTCCCGCGACGCGCGCCCGCGACGAGATCGGCGACATGGCGCGCACCGTCATCGTCTTTCGCGATACCATGCTGGAGCGCGAACGGCTCGCCGAAGCCCAGAGCCAGACCGCAACAGCGCGCGAACTTCGCAATCAGGTCATCGGCGCGACGATTGCGGGCTTCGAGCGCTCGGTGGACGAAGTGCTCAATCGCGTGCGCGGCGCGGCGCACCGGCTCGAAACGGCCTCGAGCCACCTCAATGCATCGGCGGACGACATGTCGGCGGAAGCCCGCGGCGCCGAGGAGCAGGTGCGTTCGGCGTCCGGCAATGTCAGCGCGGCCGCGGCTTCGATCGAGGAGCTTGCCGCCTCGATCGGCGCGATCGCGGATCAGGCGCAGAAGTCAACCGAGGTCGCAGGACATGCGGTGGCGGAAGCACGCCGCACCAACACCACGATGGCGGAGCTGGCCAATGCCGCCACACGGATCGGCGAAGTCATCAATCTCATCCAGACGATCGCCGCGCAAACCAACCTGCTTGCCCTCAACGCAACCATCGAGGCCGCGCGCGCAGGCGATGCCGGCCGCGGATTCGCCGTGGTCGCCTCCGAAGTGAAATCGCTGGCCGGCCAGACCGCGCAGGCGACAGAGGACATCGCCGATCAGATTGGCGCTATTCAAGCCGCGGTTGGCGATGCCACGCGGGCGATTGCCAAGGTCAACGGCACGATCGAGGACATGTCGACCATTGCCGCAAATGTCGCGGCAACGGTCGAACAGCAGAATTCCGCGGTGTCGATCATTGCCGAGGGCGTCGGCAATGCGTCCGGCGCGGCCCGAACCGGCGCGGAAGCCATGAGCCGCGTTTCGACGGCGACGAGCGGCGCGCGACGAACCGCAGCGGACGTGAAGGATCTCGCGGACGCGCTGGCGCTCGAGGCCGAGGGCCTCGATTCGCAAATCCGCCAGTTCCTGATCAAAGTGCAGGCGTCATAGCCGCGTAAGATCACACCGCGTCACGAAGGCTTGCGGCACCTTGAGCCTGCCCGCGGGTTTGCCTATCTCGCTGTATGCGATCTGCATCGGGGCCGGGTGTTGAAATTCCTCAAGAAATCATATCGCGCCGCACTGGACGCGTTCTGGCAATTCAACGCCGACGACGGCTGGGCGATCGCAAGTCACATCGCGCTCTCGACGCTGATGGCGATGTTTCCGTTCTTTCTGGTGTTGACCGCACTGGCCGGCGTTTTCGGCTCGCAATATCTGGCCGATGAGGCGGCGAACCTCCTGCTGGAAGCCTGGCCGGAAGAGGTGGCCGGTCCGATTTCGCGCGAAATCCATAACGTCCTGGTCGGCGCCCATGGTCAGGTGCTGACGGTCGGCGCCCTGCTCGCGCTCTATTTCGCATCGAGCGGCATCGAGAGCCTGCGCATCGGCCTGAACCGTGCCTACACCGTGGCCGAGACCCGCTCGGTCTGGCTGCTGCGCCTGGAGTCGATCGGCTACGTCATCCTCGCAGCGATCGGCATGCTGGCGCTGTCTTTCCTCGTGGTGCTCGCGCCCCTGATCTGGACCGCACTGGTCCGGCGTTTTCCGGGGCTCCTGCCGTTCAGCGATGTGGTGACATTCGTGCGGCTCGCGACCGCGACCGTGCTTCTGATCGTGCCGCTGATCGTCGTACATAAATGGTTGCCCGCGGGGCACCGGGCCTGGGGCGAAATCATGCCGGGGATTCTGGCGACGCTGGTCCTGTGGCTGCTCTGCGGCATGATCTTCGGCCGCTATCTGTCGGATTTCGCCTTCACCTATTCGGTTTATTATGCGGGCCTCGCCTCTCCCATGATCGCGCTGGTGTTTCTCTACATCACAGCGTCGATCTTCATTTACGGCGGCGAACTGAATGCGATCATTCTCAAGATGCGGATGGAAATGAAGCAGGCCGAGCGCGATGCCCGGCAGGGTCCAGCCGAAGCCGAGCCATTCGCGCCGGAATGATCGAGCAGCTTAGCTCGCGACCGCCTCGATCGTATCCTCGAGATTGCGCAGACCGGTGCGCGGCGCCGACACCAGCACAGCCATGTTGCCGGGCTTGTGCTGGTTCTTCCACATGAGCTGATGCGCGGTCGGGATCTTGTCCCAGGGAAACACCTCGCCCATGCAGGGATCGATCCGCCGGTCGAGCACGAACTGATTGGCGGAGCTGGCCTGTTTCAGATGCGCAAAATGCGAGCCCTGAATTCGCTTCTGCCGCATCCAGACATAGCGCGCATCGAACGTGATGTTGAAACCCGAGGTGCCGGCGCAAAACACCACCATGCCGCCGCGCTTCACGACGAGGCACGACACCGGGAAGGTCGCCTCGCCCGGATGCTCGAACACGATATCGACGTCACGCTTGCCGGTGATGTCCCAGATCGCCTTGCCGAACTTGCGGGCTTCCTTCACCCACTCGTTATATTCCGGCGTGTTGACCGTGGGCATCTGGCCCCAGCAATTGAAGTCCTTGCGGTTGATGACGCCCTTGGCGCCGAGGCTGAGCACGTAATCGCGCTTGGTTTCGTCCGAGATCACCCCGATCGCGTTCGCGCCGGACGCCGCGCAAAGCTGCACGCCGAACACGCCGAGTCCACCCGAGGCGCCCCACACCAGCACATTGTCGCCCGGCTTGAGCGTATGCGGCGGATGACCAAACAGCATGCGATAGGCGGTCGCCAGCGTGAGCGTGTAGCAGGCCGCCTCTTCCCAGGTGAGATGCGAGGGCTTGGGCATGAGCTGCCGCGACTGCACCCGGCAGAATTGCGCGAAGGATCCGTCCGGCGTCTCGTAGCCCCAGATACGCTGCGAGGGCGAGAACATCGGGTCGCCGCCGTTGCACTCTTCGTCGTCGCCGTCGTCCTGGTTGCAATGGACGATGACTTCGTCGCCGACTTTCCAGCGCTTCACCTTGGTGCCGACCGCCCAGATCACACCGGACGCGTCCGAGCCTGCAATGTGATAGGGATGCTTGTGGACGTTGAACGGCGAGATCGGCTGTCCGAGACCGGCCCATATTCCGTTGTAGTTCACGCCCGCCGCCATCACGAGCACCAGCACGTCGTTCTCGCCGATCGGCCAGGTCGGCACGACCTCGATCTGCATCGACTGCTCGGGCGGCCCGTGCCGATCCTGCCTGATCGCCCAGGCATTCATCTTTTCGGGCACATGGCCGAGCGGCGGAAGCTCTCCGATCGCGTATACGTCCTTGACCATCGAAAGCTTCGGCGCGGCTGTCATGGCGGTGGCTCCGGCTCAATAAGTCCTGGAATTGTGTCTCACTCGTTTTTGCGCCGCAACAAAAGAATAAGGGTGCCGAAAGTCGCATTCACGACCTTGGCCTCTCTCGGCCCCTTGCTCCAGCGCCTCCCGGCGCGGTCCGTGCCGACAACGCGCCAGCCGAATCCCGGTTGCGCGCACCGCACAACACGATATGCTGCGCTGCAACAGCCGCTTTAGCGCTTGATAAGCGGCTGCGGTCCGCTGACTTGGCGGCGGTCCGGACTTACGATGTTCCCGCTGCATAACGAAGCCGCGGGGGCGAGGCTCAGCAGCGGTCCCCGCGCATGTCGGGGAGACAGATTCATGGGTATCGAGAGCCTTATCGTTTGGTTGATCGTCGGCGGCATCGCGGGCTGGCTCGCCGGCCTCATCGTGAAAGGCTACGGCTTCGGCATCATCGGCAATATCATCGTCGGCATCATCGGCGCGTTCATTGCCGGCTGGCTGCTGCCGCGGCTCGGCATCGTGATCGGCGGCGGCATCATTGCGTCCATCATCAATGCGGTGATCGGCGCGG
Organism: Pseudorhodoplanes sp.; assembly: GCF_035565855.1. Classification (GTDB taxonomy): domain Bacteria; phylum Pseudomonadota; class Alphaproteobacteria; order Rhizobiales; family Xanthobacteraceae; genus Pseudorhodoplanes. Next base: position 25,805 of record NZ_DATMRX010000028.1, read on the forward strand.
TGATCCTTCTGGTCATCATCGGCTTCTTCAAACGATAGGACCATCGTCGCGGAGATTGAATGGGCGAGAGCGCGGACGAAAAGACCAAACGGGACAGGCCCTGGATCTTCCGGACCTATGCGGGGCATTCGACCGCTGAAAAGTCGAACGCCCTGTACCGGCAGAATCTCGCGAAAGGCCAGACCGGCCTGTCCATCGCCTTCGATCTCCCGACACAGACCGGGTACGATTCCGATCACGTTCTTGCCGCCGGCGAAGTCGGCAAGGTCGGCGTACCGATTTCCCATCTCGGCGACATGCGGACGCTGCTCAACGGCATTCCGCTCGCCGGGATGAACACCTCAATGACGATCAATGCCCCGGCGGCATGGTTGTTGTCGCTTTACATCGCCGTCGCCGACGAAACCGGCGCCCCGCGCGACAAGCTCACCGGCACCACCCAGAACGACATCATCAAGGAATATCTGTCGCGCGGCACCTACGTGTTTCCGCCCGGCCCGTCCATGCGTCTGATCAAGGACACGATCCTGTTCACGACGAAGGAAATGCCGAAATGGAATCCCATGAATGTGTGCTCGTATCACCTGCAGGAAGCAGGCGCGACACCCGTTCAGGAACTGGCCTACGCGCTCGCCACCGCCATCGCCATCCTCGACATGGTGAAGGCCTCCGGCGAAGTCGCGGACGGAGAGATGGGCGACGTGGTCGGCCGCATCTCGTTCTTCGTCAATGCGGGCATGCGCTTCATCACCGAAATCTGCAAGATGCGCGCCTTCGTGGAAATGTGGGACGAGATCACCGCGAAGCGCTACGGCGTCACCGATCCGAAGCAGCGGCTGTTTCGTTACGGCGTGCAGGTCAACTCGCTCGGCCTCACCGAACCGCAGCCGGAGAACAACGTCTACCGCATCTTCCTCGAAATGCTCGCGGTCACGCTGTCGAAAAAGGCGCGTGCCCGCGCGGTGCAGCTGCCGGCCTGGAACGAGGCGCTCGGCCTGCCACGACCGTTCGACCAGCAATGGTCGCTGCGGGCGCAGCAGATCCTCGCCTATGAGTCAGACCTTCTCGAATACGGCGACATTTTCGACGGCTCGATCGAGATTCAGAAGAAGGTCGATGCCCTGATCCGCGCCGCGAAGGAGGAGCTTGCCACCATCGAACGGCTGGGCGGCGCGGTCGCCGCGGTCGAGATGGGCTACATGAAGCAGCAGCTCGTGGAGAGCAACACGAAGCGGCTGGAGGCGATCGAAAGCGGCGAGAGCATCGTCGTCGGCGTCAACAAGTTCACCGAGAGCGAGCCCTCGCCGCTCACTGGCGGTGTCGATGCAATCCTGACCGTGCCGCATGAGGTCGAGCAGGAGCAGATCGCGCGCCTCAATGCCTGGCGCGCGTCGCGCGACGCCAAGGCGGTCGAGACGGCACTGAACGATCTGCGCCGCGCGGCCAAGGAAGGCATCAACGTGATGCCGGCGTCGATCGCCTGCGCGAAAGCCGGCGTGACCACCGGCGAATGGGGCGCGGTGTTTCGCGAAGTGTTCGGCGAATATCGCGCACCGACCGGTGTACCGAAGGCCGCGCGCCAGGTCGGCGGCGAGTTGCTGGAGCCGGTACGGGCCGAGGTCGAGCGGGTGTCGCAGAAGATCGGCCGCCGCGTGAAGTTTCTCGTCGGCAAGCCCGGTCTCGACGGTCATTCGAACGGCGCCGAGCAGATCGCCGTTCGTGCACGCGATGTGGGCATGGATGTAATCTACGCCGGCATCCGCTTCACGCCGGCCGAACTCGTCACCACCGCGAAAAAGGAAGGCGTGGACGTCATCGGGCTGTCGATCCTTTCGGGCAGCCACGTGCCGTTGGTGCGCGACATCGTCGATCGCATGCGCGCCGAGGGCTTGAACGATATTCCCGTTGTGGTCGGCGGCATTGTTCCGCCGGAAGACGCACAGACCCTGAAACAGGCCGGCGTCGCCGCGGTCTACACACCGAAGGATTTCAAGATCAATCAGATCATGGCGGATGTGGTGCGGATCGTCGAACAGGCGAACCGCAAGGTCGCCTGATTTGAGGTTTCCGCCCGCGATACGTTAGCCGAGCCGCCGCAGCGCGTCGACCATCGCCGACGGACTCAACGGCTTGGTCAGATAATCCGTCATCCCGGCGGCGCGGGCCTTCTCCACATCGTCGTTTGAACTTCGCCCTGACAGGCCGATGATCGGGATGCGCCCCGCGTCGCCCGGCAACGCACGGATCCGGCGCGCGGCTTCAAGCCCGTCCATCTCGGGCAACGCGACATCCATGAACACCACGTCGTATCGATCCCGCTGGATGGCGCTGACGGCGGCTTCACCGGTTCGGACAAAGTCGACGCGATGACCAAGCTCGCCGAGGATTGCGTTGAGGACCATCCGTCCGAACGGATTGTCTTCGGCGCATAGAATGCGAAGCGATGGTGTCGGCGTTTCGATTCCATCTTTGCCTTCCGCTGCGCCGCTCGCGCGTGCGGGCGGAGTCTTTACTGTCACGCTCAGCGTGAAAGTGGAACCCTGCCCCTTCCTGCTGTCTATGGTGAGATCGCCATCCATCGCCCTGGCCAGCCGCTTCACCAGGACGAGACCAAGACCGGTGCCGCCATAGCGGAGCGACACCGCCTTGCTGGCTTGCGCAAAGGGGCGAAACAGCCGCGCGATCTCCGCCTTGGTCATGCCGGCGCCGGTGTCGCTCACCGCAAAGCGGAGGCGCATGCGGCCACGCGCGGCGGGCGCCGCGGTCACCGCAAAGCGCACGCTCCCGCGCGCGGTGAACTTCATCGCGTTGTCGACGAGATTTTCCAGCGCGGCGCGCAGCCGCACGGGATCGCCAATGGCGCGGTCGGGAAGATCGCCGGCAATGTCGATGTCGGGGCTAAGGCCGTTCACGGCAGCGCGCGCCGACAGCGACGCGGCCATCGCGTCGGCGAGCTGGCGCGGCGAGAACGGCTCGGCCCGGATCGCAAGGCCGGCACGGTCCGCCTTCACGGCATCGAGTACCACCGAGGTCGTTTGCGCGAGATGATCCGCCGCATTGCGGATCGCGCGCGCCCATCCGCGCTCGCGTTCCGGCAAGTCGGACGCGATCAACAGGTCGGCCAGCGCCAGAATGCCGGTCAGCGGCGTGCGGATATCATGTGCGAGTGACGCAAGCGCATTCTCGATCGCGCGGCGTGGTGCGGACGAAGCGCCTTTGGACGTCTTTACTGATTTTTTTGAGGATCTCTTCGCGGAGGTCTTGGCGATCTTCCGGCCGCGCATGGCCTTCGTCGCGGACTTTCGCCCGCGCGCGGCTTTCGTCTGCGCTGGTTTACCCCGCCCCATGATTCGCCCCTTGCGAAGCATGACATGGCCCATCCGGTGCAGCCACTCACGGTTCCGGCAAGCCGATCATGCGCCGGATATCCGCAGGCGTCGCACCATCGGCTCGCAGCGTGCGGAGCGCCGTCGATTGCGTCGATTTGGACAGCTTACGGCCTGCGGAATCCGTGATGAGTCGGTGGTGCCGGTAGGTGGGCTGCGGGAGCCCGAGCAGCGTCTGCAACAGCCGGTGCACGCTGGTCGACCAGAACAGATCCTCACCGCGCACGACATGCGTCACGCCCTGCAACGCATCGTCGACCACGACGGACAGATGATAGCTCGTCGGCATGTCCTTGCGGGCGAGGATGACGTCGCCCCAGGCGTCCGGACGCGCCGCGATCACGCCTTCCGGCGCGTCGCGGCCGGCTTCACGCCAGGTCAGCGGACCCGCCAGCTTTACGGCCTTGCGCATGTCGAGGCGTAAAGCATAAGGCTCGCCCGCGTCCATGCGCGCCCTGCGAACGCCTTCGCTCAGGCTGTCACGGCTGCCGGGATAGACCGGCGCGCCGTCCGGATCGCGCGGCCAGTCATCGCCGCGGTCCGCAACCATCTGCGCGATCTCGCCGCGGCTCTCGAAGCTCGGGTAAATCAGATCAAGCGCCTGCAACTTGCCGAGCGCCTCGCGATAGGCGTCGAAATGCTCGGATTGCCGCCGCACCGGCTGTTCCCAGGTCACCCCGAGCCAGGCGAGATCCTCGGTGATCGCCTGCTCGTATTCCGGCTTGCAGCGCGCGCGATCGATATCCTCGATCCGCAGCAACAGCCGGCCACGGCTTTGCCGCGCAAGATCGGCATTCAGCAGCGCCGAAAAGGCATGGCCGAGATGCAGATAGCCATTCGGCGATGGTGCGAAGCGGAAAACGGGTGGACTCATCAAAGGGTGCCGCGCACTCCGTTTCCCTCTCCCCTGGGGGGAGAGGGTGGCGAGCATCAGCGGTGCGAGCCGGGTGAGGGGTAACTTTCCAACTTTGTTTGTGCAAGAAAACCCCTCACCCGGTTCCTCGCTTTCGCTCGGAACCACCCTCTCCCCCAAGGGGAGAGGGAAAGAAGGCCGCGGCAAGACTGAATGGTCCAATTCCTTCGCACACAGTCCGACCTCGCCGCGGCGCTGGCGAAGCTCGTCGCCGCCGATCCGCGTCTGGTTCCGGTGCTGGAGAAAGCCGGCGAGCCGGCCCTGCGCCGTGGCGAGCCCGGCTTTCCCGGTCTCGCGCGCATCATCTGCGGCCAGCAATTGTCGACCGCGAGCGCGGGCGCGATCTGGGGCCGCCTGCAGGCCGCCTTCGATCCCTTTGATCCCGACGCCCTGCGCCGCGCGCGGGCGGACCGGCTCGGTCGCCTCGGCCTGTCCGCCGCGAAGATCAAGTCGATCAAGGCGATCGCGACAGCGCTCACCAAGGGCGAACTCGACCTCGATCATGTGGGGCAGAGCGATGCCGACATCGCGCATGCGACGCTGATCCGCATGCACGGCATCGGCCCGTGGACCGCGGACATCTATCTCCTGTTCTGTCTTGGTCATGCCGATGCCTGGCCGGCCGGCGATCTCGCCTTGCAGGAAGCCGCGCGCATCGCGCTCTGTCTCAAGGCGCGGCCGAATGCCAGGGAGATGATCGCGATCGCCGAAGCATGGCGTCCATGGCGCGGCGTGGCTGCACATCTTCTGTGGGGCTATTATCATGTCGTGAAGCGGCGCGAAGGCATCGGCGTCGCGACCAAACCGGCTGAAGCGAAAACCGTCAGGCCGGCCGCACGCAAGTCAACAAGGGAAGCAAAGCGCAATGGCCGATCCAAACGTCCCGGTGTTGTCGGGACCAAGCCTCGAGCCGCAAAGCGGTAACGCGAAGCGTCTCGTCGTTTTCCTGCACGGCTATGGCGCGGACGGGAACGACCTGATCGATATCGGCCGCGCGTGGCAGCCGATGCTCCCCGACACCGCCTTCATCTCCCCGCATGCGCCCGAGCCCTGCGGCCAGGCTCCGGTGGGCCGGCAATGGTTCGGGCTGACCTTCCGCGATCCGGACGAGCGCTGGCGCGGCGTCAATCAGGCCGCACCCGCCTTGCAGGCCTTCCTCGATCAGGAATTGCAGCGCCGGCAGCTTCCGCCGTCGGCACTGGCGCTGGTCGGCTTCAGCCAGGGCACGATGATGGCGCTGCATGCGGGTCTGCGGCGATCGGTGCCGCCTGCCGGAATCGTCGGTTATTCGGGGATGTTCATCATGCCGAATGACGGCCCGCCGGAAAGCGTTGCCGGCGAGATCGTCTCGCGTCCGCCGGCACTGCTGATCCACGGCGACCGCGACGAACTGATCCCGGTTCAGGCGCTGTTCCATTCCTCTTCGGCGCTGTCGGAACTGGATGTGCCGGTCGAATGGCACATTTCGCAAGGGGTCGGGCACGGCATCGATCAGGAGGGGCTGCGCCATGGCGGAGAGTTCCTGGCGCGCCGATTCGGGCTTTAGGCCGACGCCAGGGCGGGGCCGGACGCAGGCGCGGTAAGCCTTGGCGGCACCTTCACATTTCCGACACGCTCGCCTATCATGACGAAGAGGTCGCGGTGCTTTGAAAGGAGCGCCATCGCTTGAACGTCCACGTTTCGCCTGCTGGATTTCCGGCCCTCGTCCTGAACGCCGACTTCCGGCCGCTGAGCTACTACCCGCTGTCGCTATGGTCCTGGCAGGACGCGATCAAGGCGGTGTTTCTCGAACGTGTGAATATTGTCGCCAATTACGATCGCGCGGTGCGATCCCCCAGCTTCGAGATGAAGCTGCCGAGCGTGGTTTCGCTCAAGACCTTCGTCAAACCCTCGACACATCCGGCCTTCACGCGATTCAATGTTTTCCTGCGCGACCGCTTCGTCTGCCAGTATTGCGGCGCGCATGACGATCTGACCTTCGACCATCTGATCCCGCGATCGCGCGGCGGCCTCACCACCTGGAACAACGTGGTCGCCGCCTGCTCGCCGTGCAATCTGAGGAAGGGCAACAAGACCATGGCGGAGGCGAACATGCATCCGTCGCAACTGCCCTTTCAGCCGACCGTGCAACATCTGCATCGCAACGGCCGGCTGTTTCCGCCGAACTATCTGCACGAAAGCTGGATGGACTATCTTTACTGGGACACCGAGCTGGAGCCGTGAGACGCGCGCGTCAGCTCAGCTTTTCTCTGGGCGGCAACGTCTTCCACATGCGCCATGCGCCCCAGCCCGCGATCAACGCAAGAACCAGCGAGATGATCGCGTTGTAGCCGGCAAGCGAAAGTCCAAGAAAGCTCCACGGAATCTCGTCGCAGCGCACCACCCGGATGGACTTGAGCTTGTCGAGAAGACCGCCCGCCGTGCCGAGATCGCTCAGCCCGCCGGAGCAGTCGCGCGGCCCTTCCCAGAACTTCCATTCGACGCCGGCGTGATAGGCACCAAGTCCCGCATTCCACGCCATACCGAGCGCGATCACCAGAAGCGCTGCGAACAGCACCCGCGGCGACGCGCCGTAAGAGAGGCCGAGCAGCACCAGCAAGGCCAGCGGGATCGAGAAATAATACGCATAGCGCTGCTCGAGACACAGCGGACAGGGCGGCAGGCCGACGACCAGCTGGAAGAACCACGCCCCGAGAATCGTCGCGAGCCCGATGATGGCGACGGCCGCGGCTGCGAGCCACGCCGGTTCGTCCCTCTTCATGCGATCAAAGGCGGCGACCAGATCGTTCATTCGGTCTCCCGGCGAGGTCTTGAGCTCGTGCGCATTCAGGCGAAAGCGGCCCATCCGTCAAGACACAGGGCCGCGAGGATGCTGGGGTTCGGGTACCACGGGCCGGGTACGGCAAAGATGCTTGATCGCGCGGAGCGATCCCCTTATGTCTGCCGCCGGGCGGGTTTCACCCCGCCCCGCGCCCGATCGGCGTCTTGTCGTGGCGTTGCCCCTGTGGCGGAACTGGTAGACGCGCCTGACTCAAAATCAGGTGGCCGCAAGGTCGTGCTGGTTCGATTCCGGCCAGGGGCACCAAGACACTTTCAGTCATACGCGGACGTCACGCCGCGCCGATGATGGCGGCACGACCGCATCGTCATCCGCTTTTGCAGCACCATGTCGCACGTCGAGGCGCGAAAATGGGCGACGGCGCGCGCATGTGCCAACATGACGCTCTTTCCCGGACATGCGGACGTCGATTACCGTCGCTTTCGGGGAAGGTGTTCAAGATGCTGCGGATCGTGCTGGCTGCTGTCGTTATTCTCTCAACGCATACGTTGCGAGCCGAGACACCGCAGGAATGGGCAGCCTTGGGGGCGCGGGTCCATGGCGGCTACGGAGCCTTCATCCCGCTCGGAATCAAGATCGGTCTCGATGCCAGCGAGAAGCTGAAGGCCGGGCCGCGCGGACTGACGCTGCTCTATTTCGACAATCCCAAAGCACCCTGCGCCTGCTTCGCGGACGGCATCGCCATCGCGACCGGGGCGTCGGTCGGTCAGCGGAGCCTCGTGGTTGCAAAGGACCACGCTCCGGACAATGCGGCGGCGGTGATCGTCATCCGGCCGCGCAAGGGCGGTGAAGGCCTGAAATATACCATTCCCATGGCGGCGCTTCCGCGGCTTGGCGCGATCAACAAAGAGCTCGCCGATCCGGTTGCGCGGCATGAGGCCGTCATGAAGGCCGATGGCCTGTTTCTGGTGGAAACCGCGCAATAGTCTCAACAGAACCCGGCACGAAGCCAGGCTTCGTCGTCGTTTTCCGGCCGCGCACAGGCCGGACGCCCTCCATTCCGGCAAAAGTTCGCCCCGTGGGACGCCGGTGTTTTCCGGTGGGCGAGCGGACGTTGGGCGTCCTCGCGTCGCGTTCCCGCGATTGACGCAAATTGAGCCCGCAAATAGCCTCTCGGCCATTCATGCACGCCCGCATCAATGAACGGGCAATGGGAGGACAGCATGTTACGAACGGCTCTGGCATTCCTGATGGTTGCGGCCTTTGCGTGGGCCGCACCCGCGCAGGCGCAACTGACCGACGCCCAGAAGATGGAGCGCAACAAGAAGAATGTCGTCGAATTCTACAATGCGGTGTTGAACGAAAAGAATTTCGACAAGGCCAAGACCTATGTCGGCGCGACCTATATCCAGCACAATCCGACCGGCGCGGACGGACTTGAAGGCGTCCAGGGCTTCATCAATTTCCTGCGCGAGAAATTCCCGAACAACAAGAGCGAGATCAAGCGGGTCTTCGCGGACGGCAATTACGTGATCGTGCATGTGCATGCGGTGCGCGAGCCCGGTCAGCGCGGCAACGCGATCTTCGACCTGTTCCGCCTCGACGATAACGGCAAGGTGCTCGAGCACTGGGATGCGGTTCAGCCGATTCCGGATCCCGCGACCGCCAAGAACACGAACGGCATGTTCTGACCGGCCGACATTCGATTGCTGCCGATGCCGCCGGGCCAGCCTGGCGGCATCTTTTTTTGCCGCGCGGCGTTTCGGCTTTCACAGAAGCGGTTGTCATTGCGCCGCCCTCCCCGCGCAAGCAGGGACGAGGCCGGCAAATTGACGATTGGTACAGCATCAAAAACGAACCCAATAGACCACAACGACTTATCGTCCGAAGCTGCACACGATTTTCACAGCCTGCGGAGCCCAGCCATGATTGCACATGTGTTCGTTGCTGTTCTCACCCTGTCGATGACCGCGGGAATTGCCGCCGCGCAGGAAATCTCGCTGGTCGGAACCTGGACCGGCACGCGGGAACGCATGGCCAGGACGGAGGGCTATCGATCGGGTCCTGCGACACTCGTCATCACCGAGCAGCAGGGCCGCGCCTTCAAGGGCCATCTGACGCGCTCGAACAAGGACGGCGACGTCAAGGAGGACCTGTGGGGCGCATTCACGCCGAACGGCCACCTGATGGTTGGCTCCGACGAGGAAGGTTTCTACTGGTTCACGCTCGTCAATACCGACACGCTCGATTATTGCTATTCCGAGGCCGGCAGCGGCGCGCGCACCACCTGCGCGCGGCTTGCCCGGCAGAAATAGTTACGGCCCGTATCGGCGCGCCCTCTCCAGCTGTCATCGCCCGCGAAAGCGGGCGCTCCAGTCAACACAACAGCTTCAAGAGTTTACGAGATGCCCCGCTTTCGCGGGGCATGACAAGACATGGGCGATACAAGACATAGGCGATACAAGACATGGGCGATGCGATCCCGCGTCAACCGGGATCGTTCTACGCCTCGCCTTCCAGCCAGAACGTCTCCATCAGGCCCGCGCCCTTCACTTCGACGGCGCCGCGCGGCACGAACCTGAACTGGCCGGCAACGCGGTCCGCCACCGCCTTCGACACATGGATATGCCCCGGCGCGCCGTGCGACTCCATCCGGCTCGCGATATTCACCGTCGTGCCCCAGATGTCGTAGGCGAATTTGCGCTCGCCGATCACGCCGGCGATGGCCGGCCCGGTATGCACCCCGATCCGCAGATCGATCGGCGCACCGAGGTCGCGCCTGATCTCGGCGAACCGGTCCATCATGGTCAGCGACAGCCGCGCGGCGATTGCGACGTGATCGTCGCATGGCTCCGGTATGCCGACCGCCACCATATAGCCGTCACCGATGGTCTTGATCTTTTCGGCGCGGTGCTGGTCGACCAGGCGGTCGAACGCCGAAAAGATGCGGTTCAGCACGCCCACCACATCGGCCGGCGTCAATTGTCCGGAGAACGGCGTGAAATTGACGATGTCGGCAAACACGATCGTCGCTTCCGGGATATGGTCGGCGACCATGCCGGCGCCGCCATTGATGCGATCGACCACCGCGCGCGGCAGGATCGACAGCAGCAGAGTCTCGTTGCGCTCCTTGGCGAGCCGGATCTCGTGCATCATCGCGCGCTCGCGGTCGCGCAGCAGCTTGTTCTCGAGCGACGCCCGGATGCGGGCGCGGAGCAGCGCCGGCGCAAACGGTTTCGGCAGATAATCGACCGCGCCGGCTTCGATGCAGCGCACGATCGAGTCCATTTCGTCGAGCGCGGAAATCATGATGACCGGAATGTCGGTCGTCTGCTTGTCCTCTTTCAGCGTGCCCAGCACCTCGAAGCCGCTCATTTCCGGCATCAGGACGTCGAGCAGGATCAGGTCGAACGAGCGCTCATGCGCCATCGCAAGACCCTCGCGGCCGGACTCTGCCGTTTCCACCGCATGGCCGTCGCGCGCAAGCTGCCGCGCAAGGAGGTCGCGGTTCGAGGCGTTATCGTCGATCACGAGAATCTGCCCGGTGATCTGTTGCTGCACCGGAGTCGGATGCGACACGCGAAGCGCATCGACCACCCGCGACGCCTCGGCGAAGGATGGCTGCGAAGCCTCCTCCAGCGAGGTCTCGCCGGAAAAGGCCACCAGCGCATCGATCCGCGCCAGCATCCCGTCGGCGGCCGCGAGCAGCTTCTGCAGATCGGGCAACAGCGAATCGTGGCCGGCGTCGCGCGCATCCTCCACGATCATCTCGCCATAACCCTTCACGGCGTTGATCGGGGTGCGCAGATCGTGACGCAGCTTGCTGCGGTAGCTCGCGATATCCTCGACCTCGCCGCTCTGGCTCAACACATCGTCGAGCAGCGCCTGCAGGCTGAGCCCCGCGGTCCGGATCCGTTCGAGATCGGCACGATAGTCGGAGAGGCCGGCCTGTTCGGCGTCCTCGATCACGATATCGGCAAAGCCGACAATCGCTGCAGCGGGGGCCACAAAGTCCTGGCGCAGATGCGCGCGCAACGCGTTGTGGAGCCGGGCACTCTCGCTGTCAGCGCGCTCTGTCATTTCGGCAGGAGCGCGTTGATCTTCCCGAGCAGCCGCGGCAACTCGATCGGCTTGGTATCGAAGTCGTCGCACCCGGCCTGCAGCGCCTGCTCGCGATCGGATTCCATCGCATGGGCGGTCAGCGCGATCACCGGGATCGATTTGGTCTCTTCATCCGCCTTGATCGTGCGGGTGGCCTCCCAGCCGTCCATCACCGGCAGGCTCATGTCCATCAGGATGATGTCCGGCCGTTCGCTCTTCGCCATGTCGACGCCTTCCTTGCCGTTCACGGCCATCACGACTTCGAAATTGTTGCGCAGCAGCCGCCGGGACAGCATGTCGCGATTCATCTCGTTATCTTCGACCAGCAGGATTTTCGGCATAGCGGATTTCCATTGACTCGATTGATTACGCCGGCTGCTTTTCGGCCGGTTGCCGTGCGAGCGCGGCGAGGGCCGAGCCGAGCGACGACAGCGGTTGCGCCCCCTTGGTGAGGACCAGGAGCGTTCGCTCGTTGATCATCCGGCGCTCGGCCTCGGTCAAGTCCTTGGCGGTCAGCACCACGATCGGCACCCGCGACAGCCCGGGATCGTCCTTGACCTTGTCGAGGAAGGCAAAGCCGTCCATGACCGGCATCATCAGGTCGAGCAGCACCAGCGCGGGCTTGGGATTCGTCTTCATCCAGTCCAGCGCGACCTGGCCGTTTTCCGCTTCGACGGTTTTCAATCCGGCCTTCTCCACGGTCGAGCGCACCACCGCGCGCACATCGGCGGAATCGTCCACGACCAGCACCACGGCCTCGCGGCCCGAGCTTGCGAAGCGCCGCAAGAGCTCGATCAGCCGGTTACGATCGACCGGCTTCGTCATGTATTCGGACGCGCCGAGCGAGTAACCGGTCGTGCGCTCGTCGACGATGGTCAGCATGATCACCGGGATCGACGCCAGCGCCGGATCGGACTTGAGCTTGCCGAGCACGCCCCAGCCGTCCAGCTTCGGCATCATCACGTCGAGCGTGATCACGTCCGGACGTTCGGTCCGCGCCAGTTCGAGGGCCTGCGTGCCATCATAGGCGTGCAGCAGCCGATAGCCCTCCTTGGCGATCGTGGTGCGCAAGACGTCATGCACCGTCGGATCGTCATCGACGATCAGCACGGTCTTGCCGGCGTGATCGCCCGTCACCACGGCCGCGCCGGTCTCGGGGCGCTGCACCACCGCATCCTTGCCGCCATCCGGCAGCGTGATGGTGAAGGTCGAGCCCTTGCCGGGCTCGCTGGTGACGGTGATGTCACCGCCAAGCATGGTGCAGAAATGCTTGGTGATGGTGAGCCCAAGGCCGGTGCCGCCATAATTGCGCGTGGTCGATGAATCGGCCTGGGTGAAGGCCTGGAACAGCCGGCCCATCTGCTCCTCGGTCATGCCGATGCCGGAATCGGAGACCGCAAAGGTGTAGACGTTGCGGCCCTGATCCGAGGTATCCTTGCGGACCGTGAGCTTGACCAGCCCGTTCTTGGTGAATTTCGCCGCGTTGCTGAGGAGGTTGATCAGGCCCTGCTTCAGCTTCACGAGATCGGACCGCATCGACCCGATATCGGACGGCGCGTCGATCTCCAGCTTGTTGCCGTTCTTGTCGATCAGCGGCGTGACGAGAACGCGCACTTCGGCAAGCAGGCGGTTGAGATCGACATCCTCGAGATGCACATCCATCCGCCCGGCCTCGATCTTGGAAAGATCGAGAATGTCGTTGATCAGCCCGAGCAGATGCTTGCCCGCGGTCTCGATCTTGATGAGGTCTCCCTCGCTCGCCGTATCCCCGCGATCCTGCGCATCCTCGCGGAGGATTTCGCTGTAGCCGATGATGGCGTTGAGCGGCGTGCGCAGCTCGTGGCTCATGTTGGCGAGGAACGCCGACTTGGTGCGCGACGCCGCCTCGGCCTGATGGCGCGCGGACTCGGCCTCCTCGCGCGCGTGGCGGATGTCGCGCGCATTCTCGCGAAACACCACGAGCGCGCGGCTCATGTCGCCGAGCTCGTCGGTATCGGCCGGCGGCAATGTGACATTGAGCTGCCCGCTGGCGACAGCGAGCATGGCATTCGTCACCTGTCGCAACCTCGCGATGACGTGGCGCTGCACGAAGAACCAGACAACGAAGACCGCGACCACGAGACTGAGCAGCGAAATTCCGATCAGCCAGAACCGGGTATTGTCCAGCGCCTGCTTGGTCGCCTTGGTGGTCTCCGCCGCCGTATCCTCGACATTGTCCACCAGCGCCTCGACGAGCTTCTGCATGTCTCCGGCGAGTGTCTCGAGGCTGGTCTGCAGCCCCTCCGCCGCGGCGGTCGATGCAAGCTCGGATCGGCGGAGGGCGAAAACGCCGCCCGCGCCACCGCCCAGCGCGAGCACGGACCGCGCGACCTTGTCGATCGCAACGGCTTCGTTGTGGTCGAATTCCGGATCCTTCAGGATGAACTCGAGACCGCCTTCAAAGCGTTGCCTGATATCATCGAAGGCCTTCTGCCCGGTGTCGATCGCCTTCGGCTCCGTTGCGGTCGCCGACCGGTACAAAATACCGACCGACCGGTAGGTGTCGCCGCGCAATCCATTGATGACGAGCTGCACCTTGTCAGCCTGCCGCGGCAGCAGCAGGAGGCGCTCGGCGAGTTCGCCGCTGTCGCGGCTCAGCCGGCCGATGGCATGGTCGAGCGCGGACGCGACCGCGATCCGCTCACGGACCGTGCTGTCCAGTTGTCCGATCTGCCTGTCGACCTGCGCGATCAGCTGCTGCAGTTTTTCGATGGTCTCGGTGTCGTTGGTCGCATCGCGCAGCCGCGACAAGGCGGCCCAGAGCTGACCGATGCGCTCGGTCGCATCGTTCATGCGCCCGAAACGCTGCACCTCGGTCGTGGACCCCGCGAGCTGGGCACCGGCCGCTGCGATGGCGCGCGCATTGGATTCGACCGCAAGTCCGAATTTAACCTCCGGCAGGCTCACTTCGGTAAGCTGCCCCATCGCCGATTCGATGCGGCTGAACTGCAGTACGGCAACCAGCGCCGCGATTGCGGTGAGGGCCGCGATCACGATGAAGGCGAGAAACAGCTTGGCGGCAATTGTGCGCCGCCACGAACGCCGGACATCCCCCGTGATCGGTTGATCCAAACTCGCCATTCCAGGAGTCCCCTCCGCCGCGACGCGCCGTTCCGCTCATAGCGGATTGCCCACGGCCTGTCTAAATAGCAGTCAACTGGAGATCAAAATCATGAACGAAGATGCCCTCAATACGTCGATTCGCAAATTCCTCAAGGAAGTGGGCGTGACGTCGCAGCGCGAGATCGAAAAGGCGGTGCGCGCGGCCGCCGCCAACGGCACGCTGAAGGGCAACACCCCGCTGCCCGCGCGCATGGTCCTGACCATCGAGTCGCTCGGTCTGACCCACGAGATCGACGGCGCCATCAAGGTCGAGTAGGCGCGTCCGCCACGCTGCGCTCGCCGAGCCTTAACCGGCCGCTAACGCTAACAAGGCGTGAGGATTCCACACCGGCGCTTGCCACGAGCGTCTTCGGTCGAGGTGGAATTGCATCACCCTTTTTGTCATGCCCCGCTTTCGCGGGCGATGACAGTTGGAGGGCAGACTACGACGCCTCGGCCTTAGCGTTGCGGCGGCCGAACGCCGCCTCCATTTCCCGGCGCACACGCACGGCGAGATCGCTCGCATCGGTCTCGACATCGCTCCAGCGCAGCGTCGCGCCTTCCGCGATGTCGCGCTTGAGCCTGACCTGATGCGCAAGCCCGAGCGGCAGATAGCCCGCGTCGAGCGAATCCTGTGCGGGCGCCTGTTTGCCCCAGACGCAGAAGCCGCCCTCACCGTCGAGCATCTCACCGGCCTTCAGATCGCGCTTGGCGGTCGCAACCACATCGGAGTGAAATCCGATCGGCGTGCCGGTCGGCTCGTTGCGCAACGCGACCGAGGCGACCGAAATCCCAAGCTCGAGGCCGATCATGTGGGTCGGCCGATAGAGCGCGGCGTAGCGCCCGCTCGTGTCCGGCATCAAATGATATTCGCGAAAGCAGCGCCGCGCATATTCGCTTTCGCCCTCGAACACCACGAAGGTGCCCATAGCCAGGTGATGCGGGATGTCGCGCTCCTGCCGATCGACCGACGACACGACTTCGGTGACACCGGCCTTTTCCAGCGCACCACCTTCGGCTCTCGGCTTGCACACGTCAGCGAGTTCGAAACGGCTCGCCGGCGGAAAGCCAAGCCCGTTCGTTTGCGGGACGAGGCCGGTGGCGTTACACACCGCCGTCATCTCGATGCCGGACTTGGTGCCGTCGATGAAGGAATTGAACATTTTCGGATTGATCGACTGGCGATCGTCGATCCGCAGATACTTGTCGAGGATCTCCCACACGGTCTCCGGATTGGACCGGTGATAGGTCGGGTGATAGCGCGTTCCCTTGCCTGCGCTGATGACCTTGAAGCCGCAGGCGCGCGCCCAATCCACCTGCTCGCAGATCAGCGCCGGCTGATCGCCCCAGGCGAGGCTGTAGACGACACCGGCCGCCCGCGCCTTGCGCGCGAGCAAGGGCCCTGCGAGCGCATCGGCTTCGACATTGACCATCACGATATGCTTGCCGTGATCGATGGCCGAGAGCGCAAACCCGATCCCGGTCCTGGGGTCGCCCGTCGCCTCGACGATGACGTCGATTTCCGGGCACGCCATCAGCGAGGCCGCGTCGTCGGTGATGAAGGTGGCGCGCGTCTTCAATGCATCGCCGAGCGAGCGCGCGGCATATTGCGCAGCGTCCCAGCCGGCCGTGCCGAGTTGGCTCCTGGCACGGTCGACGTTGAGATCCGCAAGACCCACAAGATGCATGCCGGTCGTCCGGCGCACCTGGGTGAGAAACATCGTTCCGAATTTGCCCGCGCCGATCAGGCCGATGCGAATCGGATGGCCGGCGGCTTCACGCTCGGCGAGCTTGGCATAGAGATTCACAGAGGCTCCTCCCGGCAACATTCTGCGCTTGTCAGCCGCGCATTCCTTTTTCGCCTGAAGGATAGCCGGAAGCCACGCGGCAATGGCGGGAAAATTACTGGCAGGCCGCCTTCACGACAAAAGTCTCAGTGCGGCACTCGCTCTCGTCGCGCTGCAGCAGCGCCCGCGCCGAGCATTTGCGCGTCGTCGTGATATCGGCGCTCTTGCCGATGGCAAATCCCTTGCCCTTGCACATGAGTTCGGCGGCCGCCTGGCAATCCGGCGAACCGTTCGGCGCCGGCTCACAGACCTGTCGGCCCTCGACGATCCGCGTATTGGCGAGGTTCTTGAACGCCTCGGCCGCTTCCTTCTGGCGCGCCGCGGCTTCCTTTGCCGCCTGTTCGGAACGCTCGTTGAACTCGCGCCAGCGCGCGTTGTTTTCCTCGACGCTGGCCTTCAGCTTGGCGTTGTTCTCGTCGACGGTGGCTTTCAGCTTGGCGTTGGTCTCGTCGGCGCTGGCTTTCAGCTTGGCGTTGGTTTCTTCGACGCTGCGCCGCCATTTGGCGTTCGCCTCCTCGACCTTCGCCTTCATCTCGCGCCCCCAGCGATCGAGCGCATCGAGAAAGCCTTCCGGCTTGCGCGGGAACGGAGGCGCAACCACGGCAGGAAGCTCCTGCGGCTGAACTTGGGGTGGCGTCTGGGGATCCGCTTGCGGCACGGCAGGCGCCACGGGTGCAACGCCGAATGGCTGCGGCTGTGTTTGCGGCGGGGGAGTCTGCCCGAAACCCGGCTGCGCAAGAAGCGCGATGGCACAGGCGACCACCCACCCCCGACACAGGGTTGGGATCATCGATCGTCCTGCCGTTCCCGGTCTGGCCATCTGCCGATCCAAGCCTTGGTCTCGGATGCAGGTGCGACGAAGGATAGCACACCCGCTCAGCGTCGCCGAGAGAGCTTTTCCAATGCGCGAATGGCGAAAATGAGGATTTGCCCCGCGCTCAGATGACATAGAGGGCAGCCACGATGCCGACCACGATCAACACCGCCGCAAGCGTCGCCCACAACCCGAGCCGCTCCTCGATGATCGACCGGGCGCGGTCGCCGTAGCGGTGCAGAAGGAAGGCGAGGACGAAGAAGCGGGCGCCTCGGGTGATGATCGAGAACAGGATGAAGAGGAAGATGTTGTAGCCGGCAAAGCCCGAGGTGATGGTCACGAGCTTGTAGGGGATCGGCGTCAGGCCCTTCAGCAGGATGATCAGCGCGCCCCATTTGGCGTAATATTCCTTGAACGCGTCGGCCTCGGCGCCAAGGCCGTAGGCCGAGATCACCCATTGCCCGACCGAGTCGTACAAGAGCGCGCCGATCACATAGCCGAGGATACCGCCGGCGACCGACGTCCAGGTGCACAGAAAGGCGTAGGAATAGGCCTTGTCCGGCCGCGCCAGCGACATCGGTATCAGCATGGCGTCCGGCGGGATCGGGAAGAACGAGCTCTCGGCGAAGGAGATCGTTCCCATGATCCATTTCGCGGCCGGGCGATAGGCTGCCGCGACGCACCAGTCATACATCCGGCGAAGCATGCTCGTCCTGTCGTTGAAATCCCGCGGTCGGTGCGGGGCGAAGGGACCGGATCAATAACCGGATCGGCGCGGCTTGGGAATGCGGCGGGTTTCCAGCGCCACGACTTTTCGCCGCGCCGCGGGCAGGGCCGGGGGCGCGGGGTCGAGGGGCGTCTCCTTCGGAAGCTTTTCGGCGAGCCCGAACAGGCGTTCGCGCCGGTCCATTTCGGCCCACACGTCCTTCGGGCGGATGCCGGCCTCGGTCCACAACACCACGAGGTGGTAGAGAAGATCCGCGCTCTCGCGCACCGCGGCGTCGCGATCGCCGCGCATCACGTCGACCACCACCTCGACAGCCTCCTCGGCCATCTTCTTGGCGATCTTGCCGCGCCCCGAACGCATGAGCCGGGCGGTCCGCGATGACCGCGGATCGCCGTTCTGCAGCGCCAGCACCGATCGGTAAAGCCGCTCAAGCGAATCGCTCATGCTTTGGACAATACGTTCAAATCCATTCAATCTTCGTTAACGATTTGTGATCGGCAGCAGCATCGGGGTTCAGCGAGCGGGGTATGCCCGGACGAAAAAAAGCCCGGCGCAGTGATACGCCGGGCCCTGGCAGTCTGAACGTCCGGCTTTGACCCGCCGGTTTACCAGTCGCGCCGCGAGCGTTCGCCCGCGGCGTAATTCCTTCAAGCTCACCAGTGACGGTGATGATGGTGGCCGCCGTAATAGGCGCCGTGACCATATGGCGCGTAATAGGCGCGCTCTTGCGCCTTGCGATATTCGCGCGCCGCGGCATAGGCCGCGATGCCGGCGGCGATGGTGCCGATCACCGCCGCTGCCGCCGCCGCATCGCCGCGTGAGCCACCATGATAATGGCGCTTCCCGGCACTGAATTCGGTCGGGCTTGCTGCATTCGCCTGCTTCTGGCTTTGCGCGCCCGCCGCATAAGCCGGCACGGCACCGGCGGTCGAGAGCGCAAGCGCCGCAGCGGTTACGGCAGCGATTGCTTTGGTGCGCATCATGGTCATGGCGTATCCCCGTTGGTGTGGCCCTAACCGAAACAACAGGGAAATGGCGTCGCCGTTGCGGCAATGTGAGAGAACGGCGAATTATGTTTTCGTAATCGCGCCGTTAGCATTCTGTAATGTCGCTGAACGAGCGTGCAGATTCATTCATCGGCAGCAAGCAGGCTCGCATTGCCGCCCGACGCTGCGGTGTTGATCGCAATCACCTGCTCGGTCGCAAAACGCCGCAGATAATTCGGACCGCCTGCTTTCGGTCCGGTGCCGGACAATCGCGTGCCACCGAAGGGCTGGGTGCCGACCACCGCGCCGATCATGTTGCGGTTCACATAGACATTGCCGTTCGCGAGCCGGTTGGCGATGTCGGCGACGCGCGCATCGATGCGCGAATGAATGCCGAGCGTCAGTCCGGTGCCATTGCTTTCGATCTCGTCGAGCAGCTTGGGCAGGTCGTGCGCGTTGAAACGGACGACATGCAGGATCGGACCGAACACCTCCTCCTGCAAATCCGACGCGCGCGGCAATTCAATGATGGTCGGCGGCACGAACAATCCGCGTTGCGGCAGCGCGTGATCGCGGTCCCAGCGATAGCGAATCCGCGCCGCATGCTTTGCAATCCAGGCGTCCAGCCGCTGTTTCGACTCGGCGTCGATCACCGGGCCGACATGCGTTGCCGGATCGCGCGGATCGCCGAGCGTCAGCGTCGCCGCGGCGCCCCCAATCATCGTGAAGACGTGGTCCGCGACCTCCTCCTGCACGCACAGGAGCCGCAGCGCCGAGCAACGCTGGCCGGCCGACCTGAACACCGAACTCACCACGTCGTCGGTAACCTGCTCGGGCAGCGCCGTCGCATCCACGATCATGGCATTGATGCCGCCGGTCTCGGCGATGAACGGCACGATCGGACCGTCCTTCGCGGCCAGCGTCCGGTTGATGATCCGCCCGACCTCGGTACTGCCGGTGAAGGCAACGCCCGCGACCCGCTTATCGCCGGTGAGGGCCGCGCCGATCTTTCCGTCGCCCAGCACGAGATGCAGCGCGTGATGCGGAATGCCGGCCTCGTGCAGCAATCGCACCGCCTGACAGGCGATCAGCGGCGTCTGCTCGGCGGGCTTTGCCACCACCGCATTCCCCGCAACGAGCGCAGCGGTCACCTGTCCGAGAAAGATCGCGAGCGGGAAATTCCAGGGCGCGATGCAGACGAACACGCCACGGCCGCGATAGCGCAATTCGTTGGACTCGCCGGTCGGCCCCGGCATCATCTGCGGCACAAGAGTCTTGCGCGCCTGCGCCGCGTAATAGCGGCAATAGTCGATCGCCTCCCGCCACTCGGCGACGCAATCGTCCAGGGTCTTGCCGCCCTCCTCCTGCAACAGCGCGATAAAGACGCCGCGCCGTGATTCAAGAAGATCGCCGGCCCGGTCGAGAATCCGCGCCCGTTCTTCGACCGGCACGGCCGACCATTGCGCAAAGCCTTGCTGCGCAGCGGCCATCGCCTCGGCCGCGACGGCTTCATCGGCTTCGGCGACATCGCCGATCCGCTCGCCCGTCGCTGGAGACAGCACCGGACGCTTGCTCCCTCCCCGCTCCTTGCCGCCGATGATGGATTGCGCCGCGCGAACCGGTTTTGCCTCCGCGATCTCCGACAAGAGGTCGCGCAGCGCAGCGCTGTCGCCGAATTCGACGCCGGGCGAATTCCTGCGCTCGGGCGCATAGAGATCGCGCGGTAGCGGGATCTTCGAATGGCGCGCATGCGCCACCGTGGCGATCCACTGGCGCGGCCGCATCAGGATGGTTTCGATCGGGATGTCGGGATTGGCGGAGACCGAAACGAAGGAGGTGTTGGCGCCGTTCTCCAGGAGCCGCCGCACGAGGTAAGCGAGGAGATCGCGGTGGCCGCCGACCGGCGCATAGACGCGGCACGCGACGTCCGGATCATCGGCGCGCAGGGCGTCGTAGAGTTCGAGGCCCATGCCGTGCAGGCGCTGGAATTCGTAATCGGCGACGCCGCCGGCCTGCTCGATGACGCTTGCCACCGTCAGCGCGTTATGCGTGGCGAATTGCGGATAGAGATGCGGCCGCGCCTTCAAAAGAAGCGACACGCAATCCATGTAGCAAAGATCGGTCATCGCCTTGCGGGTGAAGACCGGATAATCGGCAAGACCGCGCTCCTGCGCGCGCTTGACCTCGGTGTCCCAATAGGCGCCCTTGACGAGCCGCACCATGAGGCGCCGCGACAGCGCCTGCGCCATCTCGCTCAGCCATGCGATCACCGCACCCGCGCGCTTTTGATATGCCTGCACCGCGAGGCCGAAGCCGTCCCACCCGGCGAGAGAAGGATCGCGCAGGACATCTCGGACGAGAAGGAGCGACAATTCCAGCCGGTCGGCTTCCTCGGCATCGACCGTCAGCGGCAGCTCGTAGCGTTTCGCCATGCGCCCGAGATCAAGCAGCCGGGGACCGAGTTCGCGCAACACCCGGTCCCGCGAGACCGCCTCATAGCGCGGATGCAGCGCCGACAGCTTCACCGAGATGCCGGGCCGCTCGTAAAGGCTGGTGGCGTTCGAGGACTTGCCGATCGCCTCGATCGCATTCGCATAGGAATGGAAATAGCGCTCGGCGTCCTGCGCGGTGCGGGCGCCCTCGCCAAGCATGTCGAAGGAATATCGGCTTTCCGGATCGGACGCCGCGCGGTCCAGCGCCTCCTCGATCGTCTGTCCATGGACGAAATGCGAGCCGAGCAGCCGCATCGCCTGCCGGGTGGCAAGCCGCAGCGCCGGCTGTCCGAGACGGCGCGCGAGGCTTTCCAGGATGTTCTCCGGCGTCTGGCCGGGCGCGATCAGCCGCGCCGAGACGCCGAGCGTCCAGGCCGAGGCGGACACGAGCAGCGTGTCGCCCCGGTGGTCCGGATGCGACCAGTCGCGCCCGGCGAGCTTGTCCTCGATCAGGCGGTCCGTGGTCTCGGAATCGGGCACCCGGAGCAGCGCCTCGGCGAGCACCATCAGGGCGAGCCCCTCCTGGGTCGACAATGAATAGGCGTGCAGGAAATCCTCGATCCCGCCGAGCCCTCCGGCATGGGAGCGGATCGCCTCGATCAGCCGGGTCGCGAGGGCGTCGATGCGACGCTCCGCTTCCACAGCCGGCTGGTGCGACAGGAAGCGGCGCGCGAAATCCTCATCCGGCGGGGCATAGGGCGCGCGAAACAGCGGCAGTGGCCGTGCGTCCGTCTCGTTCCCCGTTTGGCCCGCCATGGTCCCGATCCTCCGTCTCCGTCGGTCATGTAGGCGCTCTTGGCGCCCGCACAGCATCGGCATTTGCAGCCTGCCTGCCAATTCGGCACGATATGCCGAGCTGCTGTGCAGGGAGGTTCTGTGGCACCATCCTGCCTTGCTCTTTCGCGCGGCATATTCTTTGCTGTTGTGCAAGGCGACAGACTGTGCAGGACGACAGCTGTGCAGGACGACAGCGGGGCGAACACCACACGCCGAGGGCGTCCCCAGAGGCGAATAACACCCGTCGGCGACGACCGGCCGGGTGAAGACGGGAAAGGATTGAAGGATGAGTAAAGTTGGATGTGTGATCCGGCGGACCGGAGTGCTTGCGGCCGTCGTGACAGCCTTGGCCTGCGGGTCAGCCGCCGCCCAGACGCCAGTGAAATTCACGCTGGACTGGAAGTTCGAGGGCCCGGCGGCGCCGTTCCTCGTGGCAGCCGACAAGGGTTACTACAAGGCCGAGGGGCTGGACGTCACGATCGATACCGCCGGCGGGTCGCTCGAGCCGCTGAACCGCATCGCGTCGGGCACCTACGACATCGGCTTCGGCGACATCAATTCGCTGATCAAATTCCGCGACGCCAATCCGAATGTGCCGATCAAGGCCATCTTCATGGTCTATAACAAGCCGGCCTTCTCGATCGTCGGGCGCAAGAGCCGCGGCGTCACCAAGCCGAAGGACCTCGAAGGCAAGAAGCTCGGCGCCCCGGCGCCGGACGGCGCCTACGCGCAGTGGAAGATCTTCACCCAGGCCAACGGCATCGATCCGTCCAAGGTCACGATCGAGAATGTCGGCTTCCCGGTGCGTGAGCCGATGCTGGCCGCGGGCCAGGTCGACGCGATCACCGGCTTCTCGTTCTCGTCCTACATCAACCTGAAGGATCGCGGCGTTCCCGCCGACGACATTTCGGTGCTGCTCATGGCCGATCACGGCGTCAATCTCTACGGCAACGCGATCATCGTGAATCCGAAATTCGCCGCCGAGAAGCCCGAGGTCGTCAAGAAATTCCTGAATGCCTTCCTGAAGGGCCTGAAGGATACCGTGAAGTCGCCGGACACGGCGGTCGACTCGGTCATCAAGCGCAATGACGTTGCCAAGAAGCCGGTCGAGCTCGAGCGTCTGCAGATGGCGCTGAAGGACAATATCGTGACGCCGGAAGTGAAGGCCAACGGCTTCGGAGCCGTCGATATGGGTCGGCTCGACAAGTCGATCGACCAGATCGCCATCACCTACGACTTCAAGAACGGCAAGCCGAAGGGTGAGACGATCTTCGACGCATCGTTCCTGCCGCCGGCCGCGGATCGCAAGCTGTGACGCTTAGCCTTTAGGCTTGGGGGAGCCCGAAGGGAGCGCGAATGGAGCCCGGCTTCGTATCACTCGTTGGCGTCAGCCATCGCTATGGCGGTATTGCCGCCGGGCCTGAAGGCGTGCTCGCCGTTCAGGATCTCACCATCAACATCAACCGCGGCGAATTCGCCGCGGTTGTCGGCCCTTCCGGTTGCGGCAAGTCCACGCTGATGAAGCTTGCGACCGGCCTGCAATTTCCGTTCGCCGGCCAGGTCCGCGTCGCCGGCGCGGAGGTCACGCAGCCGGTCAAGATCGCCGGCATGGCGTTTCAGGCGCCGACGCTCCTGCCCTGGCGCACGACTCTCGACAATCTGCTGCTGCCGCTCGAAATCGTGCAGCCGCATCGCAGCGAAATCCGACGCAACAAGGCGCAGTATGTCGAACGCGCCGAAAAGCTGCTCGAATCGGTCGGGCTCGGCGGCTTCGGCAGCAAGTTTCCCTGGCAATTGTCCGGCGGCATGCAACAGCGCACCTCGCTCTGCCGCGCGCTGATCCATGAGCCGCAATTGCTGATGCTGGACGAGCCGTTCGGCGCGCTCGATGCCTTCACGCGCGAGGAATTGTGGTGCGTGATCCGCGACCTGCATGCGTCGCGCGGCATCACCGTGATCCTTGTCACCCACGATCTGCGGGAAGCCGTCTTTCTCGCCGACCGCATTTTCGTGATGTCGCAGCGGCCGGGCCGCATCGTCGTCGAGCGCAAGGTCGAATTCCCGCGTCCGCGCGATCTCGAGATCACCTACACCAAGGAATTCGCCGACATCGTGCACGAATTGCGCGGTCACATTCACCAGGCACGCCAATGAACGGTTCGAAAACATTCGTCCGCATGGCGCCTTGGGTTTTCACCATCGCGCTGTTCGTGCTCTGGGAACTCCTCTGCGTCGTATTCAAGATTCCGGAATTCTTCCTGCCGCCGCCGAGTGCGGTGTTCAAGGCAACCTACGATTACTGGCCGGCGATCGTGCGCAATTCCTGGATCACGCTGGAATCCACGATGCTCGGCTTCCTGCTGGCGATCGGCTTCGGGCTTGCGCTCGGCCTCGTGATCGGGTGGTCGCGGACCATTTATGCCGGCATCTATCCATTGATGATCGGCTTCAACGCGATTCCCAAAGTCGCCGTCGTGCCGATCCTCGTCCTGTGGTTCGGCATCGGCTTCATCCCGGCGGTGCTGACCGCGTTCCTGATCTCGTTCTTTCCGATCGTCGTGAATGTCGCGACCGGACTTGCCACCATCGAGCCCGAGCTTGAAGACGTGCTGAAAGCACTCGGCGCCTCCAAGCTCGACATCATGCGCAAGGTCGGCATCCCGCGTTCGCTGCCGTATTTCTTCGGCTCGCTGAAGGTTGCGATCACACTCGCCTTCGTCGGCACGGTGGTTTCCGAAAGCGTCGCCTCCAATAACGGCATCGGCAACCTGATGCTGCAGGCGCAGGCGCAGTTCAACGTGCCGCTGATCTTCGCCGGTTTGCTGGCGCTCGCCGTGCTCGGCATCGTGATGTACTGGGTGATGGCGGTGCTGGAGCAGCGGATGACCGGCTGGGCGCAACGGTCAGGCTTCGCGCAGAACTAAAGAGCGGCCCGCCACTCGCGCGATTTCGGTTGCGGCGGATTGCCCCTTTGTTGTCATGTCCCGCGAAAGCGGGGCATCCAGTAGACTCTTGAAGCAGCTGTGTTGACTGGATCGCCCGCTTTCGCGGGCGATGACAAGCGACCGAACGCGCTTCAGACGCCGGCTACGACAGCCGCCGTGTCGAGGCGCGACGGCGCGCATTCCTGCGGGCCGACGATATCGAAGATCGCGTCGCCGAGCTTTTCCAGGAGCGGCCGGTTGGCGCTCTCGCTCAGATAGATGCCGCAATAGAGCGGAGCGATCGGCGGCAACGGCGCGTCCTCCCAGGCCGCCAGGCCGTGACCATCGACCCGCCGATGCGAGACGGCGGCAACGCCCATGCCGAACCGCACCGCTTCCACGATGCTCGCCTTGCTCTGACCGATGAACACCACTTCGTAATCGCGCTGAGCGCGGCTGAGTGCGGAGACGGCGGCCCGATGCACAGGCCATCCTTCGGACGAGGTCACCAGCGGCACAGGCATATCAGGGCCGAGCGTGAACGAGGGACTGCGCATCCAGACCATCGGCTCCGACCATTGATGACGGGCGTCGAGGTCGGTGCCGGTTTCAGACACGCCGATCAGAAGATTGAGGTCGCCCTGACGCAAGTCCCGCAACATCGCCTCGAAGTGATCGCTGCGCAGCGAAATCTGCAGGTTCGGAAAATCCGTGCGCAACATCGCCAAAAGCTGCGGCAGCCGCGGGGTCAGATAGTCACCGGGAATGCCGATGCGCAGGCGTTGCGAGCCGAGGCGCGGCGCGGAGAGATCGACGATCTGATCGTTGATGCTCAGCATGCGCCGCGCATAGCTGACGACAACGTCGCCGGCATTGGTCAGGATCACGCCCGGCGCGCTCTTGTCGAAGATTTCGCAGTCGAGCAGCGTCTGCAGCCGTTTGATCTGTGCACTGACCGCCGGCTGGGTCACACCCAGCAAATGCGCCGCTTTGGTGAACGAACGCAGGTCCACCACGGTGATCAGGGTGCGCAACAGCTCGGTCGGGATGTTGATCATTCGCCGGGTCTGGAAGATTGCTATTGTTCGATCCCTTGTAATCTTTATTTGTGCAACCGGCCGCTGCCTCCGGTTTCCCGTCGATCACATGTAGTTTAACACGGTTCAAAAATGCACAAATCGGAATGTAGCGAATGGGCTGCGGTATGAAGGTAACGGCGCGATTCTTCTTCCCAGCGTCCGAACGGCTTAAGCCTGCGCAATGAATCTGCTGAAGCTCTATGGTCGTGTGCTGGCGCTGCTCGGTCCTGAAGCCGGGCTCGGCTGGTTTTTGGCGGTCGCGAACCTTGCGCTTTCGGCGGCGATGTTCGCCGAGCCGGTGCTGTTCGGCCGCATCATCGATGCGCTGGCCGGCTCCCAGAAGGCGGATGCGACGCCGCTGACCTTCGAAAGGCTGTTGCCTTTGCTCGGGGCCTGGGCGGGCTTTGGCCTGTTCACCATCCTTTGCGGCGTATTCATTGCACTGCACGCGGACCGGCTGTCGCATCGCCGGCGCCAGGCGGTGCTGACCGACTATTTCGAGCATGTGCTGCAATTGCCGCTCGCCTATCACGGCGGCTCGCATTCCGGCCGCCTGATGAAGGTGATGCTGACCGGCACCGATTCCCTTTGGGGCCTGTGGCTGTCGTTCTTTCGCGAGAATCTCGCGGCGCTGGTCTCGCTGATCATCCTGCTGCCGCTGTCGCTTTATCTGAACTGGCGGCTCGCTTTGCTGCTGATTGTGCTGTGCACGCTGTTCGTCGTCCTGACGACATTCGTGCTGCGCAAGACCGGCGAGATGCAGGCCTCGGTCGAGAAATATTATTCCGACCTCGCCGAACGCGCCTCGGACGCGCTCGGCAACGTCGCGCTGGTGCAGAGCTTTGCGCGCATCGAAGCCGAGGTGATGGGCCTGCGGATGGTCGTCGAGCGGCTGCTCGGCGCGCAGATGCCGGTGCTGTCCTGGTGGGCGGTGATGACGGTGCTGACGCGCGCTTCGACCACGATCACGTTGCTCGCGATCTTCGTGCTCGGCACCTGGCTGTTCTTCCAGGGCCTGACCACGATCGGCGAGATCGTGATGTTCATGAGCTTCGCCACCATGCTGGTCGGCCGGCTCGAACAGGTCGCGGGCTTCATCAATAGCGTGTTCATGGTCGCGCCACGCCTGCAGGAATTTTTCGACGTGCTCGACACCGTTCCGGCGGTTCGCGACGCGCCGCACGCGATCGATCCAGGGCGCCTGACGGGACGCGTGAACTTCGAGGATGTGTCGTTCTCCTATGACGGCAAGCGCGCCGCGATCGCCGACCTGTCCTTCACCGCGCAGCCCGGCGAGGTAATCGCACTGGTCGGCCCGACCGGCGCCGGCAAGACCACGGCGCTTGCGCTGCTGCATCGCGTCTTCGACCCGCAATCGGGCCGCATCACCATCGACGACATCGACCTGCGCGACATGAAGCTCGCGGCACTGCGCCGCAATATCGGCGTCGTGTTCCAGGAAGTGCTGCTGTTCAATCGTTCGGTGCGCGAGAATCTCACCGCGGGCAAGCCGGACGCCACCGACGAGGAGATGATCGACGCGCTCAAGCGTGCGCAGGCCTACGATTTCGTCGAGCGCAATCCGGACAAGCTGAATGCGATCGTCGGCGAGCGCGGGCGCTTTCTGTCCGGCGGCGAGCGCCAGCGCTTGTCGATCGCCCGCGCGCTCCTGAAGAATCCGCCGATCCTGATCCTCGACGAGGCAACCTCGGCGCTGGATGCGGCGACGGAGATCAAGGTGCAGGCCGCGCTCGACGAGGTGATGAAGGACCGCACCACCTTCGTGATCGCGCACCGGCTCGCCACGATCCGCAACGCCACCCGCATCCTCGTGTTCAAGGACGGTCGCGTGATCGAAACCGGCAGCTTCGATCAGCTGGTCGCGCAGGGCGGCGCCTTCGCCGAGCTGGCGCGCTCGCAGTTCCTGGTGGCGCCGGAGAAGAAGGCGGAATCGGAAGACGCGGCGGAGTAATCCGGCGTTCGCGTCCCGGACGCAGCGCGGCACGCAGCGTAGCGAAATGCCGCGCTGCTGAGCCGGGACCCACATGGTCCGCGACACAACGATATCGTCAATGGGTCCCGGTTCTGCGGCGCACCGTTACACGCTGCGCCGCGCCCGGGACACGAGACATTACTTGATCCGCTCGAGGATGCTGACGTAGTTAGCCACCGCGGCGCCGCCCATGTTGAAGATGCCGCCGAGTTCGGCGCCCTTCACCTGGATGTCGCCGGCGGTTCCGAGAAGCTGCATCGCCGTCAGCGCATGCATCGAAACGCCGGTCGCGCCGATCGGGTGGCCCTTGGCTTTCAGGCCGCCGGACGGATTGACCGGGAGCGGGCCGTCCTTCTGTGTCATGCCCTCTGCGATCGCGCGCGCACCCTGCCCTTCCGGAACGAGTCCCATCGCCTCGTATTCGATCAGCTCGGCGATGGTGAAACAGTCATGCGTCTCGACCAAGGAGAGGTCGGTGAGCCCGATGCCAGCCTGCGCCAGCGCCTGTTTCCACGCCAGACTGCAGCCCTCGAATTTGAGGATGTCGCGCTTGGCCATCGGCAGGAAATCCTGCACATGCTGCGCCGCGCGGAAGGCGACGGCCTTGTTGAGGCGAAGCGCGGTCTCGACATCGGCCAGCACGATCGCCGCGGCGCCATCCGAGACGAGCGAACAATCCGTTCGCTTCAACGGGCCGGCGACGAACG
>NZ_DATMRX010000029.1:0-6833 GCF_035565855.1 Pseudorhodoplanes sp.
GCGACTACAATTGCCTGCATCAGGATATTTATGGCGAGCATGTCTTTCCGCTGCAGGCCACGGTGCTGCTGTCGGAGCCTGCGGTGGACTTCGCCGGGGGCGAATTTGTGCTGACCGAGCAGCGCCCGCGCATGCAGTCGCGGGTCGAGGTGGTTCCGCTGCGGCGTGGCGAAGCAGTGATCTTTCCGGTCCATCACCGGCCGGTGCAGGGCACGCGGGGCATCTACCGCGTCAACATGCGCCACGGGGTAAGCCGCATCCGCTCCGGCCGACGTCACACGCTCGGCATCATTTTCCACGACGCGAAGTAGCCGCGCGGAGTGATGCTATCGCCATTGTGACCGCTGCCGCCGCCGGCATCACTTGCCTGTCGTCAGGCCGATCCGCGTGATCATCTTGTTCCAGTCCTGGATTTCCGAGCGGTAATAGCTGTCGGCCTCACCCAGCGGCCGGGGTTGCGTTCGGAATCCGATGTCGTTCAACCGCTGCTGAAAGCGTTTGTCGTTCAACACGGCGTTGACCGCATTGTTCAGCTTGCCGGCGATCTCGTCGCTGGTCTTGCTGTTGACAAAGAGGCCGACCCAGGTGTCGTGCAGGAAGCCCGGATAGCCGCTTTCCTCGTAAGTCGGCACGCCGGGAACGACCGCCATCCGCTCTTTGCTGGCGACGGCGAGGCCGCGCAGCCGACCGTCCTTGATATGCGGCACCGGCGTCGGCAGCGTGATGGCGACGGCGTCGATATGGCCGCCGAGCAGCGCATTCAGCGCCGGCGCGCCGCCGGGGAAGGGTACATGCACGGCCTCGATCTTGGCCAACTCCTTGAAGAAATACGCGGCCGCGACATAGGGGCTGGTGCTGACGCCCGCGGTGCCGAAGGTGACGCTTTTCCTTTTGCCGTTGGCGACAAGCTCTTGCAGCGTCTTTGCCGGATTGTCCGGGTTCACCACCAGCACGTCCGGGGTCGCCGCGGCAATGGATATGGTGCGCAGGTCGCTGCTGGAGAAGCCCTTGTCCTTCGACAGCGTTTCGTTCACCGCGATCGCGGTGGTCGTCACCAGGATGGTGTGCCCGTTGGGCGGGGACGACGCGACCAGCCGCGCCGCGGTGTTGCCGGACGCGCCGCCGCGATTCTCGACGACGATCTTTGCGCCGTCGAGATGCGTTCCCAACTGTTCAGCGATCAATCGCCCGATGATGTCGGCTGCGCCGCCCGCGGCAAAGCCGACAACAAGCGTGACCGGCTGGTTCGGGGAGAATTGCGCATGCGCGGTGGGAGACGATGCGGCTGCGAACGACAAGCCGAGCGCGCACGCCAGCAGCATTTTCGCGTAACGCATGATGGTTCTCCCTCTTCGTATCGCCGTTGTTCGCGAGCATTCAGTTTGCCGCGCATGCGATTTCGTTTCGGAGACTAAACGGCATCATGCGGATTTTGAACCACGCAGAAGTAGAACGGCGCTGGTTGCGCCACTGCACTTGCACGCAGACCGTGTGTGCTTGGACATCAATGCAGCCTTTGCCACGATGCAGGCCCATCAAGTAAGCTTGCGCATCGTGCGCATGAAGGGAGTTTGAAATGAGCGGTGACAGCTTTCCAAAGTTCAAAGCGGCAGCCGTGCAAGCAGAGCCTGTCCCGCTCGATCGCGAAGCCACCGTCGATAAGGCGTGCAGCCTGATTGAGGAGGCGGGGCGCAACGGCGCAAAGATCATCGCCTTCCCCGAAGGCTTCATCCCTGGCCATCCGGACTGGCTCTACTTCTATCCGCCCGACGAGGCGATGAAGCGGTTCTACCGCGACTTCTTCAAGAATTGCGTCGAGGTGCCGAGCCAGGCGACCGAGCAGCTCGGTCGCGCCGCCAAGAAAGCCGGGGCGTATGTGGCGATCGGCATTAACGAGCGCACACCCGGGAGCATGGGCAGCCTGTTCAACAGCATCCTGTTCCTTGGGCCGGACGGAAATGTCCTCGGCGTGCACCGCAAGCTTGTGCCGACGACGACCGAGCGGCTGGTGCTGAGCGCGGGCGACGGCAGCACGTTGAACGTCTATCAGACGCCCTACGGTGAGCTCGGCGGATTGATGTGCGGCGAGAACACCAACAGTCTCGCCAAGTTTGCACTGCTGGCGCAGGGTGAGAAAGTCCACACCGCGCACTGGCCCGCCTATCCGTCGGAATATAACCGCGGAGGCATCGACGGGCAGGAGCTTCGTATCCGCTATCATGCCTATGAGGGCAAGTGCTTCGTCATCAGTTCATCGTCGGTCTTTGGCGATGCCAGCATCGAGCGGTTGTGCGTGACGGAGCAGGCGCGCAGCCTGGTGCTGAAGGGCAATGCCGTTTCCGGCATCGTCAATCCCTACGGCAAGTACATCGGCGGGCCGCTACGCGGTGACGAAGGCATCGTTTATGCCGACATCGACCTCGAAGTGATGATCGACGCCAAGACCCTGCATGATGTCGTTGGCCATTATAACCGCTTCGATGTTCTTTCCCTGCAATACAACCGCAAGAGCCCGCGCCCGATCTCGTTCACGGATGACGGCGCCGACGGGCTTTCCCGGGAGGAGTTGCTGGCGCAATTGCGCTCCACGTTGAAGGCGCTGGAAGCGCAAGGGCAGGGTGACACCCCGCAGATCGGGCAGATCCGCGGCCTGCTCTCCAATCATTCGTAGGCTGTGCGCCGCGGACAATCCCGCGACGCGGCTTCGGCTGCGCCTGACAAACAAAAACCCCGCCTCGCGGCGGGGTTTTTGCATTCGTTGTGCCGTTTCGGCTTACGCGGGGATGCGCGCCTCGTCCTCGCCCGGTTCGCGCAGCACATAGCCGCGGCCCCAGACCGTCTCGATGTAATTGCGGCCGTTGGAGGCGTTCGCGAGCTTCTTGCGCAGCTTGCAGATGAAGACGTCGATGATCTTGAGTTCGGGTTCGTCCATGCCGCCGTAGAGGTGATTGAGGAACATCTCCTTGGTCAGCGTGGTGCCCTTGCGGAGCGAAAGCAGCTCCAGCATCTGGTATTCCTTGCCGGTCAGGTGCACGCGAGCGCCGCCCACCTCGACGGTCTTCTGGTCGAGATTGACGACGAGGTCGCCGGTGTTGATGACCGACTGGGCGTGGCCCTTGGAGCGGCGCACGATGGCGTGGATGCGCGCGATCAGCTCGTCCTTGTGGAACGGCTTGGTCATGTAGTCGTCGGCGCCGAAGCCGAGGCCCTTCACCTTGTCCTCGATGCCGGCGAGGCCGGACAGGATCAGGATCGGCGTCTTGACCTTGGACACCCGCAGGCTGCGCAAAACCTCGAAGCCGGACATGTCCGGCAGGTTCAGGTCGAGCAGGATGATGTCGTAGTCGTAAAGCTTACCCAGATCGACGCCCTCTTCGCCGAGGTCCGTCGTATAGACGTTGAAGCTCTCGGACTTGAGCATCAACTCGATCGATTGCGCGGTGGCGCTATCGTCCTCAATCAGCAAGACGCGCATGCCAGACCCCTTCTTCGCCGCTGCGGCTCGAAACTCGGCCCGCCGCAGGGGCGGCCCATGAAAACGCTCAGGGACAATCCGATTCGGAACGTTAACGAGCTATGGTTAACAAAATCTGATTCCCGCCTGCAACCACAGACTGGCCGATTTTGGCCGAATCGGCGTAAGGTGTTGTCCGGGAGTGATTTTTTAGCCACGCTTTCGTTCATGTTCCACATTAAGAATCGGATGTAACCGATTCCGACGACTCAAGCCCTTCCATTCTGGTCGGGGTGAGCATTGGGTTAATCCCAACGACGGTGACCTAATGATTAACGACGCGGGTAAACAGCGGGTTAAGACTGGGGTCGTTTGGTTACCAACGGGTCAGCGCGAATGAAGGCGCTGCTCGAGCAAATCGCCGAACTCGATGGGCTCGAGGTCTACGGCCGCGTGGTCGGCGTGCGCGGTCTGATGGTCGAGGTGGCCGGGCCGCTGCAGGCCATGTCGGTCGGCGCGCGCGTCGTTGTCGAAACGGGGTCGAAGCCTATTCCGTGCGAGGTGGTCGGCTTTTCCGGCAGCCACGCGCTGCTGATGCCGTTTGCTCCGCTCGAAGGGGTACGGCGCGGCTGCCGCGCCGTGGTGTCCTCGGTGGCGGGCGCGGTGCGGCCGTCGCAGGGCTGGCTCGGCCGGGTGGTTAACGCGATGGGCGAACCGATCGACGGCAAGGGGCCGCTGCCGGCCGGTCCCGTGCCCTATCCGTTCAAAGCGCCGCCCCCGCCGGCGCATGCCCGCAAGCGCGTCGGCACCGCCATCGACCTCGGCGTGCGGGCGCTCAACGCCTTCGTCACCTGCTGCCACGGTCAGCGCATGGGCATTTTTGCCGGCTCCGGCGTCGGCAAGTCGGTGCTGCTGTCGATGATGGCGCGCAACGTCGTCGCCGACGTCTCGGTGATCGGCCTGGTCGGCGAACGTGGCCGCGAGGTGCAGGAGTTCCTGCAGGACGACCTGGGCGAGGAGGGGTTGGCCCGCTCGGTCGTCGTGGTCGCAACCTCCGACGAGCCGGCCCTGATGCGTCGCCAGGCGGCTTATCTGACGCTCGCCATCGCCGAGTATTTCCGCGATCAGGCCCAGCATGTCCTGCTGCTGATGGACTCGGTCACCCGCTTCGCCATCGCTCAGCGCGAGATCGGCTTGGCCACCGGCGAGCCGCCGACCGCCAAGGGCTATACGCCGACCGTGTTTGCCGAACTGCCGCGCCTGTTGGAGCGTGCCGGCACCGGAGCGGGCGAGGGCACCATCACCGGCATCTTCACCGTGCTGGTCGAA
This sequence comes from Pseudorhodoplanes sp., assembly GCF_035565855.1. Classification (GTDB taxonomy): domain Bacteria; phylum Pseudomonadota; class Alphaproteobacteria; order Rhizobiales; family Xanthobacteraceae; genus Pseudorhodoplanes. Next base: position 4,784 of record NZ_DATMRX010000029.1, read on the forward strand.
GGCGACGACCACAACGAGCCGATCGCCGATGCGGTGCGCTCGATCCTCGACGGCCATATCGTCATGGAGCGCGCCATCGCCGAGCGTGGGCGTTACCCTGCGATCAACGTGCTCAAGTCAGTGTCGCGCTCGATGCCGCGCTCGGCGGATCCCGCCTTTCTCGATGTACTCACCCGCGCGCGGCGGGTGATGGCGACCTACGCCGACATGGAGGAACTGATCCGGCTTGGCGCCTACCGTCCCGGCTCGAGTCCCGAGGTGGACGAGGCCATTGGCCTACACCCGGCGCTGGAGGCCTTTCTCGGTCAGGATAAAGCCGATTCTACCAGTCTGATCGACGGTTACCGGCGGTTGGAGCAGATCTTGGCCGCCGCCGGGCTCGCCGGCGCTGCCGACGTGCCGCCACGCGGTTAGCCACAGAAAAAGCGGCTTCCTTACCTTTGCGCCATCATTGGAAACCGAAAACTAACGTTATCGCGCCACATTCGACATGGTTGCCCACCGGTACGGGTGCGACCGGCGGGTCAAGCCACGTCCTCGGGGCTTCGGGGGAGTACGAGTAAAATGAAGTCACGCGATACGCTCATTCGTCTGAAGAAATTTCAGGTTGACGAAAAGCGACGGAAGGTCATGCAGATCGAGAGCATGATCGCGGAATTCGAGCGCATGGCCGTCGATCTCGAGCGCGAAATCAAGGTCGAACAGGACCGCGCCGGCATCCATGATCCCGGTCACTTCGCCTATCCGACGTATGCCAAGGCCGCCATTCAGCGGCGCGAGAATCTCAAGCAATCCGCCGACGAATTGAAGGTTCAACTCAACGACGCCAAGGAAGCCCTGGCCGAAGCATTCGAGGAATTGAAGAAGGTCGAGTTGCTCGACGAGCGTGACCAGATGCGCGAGCGCGCCGCCGAGGCCGCCGTGGAACAGTCCGAGCTCGATGCCATCGGCCTGATGCGGGTGCGCAACGCCTCGGCGTGAGCCGGTCCGATTGCCCGGAAAGCCGGCAGGATTACCCCCGATGCCCCGCGAAAGCGGGGCATCGGTTCTTTGATCTGCCCGGAAAACAAATCGCGCGCCGCAAGGGCGCGCGAAGTCGATGGTGAGAACGTCGGCGAAGTATGCCGCGAAATCAGCGGATGGTCACGCGGTCGGCCTGGGTCCAGGTCACCGGCTTGTCCGCCTTGAGGATCGGCGCACGGGCTTCCAGCCGCGTGCTCATGTCCGGCAGTTCCGGGCGGGCGGCGATGCCGACGCCGACGACGATGATGCCAGCGATCAGCGACACCACCACGATCTTGAGGTGGGTCAAACGATCTGCGGTGGCCAGTGTGTAGTTGTTCATGACGCGCTCCCGGACTCTCACATGTTCGCCAGGGCTTCACCTGTCTTAGACTTCACCTGCTTCGTCGGGTTCCGCCGGTTCCAGGTTCAATTCCCGCTTCCGGCTAAAGCCCGTATCTCCAAAGGCTTCCAACGGTTTGCGCACGCGACACCATTCCGGCCCCAGACCCCTGGGGCGCGGCGCCGTTTCCCCTCATCACGGCTGCGTGCCATAAACGTAGAGCGGGCCGATCCGGTTCCAAGACCCGTTCACGTTTCGTTGAATCTCCAGGAATGGCGGGCGGAATCGGCCGGTCGGGCGACCCTGCGCGTCAGATGCTGCCGACCGTCTTCAGCCGCACCCTGGGATGGATTTCCGACTGCGAGAGCACGCTGGTCTGAGCGCGGAAACGCTCGACGATGCCGCGGACGAACGGGCGGATGCCGGGCGAGGTGACGAGCACCGGCGCCTCGCCCTGGCGGGCGGCATCCTCGAACCGCTCGCGCACCAGCGTGATGAACTCGGAGAGCTTCGAGGGCTGCATCGCGAGGCTGCGCTCGTCGCCCTGGCCGACGATGGACTCCGCGAAGCTCTGCTCCCATTTCGCCGACAGCGCGATCAGCGGCATGTAGCCCGCCGGCGTGGTGTGTTGCGCGCAAATCTGGCGGGCGAGCCGCGTGCGCACATGCTCGGCGATGGTGGTCGGGTTGCGCGTGAACGACAGCG
>NZ_DATMRX010000030.1:0-20101 GCF_035565855.1 Pseudorhodoplanes sp.
GTTACGGCACGACGCGCGTCTGTTCGAAGGCGGGCACCTGCGCGGCGAAGCGATCGAGCCAGGCGACGAGCCCTGGATGACCCGCGCGCCAGGTGCCGCCGAAACGCAGATCCTGATAACCGAGTGCGCAGGCAAGCGCGATCTGGCCGACATGCGGGGTCGGATCGAGCGCCTGCGGCTCCGCTTCGAGTTCGGCGAGCGCGCGTGACACCTTGCCGGCCTGATATTCGAGCCAGGGGCCGTGCCGGATGGCTTCGGGCCGATAGCGCGCTTCGTAAACCTGCAGGAGCGACGCATCCAGAATGCCGTCGCAAAGCGCATGCAGCCGCAACGCCGCGAAGCGTGCCTCCGGCTCGCGCGGGATGATGCGGCCGCCACCGGCGAGGTGATCGAGATATTCGAGGATCACACGCGAATCGAACAGCGTGCGTCCGTCATCCAGTACGAGGGTGGGGACTTTGCCGAGCGGGTTCTGCCGACGCAGATCGTCGTTGGCGTTGTTGGTGTCGGCCACAACGAGCGTCACGCGATCCGACAATCCAAGGATACTGGCAGCGATCGTCACCTTGCGCCCAAACGGGGAGGGCGCGGCGGAACGAAGGATCATGCGTGGGCTCTCGATGTGGGAAAAATTTTCGTTGTCGGCGGTCGCGTTTGCGCCGCGCGCGGGCACGTAAGGCAGACGGGATCAGCGCGTCGACTTATCCGGTGATCACGAGGTTGACGGCTTTGGGGCCTTTGCCTTTCTTGTCGGGCTCGACATCGAAATTGATCCGTTGTCCTTCCGCCAACGACTTCAGTCCGGCCTGCTCCACCGCCGTGATGTGGACGAATACGTCACGTCCGCCATCGTCGGGCTTGATGAAGCCGTAGCCTCGTTCGCCATTGAAGAATTTCACAGTTCCCGTTTGAGCCATCGGGGAACTCCCTTCCCACAATTGCTAAGCCGTCGTCCCCCACGGAGCAGCGGCTCGGCCGGACATTCACAATCGGGGAAAGCTTCAGCCTATTTCGGGCCTCTGTCACTCCGCCGGCCCCCCTAAGAGGGCGGAACGTCAAAGCCAGCCGCTCCAGTAAAGACCAATGCCGCGTCTGTGGAAAGAGAATTGCGCGTAAATTCATCGATCCGGAAGGGTGGCAACGCGAATTTCGGAATTTTCTGAGGGCCACAGGGCCTTGGCCAGCGCGGGGAGCAAAATTTGCGCCTCTTCCTTGAGCGTCCAGGGGGCGTTGACCACGATCATGCCGGTGCCGCGCAGCTTGCCGTCGGCACCTCCGGGGCGCGACAGTTCGATCTGCAGGGCCTTTGAGAATGCGAGGGCGGCGAGCCCCCGGCTCCAGCGCGCGATCTCGCGCGGCTCCTTGATCGGATACCACAACAGCATCGTGCCGGTCGGCCATTTGCGGTGCGCGGCGCCGAGCGCCTCGGCCGCGTGCTGCAATTCGTTCGGCTTCTCGTAGGGCGGATCGATCAGGACGAGGCCGCGCTTCTCCTTCGGCGGGATATAGGCGTTGAGTGCGGTCCAGCCGTCGATCTCGATCGCCTTGATGCGGGCATCGCCGTGGACATTGCGCGACAAGAGCCGCGCGGCGCCGGGCTCGTATTCGCACACGATCAGGCGGTCCCGATCGCGCAACCATTGCCGGATCAGCAGCGGCGAACCGGGATAGGCGCGCAGGACGCCGTCCGGATTGAAGGACGAGATCGCGGACAGATAGGGCGCAAGCAGCGCCGCAGCGTCAGGCGCAAAGGGATATCGCCAGACGCGGCCGATGCCGTCCTGCCACTCGCCGCCGCGCGTTGCCTCCTCGCTCGCAAGATCGGTCAGGCCTGCGCCCGCATGGGTGTCGATCACCCGGAACGGGGTGTCCTTCTTGCGCAAATGCATGACGACGCGCGCCAGCAGCGCGTGCTTGACGACATCGGCGAAATTGCCGGCATGAAAGGCATGACGATAATTCATTGCCGCGCAGGGAGACCGGACGCCGTCGTCCGTCAAGAGCCGCGATACAGCGATCGTCCGGATTTCCGGCCGCGCAGGCCGAATTCTCTCCCGCGGCTCCGTCTTTGCGATGGCGGACTGCGCAAGCCCTCCGCCGCGCTCCAGCGCGCAGTCAGCCTCCGCGGACCGGAGGCATCATGACCTTGTCGTTGCGGCAGGCCCTGCGGTCCACTTCCGGGCAGCCGCGGAAGCGCAGGTCTTTCGACATGCAGATCCGCACTTCGCTGAGCCGCCGGCGATCGCAGGTCACCGCGATGGCGTCGGGAGGCAGACCTGGATTGGCTTCGATAAAGGCCTTCTCGACTTCGTCCGGCGTCACCGCGAGATAGGACGTGATCTCCTGATATTGCTTCGGGATCTTCACGGCTTCGCGCGCCTTGCGCACGGTGTCGAAATAGTCCTGCGCGCTCAGGCCGGTGCAGGTGCCGTGGCGGTCCCATTGATTGAAGACGAGGCGCGGCGCCGGCATGATGTCGAGCATGGTGTTGACGATGTTGCGCGACAGCCGTGGCGCCGGCACCTGGCAGTCGCGCGGAAATCCGTTCTCGTGCTGCGGCCACAGGCCGTGCACCACGAAGGAATAGGGTCGTTCGCCGCTGCATTGCTGCAGGGAGGAGCGGCCGCCATTGCGCTCGCGCGAGACTTCGCAGAACGACGGCGACCACGACAGGGCCAACACGTAGAAATCGAACCGGCCGGGCTGGTTGCGCCCCTCGCGCCGATCGTCCTGCTGGAAGCGCGGGCTTGCCCGCTGGGCGAAACGGTCGGCCGCGAACGGCGCGGCGTCTTGCGGCTGCGCATTTTGTGCGAACGCCGTCACCGTCATGATCAGGGAAAAGGCCAGAAAGACCGCGAAGCGGTCCGCAATCTTGCACATGATACGCCCCCGCCGGGTAATGGATACCGCCGGGCAGGCTAGCCCGGCGGATGGAACATTACAAGAACAAACCGGCAATGAAACGGGGAGGTCAGGGCCGCATCATCCGGCAGGCAGGATTGCTCGCCCAGTTGCGATCAAGGCCGACCACGCACCATTCGACGTCCCAGGTGGCGCCGATCATGCCGAGATCCTCGCCGATCAGATAATGCACGGGACGCCAGATCCCGTCCGAGATCAGGACGCGCGCGGAACAGAAGCGCCGCGGGATCGTATCGGGGGCCCAGGGCCGGTTCGCGGTCTCGCGAATGTCGTCGAATTGCACGATGCCCAGACGTGAATTCCAGAACGCGTATTCCTTGCCGCTGAAGCGCGTCTGAATGGTGCCCAAGGCCCATCCGCTGTCGCATGGCGGCAGGTCCCCGCTATAGCGCGGCCCGCTCATCCAGAAATTCTTTTCCAGCCAGTTCGCCGCATGGACCTGTGGCGCCAGCAGCAGCGCCGCAGTCAGCACGGCGAGGGCAAGACCAACACGCCTCACGGACATCGTATCCCCCACCTCAAGCCACCAGACGGTGCGCTGGCACGGGGTCCCGGTCAAGGCCCCGAACGCGGCTGGAGGTGCCACAGGCGCATTTTCCGGCGAAGTGTGGCGCGGGCTTCTTCACAGGTTTTCGTTGCGCGCTTTCATACTCAAGTACCGACGGCTGGGGTTCGCGAGCATAATTTGGCGGGGCGAGGCGCCGCGCTGATTCGCGGCGACGAGTGCGCCGGGAAGGTTTCGCCGGCGCGCGGGGAGAGGGATGGCAGCGAACGCTGTTGCATCGACGCCGAGCATGTTCGGCTTGCGAGCGGCAAGCCGGCTGATGCTCGAGGTCGTCCCGCCCTGGACCCAGGAGATGGGCCTTCTTCTCGAATCCGTAGAGGCCTGGCGGCCGGCAGGGGCCGGCCTCGACTGGAATCCGGGCGCGGTGCTGCGGCTGCCGTTCACCCGCAAGCTCTGCGCCGACGGCAAGACCGTTTCGCCGCAGGCGGTGATGGCGCTGGCGGACGCTGCGATGATTTTTGCCTGCGCGGCGGCGTGGAACGGCTATCGCCCCATGAATGCGGTCGATCAGACCGCCCATTTCCTCGGGTCCGCGCAATTCGATCTTCTGGCCGATGCCCGCATCATCAGGGCCGGGACGATGACCTGCTTCGGCCGGGTCTCGATCTTCGGTGCCTCGCATCGCCAGCCGGTCGCGATGGTGTGTTCGGCCTATACGGTCGTATAGGCGCCCGAGCCGGAACCGGAACTGCCGCTGGCCCGTTGTTCCGGCACGCATCAATCGAAAGGATCGATGGTCATGAAACGGATTTCCTCCGTGATCTGCGGGGGCGCGCTGCTTGCCATGCTTGCGGCGGTGCCCGCTCTTGCGCAGACCAGCACGCAATCTCCGACCCCCGCGCAAGCCGGCGCCGATCCGTCGATGGCCGGGCCGGCGGGATCGAAACAGCCGGCGCAATCGGCGGCGCCCGCCGTCGAGAACCCGGAATCGACCGTTGGGCTGGCGCCGGCCGATCAGCCGGTGAACAACGTCAAGCCGAATGTGGCGGGTGAGGTTGTGCCGTCGTCGCAGAACACCGCGGCCCACAACGAGTCGATCTTCGAGCACGACAGGCAGCCGATCCTCACCCACACGTTCAACTTCACCGCCGAACAGAAGCAGGCGATCGTGAATGCGCTGGCGCAGGACAAGGGCGTGGAGCAAAAAGTTGGTGCCGATCTCCAGGAGACCATGGTGGTGCCGGACGATATCGCGCTGAAGCCCGTACCCGACGCGATCGCGCAGGAGCTTCCCTGGGTGAAGCCCTATTACTACGTGAAGTCCGGCGATCGTATTGCGCTCGTCAATCCGCTGGGCCGCTACGTCGCGGCCATTATCGAATAATCAACCGGTCCATCGTAGATGCTGGCGGCACAATCCCGCCAGCATCCCCGCCCACCTTCGCGATGAAACACGGACAATCTGCCATCATGAACACGTACGGGCTGCGTCTCATCGGATGCGCCTATGGCAGCGTTGTGCTCATCGTTGCGGCGATCGCCTTCGTCGTGGTGACGGCGCACATGAACACGCCCGTCGAGGCGCGGCCGGATAGCACTGTTCTATCCTCGCGATAGCGTTCGCCTGGTCCTCGGGCGGGAACCCGCTCACGCTGCGCGCGTTGACCTCCGACACGGCGGAGGCGGACATGAAAAATCCCTCGATCGAGCGGCGCGGCGGCAATCCTGATCCAAAGAAGCAGCCGGCGCAGTCGAAGCACGCTGACGAAGACGAGAAGAAGCTCGAGCAGGGGCTGGAAGAAACCATGCCGGGTTCCGACCCCGTCAGCATCACGCAACCGGCTCCGAGCAAGGCGGACCGTTCTCATTGATGTTCGAGTTGGCGACATGATGAAGCGCATGCGACGCGTCTTGATCTGCGCAGCTGTCATTGCCCAGGCGACCGGATCAGTAGGCGCGCAGACCAGCGGGTCGGGCACGCCGCTCACCGGCATCGGCCTGACGCAGGATCACAAGCGCGTCATTTACGATGAGGTTGTGAACGAGCCGGCGCGCCGCCTGCCCGAAGGCAGCAATGTGACGATTGGCTCGAGGATTCCGGATTCCATCATCCTCAACGAAATGCCGGTCTCGTTGAAGGACAAGGTCGGCGTGTTGCGCGACTTCAAGTTTGCCAAGCTTCCCGACGAAAGCATCGTGATTGTCGATCCTGCTGCACGCAAGGTCGTGGACATTGTCACGAAGCAGGATAGCGGCCGCTGAATCTGCTTGCCCACTTACTTTCGCGCCGTGGACCGGAACACTTACACACTGTCGTGACCTGATGCCTTTCGCGGACATGGCGCCTTGGAGTGCCTGCTGAGCGCTGTTAGACTTTCGGCGTCGATACAGACGCGAGGCGCTTCGTGACCCGTCTGGCAAGCCTGCTGCTCATCCTCTGGGGTTCCCTGATCGTCACCGCCGGCGACGCGCGCGCCGACAGGATGGTGGCGCTGGTGATCGGCAACAGCGCCTATCACAATACAGCTGCTGTGGCTGATGCAGCGAAGGACGCGGACGCAATCGCGGCGCTGTTTCGCAATGCCGGTTTCGACATCGTCGAAACGAAGCGCGACCTCGGCAATCTCGACATGAAAACCGCGATGCGCGACTTCGCCTCGGTGGCGCGCGGCGCCGATGTCGCGGTCGTGTATTTTTCAGGTCACGGGATTGCGGTGAATGGCACGAATTATCTGCTGCCGGTCGATGCCAAACTTGCGAGCGATTTCGATGTCGAGGACGAAGCTTTGTCGCTCGATCGCCTGATGCGATCCATCGAGCCGGCGAAGCGCGCTCGCCTCGTCATCCTCGATGCGGCGCGCGACAATTCGTTCGTCTCCGCGATGAAGCGCAGCGTATCGACCGAAGCGATCGGCGGACTGGCCCATGTCAATGTGACCGCGCCGGGTACGATGGTCGCCATTGCGGCGCAGCCGGGCGCCGTGGCGCAGGACGGACGGAGCGTCTTCACCGCGGCCCTCCTGAACAAGCTGATGGCGCCGGACCGCGACTTGCGAACAGCGCTGGACGACGTGCGGGACGAGGTGCGGCAAATGACGGCTGGCCGGCAGGAGCCGTTGATTGCCGGCCGGATAGAACAGAGCGGCTTTTCACTTGCGGCGAGTCCCGCAGCCGCGACCTCGACGCCGACCCGGCAGATCACGGTGCTCCCGAGCCCCAACGCGCCGCCGCCCACTCCGCCATCGGAGCAGGTCGCCGCCGATCCGCAGCGCGACTTCGAAGCCGCCGAACGGATTGGCACGATCGAGGCGTGGGATGCTTTCCTGTCCGTGCATCCGGCCGGCTTCTACGCGGCGCTTGCCCGCACCCACCGGGCCAAGTTGGTGACGCCCGGCGAGAAGCCGGGGCAGCCGCAAATCACGACGTTGTCCGCGCCGAGCAACACGGTCGAGCAGCCGATCACCACCGACCCGCGGGCAGTCGCACGCGAGTTGCAGGCCGAGCTGCGGCGCGTCGGCTGCGATCCGGGCGCAAGCGATGGCGACTGGACGGCACGGTCAAGAAGCGCATTGCAGGAATTCAACCGGCGCGCCGGCATGACTCTCGATGTGGCAACGCCAAGCCTCGATGCGCTCGAAGCCGTACAAGGCCAGCGCGGTCGCATCTGTCCGCTGACCTGCGGCAGTGGGCAGCGCGTCGAGGGAGACCGCTGCGTCGCGATCCCTGCCGCGCCGGTCAAGCCAGCCAAGAAGACCGCAGCCGTTCCCGAGCGCAGTCGCAAGGCAGAGCCTCCGGCGCGCAGCCGTACTGCCGAACCGCCTCCTGCACGGCGCGCGGCACCCCCGCCGCCGCGCGAGGCGCGTCAGGAGCGCATCCGGCCGCCGACCGACCGCGAGATCTTCGGCGGGGGCGGTCCGGCGCCGGTCGCGCCGCCGCTCTCCATCGGGATCGGGGGCCGCGGCCTCGGAATCGGGTTCGGATTCTGATTGCAGCCGGGCCACAGGCCCGCGGCTCGACCCCGGTGTCCGGTCAGTCCTTGGTCGACGGCAAGCTCATCGCGCTCGGCCGCAGCTGCGTGAGCGTATCGTTGATGACCTTCATCGTGGCCACGGCCGACTGACTCAAGCCGGCATAGCCGGTGATTTCCCGGCGCACGCGCTCGCCTTCCTTCAGCAGCAGCGATCGGATGGTCTGCAATTCCGAGATCAGCCGGTCGATCTCGGCGACAGTGACACCGGAGACCCGCTCGAGGAGCGTGTTGAGGTTGTCGGCCTCGACTTGCGAGCTTGCATTGGGCTCCACCGGCAGCTTGCTGCGCGTGGAGACGTCGCGGCGAATGAATTCGCGGATCTCGCCCTCGAATTCATTGGAGGCCTGGCGGTCGACGTCACCGAGGCGCTTGATTGCCGTCATGCTGGTACTCCCTTCCATCTGCGCGAGAACGACCCGCGCATTCCCCAGGAAAGGGCCGATAGCCGCATGGGAAAACGGCGTCACAAGAACGTGAACATGGCAATGCCGCGATACGATTGCGGCAAATCTGGCGATGAATACCGGCGCGGAGCGGCGGCTTATTCCGCCCGGCGCCCGATCACGGTTTGCCAGCCGGTCTTGCCCTCGCAATCGCGGGTCTGACGCCAATAGACGAGGCCCGGAGCGGGCTGCTTGCCTTCCATCCGCCAGCGGCCCTCGGCGCGGCAGATCCGCCGCGTCAGCCGTCCGGTGGTGCCGGAAATCTGGTCGTCGCCGAAGGAGATGCTCGCCAGCGCCGACATGCGCCGGCCTTCGGGGCGGTGAAATTGCAGGAGCCGCGCGCCGGCCCCGTTCGGGTCGGTGGCGTAGACCACGCGCACCAGCGTATCGCCGCCATCGGTGCAGGATTGGGAGAACACAAAACCGCCCGCGAACGGGCGCCGCGACATCGGCCCCGCCGTGGACTTGCAACGCATCCGCTGCGTCACGGAGGCGGGGACGTCCTTTTCGGTGAGCGTCTCAACCGCCGCGCCGCCCTGCGCGCGCACAGGTCCAGCGTGCATCGTCACGAGGACAAGCGCAGCGGCCCCCAGGACGGCCCGCATCAAAACCGCGGACGAGCCTCGGCGTATGCGAGAGGCGCCCGGTGAACGATGTGTGCGGTCTGTCATCTTCTCAGCGGCCTGTTGGGCCACGCAATTATGCGTAACTCGCGCAGTGCCGCAATGCGAAGTTTAGGGCCTCGCGGTACAAATCAGGCGACGGCAGAGAGGTCGATGTGGCGGCCGATCGCCTGTTCCGCGGCATCGAAGGTATCGATGACGGCGCGCAGGCCGATCAATGTTTCGCCCGAGAATTGCGCGAACATCGCGATGCGCAGGCTGAGCGTGCGGCCGGATCGCAGATCGCGCGCGCTGATCCGGATCATGCTTGCGGCCTGGTCGCCGTCGGTGAGTGAGCGCTCGACGTTGCAGCCGCGCAGCTGCAGGCTGTCGGACATGCGATCGAGCATGGCGATCACCATGGCCTTGCCCTTGCGGTGGCCGAAGAACGGCAGCAACCCGATCGGGCCGAAGACCGTCCACTCGATTTCGTCGTGGAGGAAACGGGCGAGACGCACGGGCTCGCGGGCGGACAACGCATCGCAAAAAGCACGCGCGAAGGCGTGCATCGGGTGGTCGGTCATGACAGCAATGGCTCCGGAAAAGATGGAGTGGCGCGGGCAATCCGTCCGGACACAATACCGCCGGCACCAGGATACGGATGCGCTTGCAATATTTGAAACTTAAAACAATTCGGGCCGAATGTCAACGATTTTTATTGCAATGCAGCAATTTCGGAAAAGTCATTATTTATCATAAAGTTATGCTGGTCTTCCGCGGGCGGATCGCTTCCATGCAGCGCCGAGTCTGGCGTTTTGGCTGCACCGCACCTATTTAAGTCCTGCCGGTTGAGCCTCGGCTCCCGGTGCGCCCGATTTGCGCTCAATTTCCACGATGTCTCGCCGCGCCGCTTTCTCGTCGCTGCGATGCCTTTGAAGCGACAGGAGTGACCCCATGGCGAACGAACCCCAGGCCATTAATCGTGCCCGTTGGCAGGCCCAAGTGCGTGACCTGAGCGGGTTCGATTTCAAGGCGCCGGCCGAACTCTATCCGAGCCGCAGCCGCCGTGTTCGCGGACCGTTCAGCTACAAGCGCTTCAACACCGCCGCCGAAGCTTTGCGCTTCGCCATCGAGGACATGCCGGGCGGCGCTCTGCTCGGCGCCACGCTCGAGGTCAACGAGTCGCGTTATACCGAAGCGGAAATGCGCGCGCTCTATGAGAGCCCGGCTTTCCCGCTCAAGCGCACCGCCAAGAAGAAGACCGCAGCCTGAGGCGATTGCATCGCATCATGCGGGACGCACAGCGCTCCCGCATGATGGCTAGAGCTACTTCTTGCCGCCTTGCATTTGCGAGGCTTTATAAGCCGAAAGCTGTTTCACCTTGTTGGTGTCGGCCTTCGGCTTTTTCTTTTCCTTGGTCGTCCGCATCTGTCCCTTTGCCATGACGTCCTCCGTTACGGTGGGAGCGGTCGTCCGGTCATTTGCAACGATAGATTAACACTCTTGCGACATTGGCGAAAAGACGCCGAACCGGCGTCCGGCCGGATTCCCCTCCGGCTCGCGATGCTCTACATTCGGTCCGAATCCGGAGACCGCATCGATGGCCTTTCCCACGCCGCTCGCATTGTTCTTGCCGCTCGCCTTCGCCGTGTCGGATGCCGTACCGCGTTTCAACATCGAACCGACCTGCAAGGGCGGCCTCGACAGTCCCGGATTGAACGAGCGCTACAGCCGCTGCATCTCCGAGGAGCAGGACGCGCGCAAGAAGCTCGAGTCGAACTGGTCGCGTTATCCGGCCGGTGACCGCGCGAACTGCGCCCGCTCGGCAGGCATGGGCTCGGGCAGCTATGTCGAGCTCTTGACCTGCCTCGAAATGGATGCCGACGCCCGGCAGCTGAAATTCAAGTAAGGGCCTCGGAAATTCCATGAGTCCGGTTTCGGCGGATGTCGTTAAGGATCTTGCGCCGGCCGGAGTGCTGCGCGCCGCGATCAATTACGGAAATGGTGTCCTCGCCCAGCGCGGGCCGAGCGAGCAGGAACCGCGGGGCGTCTCCGGCGACCTCGCGCGGGAGCTTGCACGGCGCCTTGGCGTGCCGGTGCATTTCGTGTCGTTCGACGGCGCCGGAAAGGTGTTCGACGCGCTCGGCGCGACCCCGCCCGATCCACTGGCCTGGGACATAGCGTTCCTTGCGATTGAGCCGGCCCGCGCCGCCGAGATCGCCTTCACCGCGCCCTATGTCCTGATCGAGGGCACCTATCTCGTGCGCAAGGACACGCCCTACCAGAGCGTGACCGAACTCGATGCGCCGGGCCGGCGCATCCTGGTGACGCCGAAATCGGCCTACGATCTCTTCCTCACCCGCACGCTCAAGCATGCCGAACTCGTGCGGTTGCCTCCGCACGATGACGACGCGCTGATGGATCTGTTTGCCCGCGAGCGGCTCGATGCGATGGGGGGCGTGCGCCAGCTGATCGGCAAATACCTCGCGACCAATCCGGATCTGCGGCTGTTGCCGGACAGCTTCATGGATATCCGTCAGGCGATGGGCACGAAGCAGGGCCGCACCATCGGCGCGCGCTACCTTCAGGATTTCGTCGAAGAGATGAAAGCGTCCGGCTTTGTCGCCGAGGCGCTCAAGCGCAGCGGCCAGAGCGCAACCGTCGCCCCGCCGGCGGCGTAGGCGTGCGCGGCTTCGTTGCAGCGCTGTTTGCGGGCCTGACGCTCGCGCCGTTGCCCGCTGCGGCGCAGCCCTCAGCCGAAGCGGAGATTCGCAAGACACTCGCGCAATGGACCGAGGACTTCAATGCGCGCAGAGCCGATCGCGTCTGCGATCTGTTCGCGAAGGATCTCGTCGCGAAGTTCCGCGGCGCCCCGGAACGCGGTTATGCGCGGCAATGCGAACTTCTGACCAGTGCGCTCGCCGATCCGAAGCGGCGCTTTCACAACGCACTCGAGATTCGCGAGATCCTGGTATTCGGCGATACCGCCATCGTGCGCGTCGTTTGGACGCAGACGATCGGCGACAATGACAGCGGCCGCGAGAGCCGTACGGTCGAGCCTGGGCTCGATGTGTTGCGCCGCGACGCCGACGGCCGATGGCGCATCATCCGCTATCTCGCTTTCGCTGAAGACTAAAGCGCATTGCGGACGCGCTCCGTACCGATCTCCGACAATTCGCAAGCGCAGCATCCGTACAGTGAGTGCGGATGAATGTTGAGCCATGTCGCCATCGTTCCCGCGCATCGCAAAATAATCTCTCTGCTCAAGGGGAACGTTGACGCTCTCCCTCCGTTGAAGGCGCAGTTCTAAAACAGAGGGACGAACCGGTATGAAGAAACTGTTTCTCGTTGCGGCCGCTGCTGCTGTCGTCGGCTTTGCAGTGCCTGCATCCGCGCAAGTGAATGTCCGCGCAGGCGACCACGGCGTGAAGGTGCGCGTCGGTCCCGGCCATCCGCATCACCACGGTCATGCGCGCAGTCATTGGCGCGGGCACCATGCGCGCGGTGATTGCCGCGTGATCCGCTCGAAGACCGTGACGCCGGGCGGTCGCGTGATCATCAAGACCCGTCAGGTCTGCCGATAATCGCTATCCGTGCAGCAAGCGGCCTCGCGCAAGCGGGGTCGCTTTGCATTTTTGAAGGCAGGCGTTTGCTCGATAACAGCGCGCTTCAGAAGGCCTGATAAGTGCGCCCGTATTGTCCGCCGACCCGGCGAAAGCCCTCGGCCGCAGGCGCATAATTCTGCTGGATGTTGATCGCCTTGGCGTATGAGCCCGCGGCCTTTTCCTTGTCGCCCAAACGCTCATAGGCGAGGCCGCGGCTGGTCCAGGCTGCAAAATTCTGTTCGTCGAGCTGCACCGCATTGTCGAGATCGCTCGCCGCTGCCTTTGCGTCGCCGATGGCGAGATAGGAGAGGGCACGCGCGATCCATGGATCGGCTTCGCGGGGCGCAAGCGTTGCGGCGGTCGAGAAATCGTCGATCGCGAATTGATGCTGCCCCGTGCCCTGATAGAGCAGCCCGCGATTGTAATAGGCCTGCGCATTGTCCGGGCGGATCGCGATCGCGCGATTGAAGTCTTCCAGCGCCCTCATCGTCTGCTTCTTGTCGCGCCAGGCGAGGCCGCGGCCGAGCAGGGCCGTTGCATAATTCTCGTCGATGCGCAGAGCCGCGTCATAGTCCTTGATTGCCAGATCGGGCTGGCCATTCTGCCGATGCACGAGCCCGCGATTGGCATAGGCCTCCGCATATTTCGGATCGAGCTGGATCGCCTTGTTGAAATCGAGCAGGGCTTCCTTGCGGCGACCCGACGAGGCCAGCACGGTGCCGCGCATGTTGTAGGCCTGCGGATCGTTCGGCTGCGACTGGATCACTTCGGTCAGCGAAGCGATGTTTGCAGGCGAGGCCGAATAGGTCGCCTCGGGCCCCATCACCCCATGCTCCAGCATTGTCGAACAGCCGGCGAGCGCCAGACCGGCGGCGACGCTTGCAAATCCGAAGGAGCGGCGGGGTTGCGAGAGGGTGGGGTGGCTCATTGCACCCATCATAAGCGCAGCGGCGTGGCGGTAAAACGGCGGGTTGCGCGATATCGCGCGCCTTTGGTCCGCGCTCGGCACCCCACAAAAAGCAAAACCGCCGGAGTGTCCTCCGGCGGTCTGCCAATCCCTCGTGCAGGAATGTCGATCTCAGCGCGGTCCGCCCGCGAAGCCGCTTCCGCCACCCGGACGCGGTCCGCGACCGCCGTCACGGCCACCGGCTCCGCCGGGCACCACCTTCGGCTTCATCGGCAGCAGCCCTTCGCGCTGCAATTTCTTGCGCGCGAGCTTGCGTGCACGCCGCACGGCTTCCGCCTTCTGGCGCGCCTTCTTTTCAGACGGCTTTTCGTAATGGCCGCGAAGCTTCATTTCGCGGAAAATGCCCTCGCGCTGCATCTTCTTTTTCAGCGCTTTCAGGGCCTGATCGACATTGTTGTCACGGACAAGAACTTGCACGGATGATCCTTCTTCACGGAAGCCACTGCACCGGGCGGCCGGCGGGCAGGGGCGCGAATTGATGTTCGGGAGCCGGAAGGGCTTCATTCCAGGCCCTTCGAGTCGGGGCGGCAATATCAGAAAGCTGCGTCAAAGTCCACTTCCGACTGATCCGCGGGGCTGAGCCGGTCCCTCCGCGCGCGGCCTCCACAGGCCCGATGTCACAGCCGCCCACTTTTCGGGCTCCGGCCTTGTTTGACTCGCCTTTGTGAGCCATGCCGCAGATGCAAGCTCAAGGAGGTCAGATGTTTGCATCCAAGGCGGCGGTTTTCCTGACGATTCTGACACTGGGCGGGACGGGAATGGCACTTGCGCAGCAGCAACCGGGCCCGGTTCCGCTTCCCTTTCCGAACATGATGCAGGGCACGCCGGAGGAGGAGCGCGCCTGCGCTCCGGATTCGGCCAAATTCTGCCAGCGCTTCGAGCCGGACCCGCTCCAGGTCCTCGGCTGCCTGCAGCGCAATCGGGCCCAGATCAGCAAGGCCTGTCAGGCGGTTCTGCGGAACCGGGGGGTCTGAGGGGACGGGCGCTGGCTTCCTGCCGGGAGCCCCACCATCAGCCGTTCGTCCCCGCGAAAGCGGGGACCCAGACCACCGCTCTGCGATATCGGTCCGCGCCTTTGCGGGGACGACCATGTCCTGGCGCTGAATTCATGGCGCTGAATCGATCGGCCTCATCCTGAGGAGCGCCCGAAGGGCGCGTCTCGAAGGATGGGCCGCCCTCTCCTTCGAGACGGCGCGGACGCGCCTCCTCAGGATGAGGGCGGAAGAAACCCTGGATTGCCGCTTGCGCGGGAACGAGCGGCGCAGGGCTAATCCACCTGCACCCGCGTCACATGCCCCATCTTGCGGCCCGGCACCGGATCGCCCTTGCCGTAGATGTGGACCGAGGCGCCTGGCACCGTCAGCCAGCGGCCATAATCGGCGGCCTCGGCGCCGATCAGGTTCACCATCTCGACCCGGCCGAGCCTCACCGGAACCGCCAGCGGCCAGCCGGCAATGGCTCGGATATGCTGCTCGAATTGCGAGACCGAGCAGCCGTCGATGGTCCAGTGCCCGGAATTGTGGACCCGCGGCGCGATCTCGTTGACCAGCACCCGATGCGCCGTGCCCTCGCGCAGGACGAACATTTCGACCGCCAGCACCCCGACATAGTCGAAGGCGGTGGCGATGCTTTCCGCGATCCGGATGGCTTCGGCGGCAATCGCATCCGGAATCCCGGCGGGTACGCGCGACACCTTGAGGATATGGTCGCGGTGCTCGTTCTCGGTGACATCGAAGCTTTGCAGCGAGCCGTCGCGGCCGCGCGCAACAACCACTGAAACCTCGCGCTCGAAGGGCACGAAGCCTTCCAGGATGCAGGCGGCACCGTTGACCGCACGCCAGGCCGCACCGGGATCGCCACCGACGTCGATCTTGTGCTGGCCCTTGCCGTCATAGCCGAAGCGCCGCGTCTTCAGGATCGCCGGCAGTCCGACCTTGCGCACCGCCTCGAACAGCTGCGGCGCGTCGCTGACCGCGGCATAAGGCGCGGTCGCGATCCCGAGACTGTCGACGAATTCCTTTTCGATCAGCCGGTCCTGCGTGGTTGCGAGCACGCGGGGATCCGGAAGCACCAGGCTGTTTTGCGCCAGAAACGACGCGGTCTGCGACGGCACATTCTCGAATTCGTAGGTGATGACGTCGCAGTCGTTGGCGAAGTCCGACAGCGCATCGCGATCGTCATAGGCGGCGATTGTCGCGCGCTTGACCACATCGAAGGCGCAAGCATCGGCATCCGGCGCGAAGACGTGGCAATTCAGCCCGATGCGCGACGCCGCCTGGGCCAGCATCCGCGCGAGCTGGCCGCCGCCGAGAATGCCGATGGTGGCGCCGGGGGCAAGCGGGGTGTTGTCGCGCCTGGTCATCGCCGGCTCGTTCACGCCGGCTGCGCGATGGCGGATTTCGGCCGCTTGGCGACGCTTGCAGTCTGCGCCTTGCGGAAGCTCGCGAGCCGCTTGGCGAGTCTCTTGTCGTTGAGCGCCAGCACCGCGGCGGCGAGGAGCGCGGCGTTGACGGCGCCGGGCTTGCCGATGGCCAGCGTGCCGACCGGGATACCGGCCGGCATCTGCACGATGGAGAGAAGCGAGTCCTTGCCCTCGAGCGCGGTGACATTCATCGGCACCCCGAAGACCGGCAGCGTCGTCATCGCCGCCGCCATCCCCGGCAAATGCGCAGCGCCCCCGGCGCCGGCCAGGATGATCTTGTGCTTCTTGTGCGCCGACTTGGCGAAGGCATAGAGCCGGTCCGGCGTGCGATGCGCCGACACGATCAGCGCCTCGTAGCCGATTTTCAGGCGATCCAGCGTCTCGGCGGCATGCTGCATGGTCGCCCAGTCGGACTGGCTTCCCATGATGATCGCGACGGGCTTCTTCCTGGAGGATGATTTCGGCCGGGGGGCCATCGACACGGTTCCATGAACGAAAGAAGCGGCCGACTATACGCAGGGCGATCAAGGCAGCAAGCAAAAGCCCCGCTTTGTCCCGTCATTCCAAAGGCTGGATCAGCCGGTCGGCGAGGGAACTGCAGAGCGGCGCGGGCGCCCGTTACGCGATGATATCCGGGGTGAGCTGGTCCTCGATGAAGGCGATGCGATCCCGCAGGATCAGCTTGCGCTTCTTCAGCCGCTGCACCTGAATCTGGTCACGGCCGGGCGCGTCACTCAGCGCCTCGATCGCGGTATCGAGGTCGCGGTGTTCCTGCTGCAGCCGCGCGAGTTCCGCGCGCAATGCATTCTCGTCGTCGCCCGTCATCCTCTCGAAAGAAAACCCCGCACCGTCAACGAGTTGCCACCGATGCCCTGAGCGGGCCGGGTTCCTGTCTTGTGCCGCTTTACGGTCCTTCGTTCAAGCCGATCATCGGCTAGTAACGAAAAGCGGGGATTTGCCGCATCGCAGCAAATGGCGTTGTCGACTTGCCACAATCTGCGTGCAAGACTGACCGGGCTAGGACTCCATCCCAATCAGGAGGCCAAATCCCCCATGTCGATTCAAGAGAACCTTGTAGAACTCAAGGCTCGCCATCGCGAGCTTGAGGAAGCGATCGCCGATGCCCTCGCGCATCCGTCGACTGACGACGCCAAAATCGCTGAGTTGAAGCGTCGCAAGCTGCAAGTGAAGGATGAAATCGCCCGGATGCAGGCATCGACCAGTCTCCATTGAGCGATTGACCTGATGTTATGAAGCGGTCGCGCCGCCGGCTCTCCGAACGGAGCCGGCGGTCTTGTTTTATCGGGGCCAGCATCTGACATTGCATGTCGGCTCGGAATGGTCACAGGGACAACAGCCATGCGTGAGGCAGTGCCGACAGGCGCGAGACTGATGTTTGCGATGCTCATCGCTCTGGCGGGTTTCGTCGCGCCGGGTTCAGTATCCGCCCAGGATTATCCGAACCGCCCGATCACGCTGATCGTGCCGTTCCCGCCGGGCGGCGGCAACGATGCGATGGCGCGGATCATTGCCGAGAAACTGTCAACCTCGCTCGGCCAGCAGATCGTGGTCGACAATCGCGGCGGCGCCGGCGGCGTGATCGGCTCGCGCGCGGCGGCGAAAGCTGCGCCCGATGGCTACACGCTCCTGCTCGGTCATACCGGGACCATGGGCATCAATCCGAGCCTCTACGCCAATCCCGGCTACGACATCCGCAAGGATTTCGCGCCCATCGGTCTGATCGCCGTCATGCCGATGGCGTTCATGACCCAGCCCGCGTCGCCATACCGGACCATCGCCGACGTGATCGCCGCGGCGAAGGCTTCGCCCGGCAAGATCAATGTCGGGTCTTCGCCGAAAGGCACCGGCTCGCATCTCTGCGCGGAATTGTTCATGGCGTCGGCCGGCGTGCAGATGAATCTCATTCCCTACAAGGGCACGGCGCAAAGCATCACCGATCTGGTCGGCGGCCATGTCGCGATCGCCTGCAACATCATCCCGCCGGCCTTCGGCAACCTGAAAGCCGGAACGCTGCGTCCGCTCGCGGTGACTTCGGCCAAGCGCTCGAGCCATTTCCCCGATGTGCCGACCGTCGCCGAATCCGGCCTGCCGGGATTTGAGGCCGATCTCTATTACGGGCTGCTGGCGCCGGCCGGTACGCCGCGTCCCATCATCGAGCGGCTGAACAAGGAATTGCGGGCGGCGCTCGCGCAGGACGATGTGCGCGCGCGCATTGCGAATGATGCGGCGGAGCCGTTGTCGAGCAGCCCCGAAGAGCATGCCGCGTTGCTCGATCGCGACGAAACCAAGTGGTCGACCCTGATCAGGAAACTTAATCTGAAGATCGACTGATGCGCCGACTGGTCTTCGCATTGATGGCATGCATGATCTGCAGCTGCGCGCTTGCAGCGGATCAGGCCGTGCCGCCTCCACCAGGCGCCGCGGCCCCGTCTTCGCCGACGGGAGAGAAGCCATCCGACGATTCGAAGCTCGATCTGCAGACACCGGAGAGCGAAGCGTCGAAGCCCGACGAAAGCTGGTGGCAGAAGCTCATTCGCGCGGCGCCGAATTGCAGGGTCTTCACCGACGGGTGCCGGACCTGTAGCCACACGGTCTGCTCGAATATCGGGATTGCCTGTCAGCCGAAGGAATGGGTCTGCAGCGACACCGATCCGAAGACAACGCCAGAGGCCAAGCCGGATGCCGCTCCCGATGCAAAGAAATGATCGTTCCCGCCTCGCGCTCGCGGCCGTTGCGGTTCTGCTGCTGTCAGGTCCAGCGCCGGTGCAAGCGCAGGACGTGCGCGGTCTCGAAGTCTGCACCGCCGAAAAGCAGATGGAGCGCCGCACCGGTTGCCTGCAGGCCAACACGGAATTTCTTCAAGGCGTCATCGAACGCAATGCGCGTGACGCACGGCTCAAGCTCGACGCGGCCGCCAAGGAGCTCGCAGCGGCGCGCAATGAGATCGGTGCGTTGAAGGCGGCGCTTGCCGCTACGCAGGCACGTCTCGACAAGCTCGAGACGGCTTCGGAGAAGGGCAAGAAATAGCGCGTCAAACGCGCGCAGAGTGTACAGCCGCCAGACCTATTCCGCGGCGAGAACGGCGTTGCGCACCGGGATGGCATCGGCCATCGCATCGACATAGGCGGCGATCACGCCGTCCACCATCGTGTCGACCGAGAACGCCGCCGATACACGCTGGCGCAGCTCTGCCGCGAGCGAAGCGGCTTGCGCCGGTTCATCGATCCTGCGCGCGATCGCGTCGGCGAGCTCCTGCGTGTCGCCGGCGGGGATGAGGTTTGCTGAAAGCGGGCCGTAAATTTCCGGGATGCCGC
Organism: Pseudorhodoplanes sp.; assembly: GCF_035565855.1. Taxonomy (GTDB): domain Bacteria; phylum Pseudomonadota; class Alphaproteobacteria; order Rhizobiales; family Xanthobacteraceae; genus Pseudorhodoplanes. The sequence goes on from NZ_DATMRX010000030.1 coordinate 18,832, forward strand.
CGACATTGGTGGTGATCAGCGGATGGCCCGCCGCCGCCGCCTCGAGGACGACATAGGGCAGCGATTCCGCGCGCGAGGGGATCACCATGATCCGCCCGAGTGCGAGCGCTTTGCGCGCCGGCATCGCCGGCAGAAAGCGGATGCTGTTTTGCAGTTCCAATCGCTTCACCTGGGCCTCGAGCGAAGCTTTCTCCGGCCCGCTGCCGATCAGGGTTGCGGTCACGGTTCGGCCGCTGTCGTGCAATCGCGCGAGGGCGTCGATCAGGATGTCGATGCCCTTCACCGGGCGAAACTCGCCGATGAAAACAAGGTCGGTCGCATCGGGTACAGGCGTAACCGGCGCAAATTCGCTCTGCGAGACGCCGTTGTGAATGACGCGCACGGAGCCATTCGGCGTGCCGATCTTGTCGCGGAAGATCCGGCCGCTATAGGCGCTCTCGAACAGATACAGGGAGCGTCGCGCCAGCAGCAATCGTTCGAGCGCCAGATACATCCGGCCTGACATGTTGTCGTGATTGAGCAGCAGGCTGCCGCCATGCGGGGTATAGGCGCGCAGCACGCGCCGCCCCGGCGTCGCAAGCCGCGCATAGGCGCCGCCCTTGGCGCCGTGGCCGTGAATGACGTCTGCGCCGGTCTGCCGGATGCGCTGGGTCACATGGAATATCGCGGGCGCGTCGAGCGGATCGAGCTGGCGGCGCATCGGGATGCGGCTCAGGCCGAGCGCAAGCTGCGGCGTCAGCTCGGCGAAAATCCCGTCGGCGCGCGCATCTCCCGTCAGGGAATCGGCGATGATGCCGACGCGGTGTCCGCGATCGATTTGACCGCGCACGAGATCGACGACGTGTCGAAACAATCCGCCGATCGGAGCTCGGAACACATGCAGGATGTTCAGTGACATGGCGCGCTTCGCCTATCCGTAACGCTTCCTCATCACTGTGCTGGAAAGCTGACACAAAAAAGGAAGCGGGGCCGCAATTCGACGAAGCCTTACCGCATCGCCTTTGCTGCAACATTAACGCAATACGAGAGTCACGGCCGGATATACGCAAGCGCGCGGCGTGATGACGCTGAAACAGAGTGGTTACCTTAACGTCCGGTTACACGTCTTTGGCAATGTCGCGTAATCGGAATTTCTGGATCTTGCCGGTCGAGGTCTTCGGCAGTTCGCGGAACACGATGTGACGCGGCACCTTGTAGCCGGCGAGATTCTGCTTGCACCAGCCGATCAGATCGTCCGCGCTCGCGCTCGCGCCGGGCTTGAGTTCGACGA
>NZ_DATMRX010000031.1:0-2527 GCF_035565855.1 Pseudorhodoplanes sp.
CGTGGTGCAGGCGCTGGGCGCGAACGTCGATCGTCTCGGCGGCGCCGTCTTCGCCCTCGTTGCCGTGCTGGCCGGCATCGCCGGCATCATGACCGCGCCGCTGATCGCGGTGACCTCCGGCATGGGCGATTCCGTCCTGATCCAGTCGCTTGTGGTCGTCATCATCGGAGGCCTCGGCTCGATTTCCGGCGCACTGGTGGGCGCCCTGCTGGTCGCCTTCGTCGATGTGTTCGGCCGCACCTACCTGCCGCTCCTGCTCGGCAACACCACCGGTTTCGCGCTCGCCAACATGGCGATCTATCTGTTGATGGCAGCGACGCTGGTCTGGCGCCCCTTCGGCATTTTCGGGAAGCCGCGATGAGCCCGTCCTTCCTCCCGCTCCGCATCGTCATCGTGTGCTGCGTAGCGCTTGCAATCGCGGCGCTCGCAGCCTTTGGCGACCAGACGGTTCTGCGCTTTGCGAGTCGCGTCGCCATCATGGGTCTCGCAGCCGTCGCGGTCGATGTCGTTCTCGGCTATGCCGGCCTTGTCAGCCTCGGACACGCCGCCTTCTTCGGCCTCGGCGCCTATGTCACCGGCGCGCTCGCGCTGCTGGGCTACCACGAGGGGCTGGTCGTCTGGCCGGTCGCCATCGGCACGGCGACCCTTGCGGCGCTCATCATCGGCGCGCTCGCGCTTCGCACCACCGGCGTGTACTTCATCATGATCACGCTGGCCTTCGCGCAGATGTTCTACTACGGCGCCAATGCAGTGCCGGGGCTCGGCGGCGCCGACGGCTTCCGGCTTCCGGCCCGCTCCACCCTCGCCGGATTCTCGCTCGACAATCCCCGCACCTTCTTCCTCCTGTGTGCCTTTGTCCTGATCGCGGTGCTGCTGTTCGCGCGCAGGGCATCCTTCGCCTCTTTCGGCTATTCGCTGCAGGCGGCGCGCGATGACGCGGTCCGCTCCGCGGCGTCGGGGATCAGGAACTACTGGCTGCGCCTTGCGGCCTTCACGATTTCCGGCGCGATCGCCGGCCTCGCCGGCGTGCTCTCGGCAAACCTGACGCTCTATATCGCGCCCTCCTCGGTGCTGAGCTGGCACCTTTCGGCTGAACTCCTCGTGATGGTCATTCTCGGCATGGCCGGCACGCTGTACGGCGCGATCGTGGGCGCCGCCATCTTCCTTGCGCTGGTCGAGATCATTTCGCACTACACCGACTTCTGGGCGATGTATGTCGGCATCGCGGTGATCGCGCGGGTGCTGCTGCTCCGCGACGGCCTCCTGGTCACGCTGCGCAAGCTGGTGACGCCGTGACCGCGCCGCTTCTCACCATCCGTGGCGTCTGCAAGCGGCTTGGCGGCCTGCTGGTCAGCGACGACATTTCGATCGATGTGATGTCGGGCGAAATGCACGCCGTCATCGGTCCGAACGGCGCGGGCAAGACCACCCTGCTCAACCAGATCGGGGGGCAGTTAATCCCGAATGCCGGCGTTATCACCTTCGATGGCACCGACATCACCGCGCTGCCGGTGCAGGACCGCGCACGGCTCGGCATCGGCCGCACCTTCCAGGTGCCGAAGATCTTCGCGAGCTTCGCCGCGCTGGACAATCCGGCGATCGGCATTCTCGGCCGCAAGGGACATACCTTCGGTTTATGGCGGTCAGTGCGCAAACTCCCTGACTGTGAAGCGGAGGCAAACGCCGCGCTCGCCGCGGTCGGCATCTCCGACAAGGCGCTGGCGCAGACCGACCTTTTGTCCCACGGCGATCGGCGGCTCGTGGAGATCGCGACCGCCCTCGCCGGCAAGCCGCGCCTTCTCCTGCTCGACGAGCCGATGGCCGGGCTTGGCCGCGACGAGTCGCTTCGCATGTCGGCGCTGCTCAAGACGCTAAAGGGCGAAGCCGCCATCGTCATGGTCGAGCACGACATGGACGCGGTATTCTCCCTCGCCGACACCGTTACAGTGCTGGCGCACGGAAAGGTGATCGCCTCCGGCCGGCCGGAGGACATCCGCAACAGTCCGCAGGTGCGCACCTCCTATCTCGGAGCCGACGACGATGTCTGAGCCGCTCCTTGACGTGAAATCTCTCGCCGGTGGCTACGGCGCCATCGACGTGCTGTTCGATATTGACCTGCGCATCGAGCAGGGACAGGTCGTCGCCCTGTGCGGCCGCAATGGCATGGGCAAGACCTCGACCATCCGCGCGATCATGGGCGCGCTCACCCATCGCGGCGGCACCATCCGCTTCGACGGCCGGTCGCTGGTCGGCATGCCCCCGCACCTGATCGCGCGACTCGGCATAGGACTTGTCCCAGAAGGGCGCCAGCTGTTTCCGAGCCTGTCGATCCGGGAAAATCTCGAGGTGCTGGCGCGTGGCGCCGCCGGCGGCTGGACCGTGCAGAAGGTGACCGAACTGTTTCCCCAGCTCGGCACAATGCTGGACCGCCCGGCCTGGCGGACCTCGGGTGGCGAGCAGCAGATGATCGCAATTTCGCGGGCGCTGATCACCAATCCCAAGCTGCTGATCCTCGACGAGGCGACCG
>NZ_DATMRX010000032.1:0-46778 GCF_035565855.1 Pseudorhodoplanes sp.
CGATGCGGTGAAGGAGGCGTTCAAGGCCTTTGTCGAGAACGTGCCGTTCTACGGTTTTGCGGTGATGTGCACCGATCACCCCGAAGTGCAGGCTCTGGTCGGACGCATCGAGGACCGTCGCATCATCACCTATGGCGAGAATCCGCAGGCCGACGCACGGCTGGTCGATCTCGAACACAAGGGCGGCATGTCACGGTTCTCGGTGGTGTTCCGCGGGCGCGGCACGCAGACCGATCATGTGATCGAGGGCCTGACATTGCCGATGCCGGGACGTCACAACGCGCTCAACGCGACCGCGGCCATCGCGGTGGCGCATGAATTGCTGGTGCCCGACGATCAGATCCGCAAGGCGATAGCCGGCTTTGGCGGTGTGAAAAGGCGCTTCACGCGGACCGGCGAATGGAACGGCGTGACCATCATCGACGATTATGGCCACCATCCGGTGGAGATCAAAGCGGTGCTGCGCGCGGCACGCGAATCCGCGGAAGGCCGCGTTATCGCTGTGGTTCAGCCGCATCGTTACACGCGCCTGAAGGAATTGTTCGAGCAGTTCTGCACTTGCTTCAACGATGCGGATGCCGTGATCGTCGCCGAAGTCTATTCGGCGGGCGAGACGCCCATCCCGGAGATCGATCGCGATCACTTGGTGATGGGGATGCGTGCGCGCGGTCATCGCAATGTCTCTGCGCTGGAAAATTCCGAAGGTCTCGCCTCGATGATCCGCGGTATCGCAAAGCCCGGAGACATGGTGGTGTGCCTTGGCGCAGGCAACATCACGCAATGGGCCTATGCCCTGCCGGGCGAGTTGCAGGCGCTTGGCTGAGAATACAAGCTGGCGCATGACTTTCCCCGACATTACAGCCGATCTGAAATCCTCCATGCCGGAATTGCGCGGGCGGCTGCTCGCCAATCAGCCGCTTGCCGAACTCACCTGGTTTCGCGTCGGCGGCCCGGCGCAGGTGCTGTTCATGCCGGAAGACGAGGCAGACCTCGCTTACTTTCTGAGAAACCTCGCGGCAGACATGCCGGTGGTCGTCATTGGTCTCGGCTCGAATCTGATCATTCGCGACGGCGGCGTACCTGGTGTCGTGATCCGGCTTGGCCGCGGCTTCAACGAGGTGAAGATCGAAGGCAACCGGATCCGGGCCGGTACCGCGGTGCCGGATGTGAAAGTCGCGCGTGCGGCACAGGATGCGGGCCTCTGGGGCTTTGCTTTTTATCGCGGTATTCCGGGTGGTATCGGGGGCGCGCTGCGGATGAATGGCGGCGCCTATGGCCGCGAAACCAAAGATGCGCTCGTGGAAGCGCGCGGCGTCGATCGCTCAGGCACCATCCGCGTCTACAGCAATGCCGACATGCTCTACACCTATCGGCATTGCGGCGCGCCCGAGGACGTGATTTTCACCCAAGCCTTGTTTGAAGGCCAGCCCGGCGATCAGGCAACCATCGCCGCTGAGATGGACAAGATCACCGAGTCGCGGGAGGCGACGCAGCCGATCAAGAGCCGCACCGGCGGCTCGACCTTCAAGAATCCGCCGGGACAGAAGGCTTGGCAATTGATCGACGCCGCGGGTTGCCGCGGGCTCGTGGTGGGAGACGCGCAGGTGTCCGAGTTGCATTGCAACTTCCTGATCAACCGCGGCCAGGCGACGGCCAAAGACATAGAGACTTTGGGAGAAACGGTGAGGGAGCGCGTCAAAGCGAATTCGGGCGTGATGCTGGACTGGGAAATCAAGCGCATCGGAGTGACGCTGTGAACAAGTTGCCGATCATCGTTGTGGGCGGCGGGCTCGGCGGCGCCATGGCCGCGCTGGCGCTCGGCAAAAAGGGTTTCGATGTTCTCCTGCTGGAGGAGGGAGAGGAATTCGGCGTCATCGGCTACGGCATTCAGCTCGGTCCCAATGTATTTTGGATGCTCGATCGGCTCGGGGTGAGCGAAGCGGTGCTGGCCAAGGCGCTGCGGCCGAAGTCCCTCGTCATGTACGACTGGATCGACGGCGGCGTGATCACGCGCATCCCGACCGGCGACTCGTTTGTTCGACGCTTCAAGAAGCCTTATGTGGTCATTCACCGCGTCGATCTGCACGGCGTGTTGCTCGATGCCTGTCGCGCGCTGCCCAATGTGCAGATGATCGCGAAGACCGAGGTCAAGTCGTTTGAGGATCTCGGCGACCGCGTGCGGGTCGATATCGCGGACGGCCGCAAGTACGAGGGCGCTGCGTTGATCGGCGCCGATGGCATCCGCTCGACGATCCGCCAGCAGATGACCAACGAGGGGCCGCCGCGCAGCCTCGGTTATGTCGCGCATCGCACCATCGTGCCGATGAGCGAGGTGAATTTCGACGTCGACACCGACAACGTTGTGATGTGGTCGGGTGACGGCTTCCATATCGTGCATTATCCGCTGCGCGAGCACAGCCTGTTCAATGTCGTGACCGTGTTCAAGACGCTCGACATGGCGCCGACCGATACCGACAGCCCGCATCCCGACCTCGCCCGCGTCTATCGCGACTCGCATCCCACGATGAAGAAACTCTGGGGCATGATGGACCTGTCGCGGCGCGGCTGGGTCTCGCACGATCGCGATCCAATCCGTCACTGGAGCCGCGGCCGCGTCACGCTGCTGGGCGACGCCGCGCATCCGACGCTGCAGAGCCTCGCGCAGGGCGCCTGCATGGCGATCGAGGATGCGGTGTGTCTGGCCGAATTACTGCACGACACCTCGGGCGACCGTGTCGATCAGTCGTTCAGGCAATACGTGAATGCCCGCTATCTGCGGACGGCGCGTGTGCAGTATGAATCCCGCTATTTGTGGGACAATTATTATCATCTCGGCGGCATCGAACGCGAAGTCATGCGCGATACCTGGGAGAAGAAAACCGAGGAGCAGGTGTTCGACTGCATTGCCTGGCTCTATGACGGATTCAAGCTGCCGCAACGGGCATGATGCCTGCGCTGCGAGGGCGGACTTTTGGATAGCAACATGCCGGAGGGCATGAGAAGCGAGGCTGCATGACCAAACACGTCGCGGTCCTGATGGGTGGCTGGTCGGCTGAGCGCGAAGTCTCGCTGCGATCAGGCAACGCCTGTGCCGATGCAGCGGAACGCGCCGGCTACAAGGTGACGCGAGTCGATGTTGGCCGCGACATCGCGCAAGTGCTGACTGCGCTCAAGCCGGATTGCGCACTCAATCTTCTGCACGGCACGCCCGGCGAGGACGGTACCATCCAGGGCCTGCTTGAAGTCATCGGCGTTCCCTACAGCCATTCCGGAGTGATGGCATCGTCGGTCGCGATGCAGAAGGACGTCGCCAAGACCCTGCTGAAGGCGGCCGGCGTTCCGGTGCCCGGCGGTATGGTCGCGAATCGGCTTGAAGCGGCGAAGCGGCACCTTCTGCCGCCGCCTTATGTCATCAAGCCGGTCGCGGAAGGCTCCAGCGTCGGCGTCTTCATCGTCCGCGAGGATCACGCGCATCCGCCGCAGGAGCTCAATCGCCCGGACTGGAAGCACGGCGACAATGTGCTGGTGGAGCCGTTCATCGCCGGCAAGGAACTCACTTGCGCAGTGGTGGCGGACAAGCCGACCGGCGTCATCGAGATCATCGCCAATACGAAGTTCTACGATTACGAAGCCAAGTATGCGCCGGGGGGCTCGACGCATCTGTTGCCCGCGCCAGTGTCTGAGGAAGTCACCGAAGCCTGCCGCAGGTTGGCCTTGCAGGCGCACAAGGCGCTCGGCTGCCGAGGCGTCTCGCGCGCCGACTTCCGCTATGACGACAGCCTGCCCGGCATCACGGGCCTGGCCTGTCTTGAAGTGAACACCCAGCCCGGCATGACGCAGACCTCGCTCGTGCCCGAACTCGCCGCGCATGCCGGTATGAGCTTCGAGGCGCTCGTCGCCTGGATGATCGAGGACGCGTCGCTCAACCGGTAAGGGCCGGTCCGAAGGCTCGCCGCAGCGAGTTCGCGACCGGCAGGCGGAAGCTGAGCGGGATGCTGTCTCGGCAAATAAATCCCTAACGCCATCCGTTAAACTTTTACCAAAAGTTTACCAAACGCGCCGAAGACTGACGCCGACAGGCGCGTCGCGCTCTAGGCTGCCTTCGTGGGGCGCTGCTGTGCGACGCGGGCGAAATTAACGCCGCGACAGCGGCGAGAGACGGAGGTCTTCGGGTGTGTTCGGGACGGCGGCATCGCGGCTTGGCGGCGGCTCCGCTTGCGGTCGTCAGCGCGCGCGGACAGCGGGCTTGAGGGGGTGACCATGCCTGATCAAGCATGCCGACCCGGATCCGCGCCGACACGGCCGCGCGCGAATCGCACGCCGCGGGCCATCGCCCGGATCGAACGCGCACTTCCGCGCGGTGCGGGCACCGTTGCGGTTTTCGCCTTCATGCTGGCGAGCGTCGCCTACGGCATCGCCAAGGGCGGGCATGCCGAGGTCGTCGGCACGCAGCTTGCCGAAATTCGCGACGCAGCCGCCAACAGCGTCGGCTTTGGCATCACCTCGATTGCGCTGACCGGTGAAACCCAGCTCACCCGCGAGGAAATTCTGAACATCGCTGGCGTATCAGGCCGCGCCTCCCTCCTGTTCCTCGACGCCGAGGAGGCGCGCGCGCGGCTGAAGGCCAGCCCGTGGATCGCCGACGCCACCATTCTGAAGCTGTTTCCGGACCGGCTGCATATCTCCATCACCGAGCGGCGTGCTTTTGCGCTGTGGCAGAAGGACGGTCGCGTGCAGGTCGTCTCGCGCGATGGTGTCATGGTGCAGCCCTTCGTGGCGCCCCATGTCGCGCATCTGCCGCTGGTCGTCGGCACGGGCGCGAATGTCAAAGCCGCCGAGTTCCTCTCCGTCATGAACAACTATCCGGCGCTGCGCGACCAGGTGCATGCCTACGTGCGCGTAGCAGATCGCCGATGGAATCTGCGGTTGAAGAACGGCATGGACATCCGGCTCCCGGAAGTCGAGCCGGCGCACGCGATCGAGGCGCTGCTCCAGCTGGATCGGGACAGGAAGATTCTGAGCCGCGATCTGCTCGCCATCGACATGCGCATACCCGATCGGGTGACCGTGCGCCTGTCTGATGAAGCCGCGGCGGCCCGTGCTGAGGCTCTCAAAGACAAGAAGACGAAGCGCAAGGGAGGCGATGCATGACGCCCCTCCAGTTCGGCGTTGCGCCCAAGATGAAGCCGGTGTCTCCGAAGCGCGCTGCGCTCGTCGCCGCACTCGATATCGGCACCAGCAAGATCGTCTGCGTGATCGCCCGGCTCGAACCGGCACGCCAGCACAATGACGTGCTGCGGCGGCGCAGCCATGACATCGAAATTCTCGGCTTCGGACACACCGAGGCGCGCGGCATGAAGGCCGGCAGTGTTGCCGACCTCGAAGCTGCCGACCATGCGATCCGTCAGGCCGTTGAAATCGCCGAACGGTCGGCCGGGGTGCACCTGGAATCGGTTGCAGTCTCGGTCTCCGCCGGCCGGCTGGGCAGCGAGCGCTTCACCGCCTCCGTCGACGTGCCGGGTCCTTCGATTCGCGATGGCGATATCGCGCGATTGCTGCAGGCCGGCAGCCAGCATTCAGCCCGCGAGGGCCGCGTGGTGCTGCATTCGCTACCGCTCGGCTACGCAATCGATGGCGTGCACGGGATCAGGGATCCGCGCGGGATGCTGGCGCGGCGTTTCGGCCTCGACATGCATGTCGTGACCGCCGACATCGCGGCGCCGCGGAACCTGATGCTGGCGATCGAGCGCGGACAACTCGCCGTCGAAGCGATGGTTGCCTCTCCTTATACCGCTGGACTGTCGGTGCTGGCCGATGACGAGGCCGATCTTGGCGCCGCTGTCGTCGACATGGGCGCGGGAACGACGACGATCGCGGTGTTTTCCGGCGGACGCTTCGTCCATGCTGACGGCTTCGCGGTCGGTGGTGGACACGTCACCATGGATCTTGCACGCGGCCTCAATGCGAGGGTCGCAGATGCCGAGCGAATCAAGACGTTCTATGGCACTGTTGTGTCTGGAATGAGCGACGAACGCGATATGATTCCGGTGCCTGCTGTTGGGTCGGATTCGCGGGAGCCGCCGCAGGTCATCTCACGCGCTGCTCTGGTGCCTTTCATCCGGCCGCGCGTTGAAGAGATTCTGGAGATGATTCGCGATCGGCTTTCGGCGTCTCCATTCGCGGCCGAGCCGCAGGGCACCGTGGTTCTGACCGGCGGCGCCAGCCAGCTGGCAGGCTTGCCGGATATCGCGTCGCGCATACTCGGGCGTCAGGTGCGTATTGGGAGGCCCTTGGGCGTGTCCGGTTTGCCGGAAGCTGCCAAAGGACCTGCCTTTGCCGTTGCAGCGGGACTGCTGGTGTATCCGCAGGCCGCGCATCTCGAGCATTTCGAACCGCGGAAAACGCGGCAGGTAATGACAGGCGGCTATTTCGCGAAGGTCGGCAGGTGGCTGAGGGAAAGCTTCTGATGACCCGTTTGCACATTCTCCGGGACGGCCGGCGGCGGACCGGTCCTTGCGGGGAGGTTATCCACGCCCGCGTATGGAAGAGGCAGCCATGACAGTGAATCTCACAGCTCCGGATATCCGAGAACTGAAGCCAAGGATTACCGTATTCGGAGTCGGCGGGGCCGGCGGCAATGCGGTCAACAACATGATCGCGGCGGGCCTCCAGGGCGTCGAATTCGTCGTCGCCAACACCGACGCGCAGGCCCTGTCCTCCTCGAGGGCGCCGCGAAAAATCCAGATGGGTGTCCAGGTCACCGAAGGGCTTGGCGCAGGATCGCAGCCTGAGGTTGGCAAGGCCGCGGCCGAAGAGGTCATCGACGAGATCCGCGATCACCTGAATGGCGCGCATATGGTGTTCGTCACCGCGGGCATGGGCGGCGGCACCGGAACCGGAGCGGCACCGGTGGTGGCCAAGGTTGCGCGCGACATGGGCATCCTGACGGTCGGCGTGGTCACCAAGCCATTCCAGTTCGAAGGCGACCGGCGCATGCGCTATGCCGAGGGTGGCATCGCCGAATTGCAGAAGAACGTCGACACGTTGCTGATCATCCCGAACCAGAATCTGTTCCGGGTTGCCAACGAGAAGACCACCTTCGCCGATGCCTTCGCCATGGCGGACCGGGTGCTCTATTCCGGCGTCGCCTGCGTCACCGATCTGATGGTCAAGGAAGGCCTGATCAATCTCGACTTCGCCGATGTCCGCGCCGTGATGCGTGAGATGGGCAAGGCGATGATGGGAACCGGCGAGGCGTCCGGCGAGAAGCGCGCGATCACCGCCGCGGAGGCCGCGATCGCCAATCCGCTGATCGACGACAACACGATGAAGGGCGCCAAGGGCCTCTTGATCTCGATCACCGGCGGCAAGGACCTGACGCTGTACGAAGTCGACGAGGCGGCGACGCGTATCCGCGAAGAGGTAGACAAGGACGCCAACATCATCGTCGGTGCGACCTTCGATGACAGCCTGGAAGGCATCATCCGGGTTGCCGTGGTGGCGACCGGTGTGGATCGCCCGGCCGCGGCCGCCAAGCCTCCGGTCGAGGCTGCGAAGCGCTCCTCTTACGAAATCCCGCGGCCGCTGGAACGCCAGAAGCCGGCGGCTGCCGCAACGCCGGTCCATGCACCACAGCCCGCCCCGGCGCAGGCTCCCGCTCATGTCGCCTCGATCGATGCCGCGGCGACCGCGGCCGTAGCGGCCGCTCTCGAGCAGGAGATGGGTCACGACATGGACTATCATCCGGCGGAGGGCACGGCGATCGACGATGTCACGATCCGGCCGACCCCGCCGAAGCCGTCGCTGTTCGTCGAGCCGGCCGCGCCGGCTCCCGCGCCGCAGCCGGAAACCTTCGGCAACTTCATCCCGCCGCATCCGGAGCGCGTGCCGCAACGTCCGCGCATGCCGCGAATCGATGAGCTGCCGCCCCAGGCGCAGCGTGAGATTCAGGCTCACCGCGGCGAACTGGTTGCGCCGGAACCGGAAAAGCAGCGCATGTCGCTGCTCAAGCGGCTGGCGTCAGCGGGTCTTGGGTTGAAGACTGAGCAAGACGAGCCGCCGGCGCAGCAGGATCCCCGGATGATGGCGCCTCCGGTGCCGCCGCGCATGCCGCAGCGCCCTGCACCACGGCCGGCAGAGGGACGCGATCCGGTGTCGGACTATGCACGGCGTCCGCCGCATGCTCCGCAAGGACTCGACATGCATGGCCGGACCGCGCCTGTGAATAATCCGCCCGAGGACGATCAACTTGAAATACCGGCTTTCCTCCGCCGCCAGGCCAATTAAGCCGCGGCGAGGATGATGGTGATCCGAAAAAGCCCCGGTGCGAACCGGGGCTTTTTTGTTAACGGGACGTGAGCAAGATCGTAAGTTGTTGATGCGACAAAGCGTTTTTTGCGTTGCGAGAGGGGCATGCCACACCTGTTGTAAAGCTGCAACGGTTTGGCGGAAAATGAGGCGGAGCGCGGACACGATTGCGGCCGGATCAAGGTAACAAAAGGTAAAAAAGCGTGACTTTGGCGGTTGGCGACCTGGGGCTAAGCTTTGAATGCGACGAAGGTTTTCGTTCTGAGAGATTCGGGCAGGGGGGATAGTCCTCCAAAGACTACCTGCCAGGACGGTTCGGGGCAAAACTCTGTCGATTGGGGTCACTTCGGGGGATTGCGCTGCACAACCATCGTGCGGCGTTCAGCCGAAAAACGGACGGAAACGAGCGTATGAGAGCCGCAAGGCAGACCACGCTGCGTGATCAAGTTTCGGTTTCCGGAATTGGGGTTCATTCCGGACTGCCGGTCAATCTCACAATCAATCCGGCCGACGCAGATTCCGGCATCGTCTTTAGCCGGATCGATCCGGACGGCGGCGAGCGCGAGGTGCGCGCTGATTTCCGTTCCGTAACCGCGACCGAACTTGCAACGGTCCTCGGCGATGAATCGGGCGTTCTCTGCTCGACTGCCGAACACATCCTCGCCGCGCTGCGCGGTCTTGGCGTCGACAACGCGTTTGTGGAAATCGATGGCCCGGAAGTGCCGATCATGGATGGCAGCGCGGCTCCGTTCGTCGCCGCCATCGACCAGGTTGGCATCCGGACCCTGTCGGAAGCGCGCCGCTACATCAAGGTCCTGAAGCCGGTGAGCGTGGCGAAGGGCGATTCGTTTGGCGAGTTGCGCCCCGCTGACAGCGGTTTCCATCTGGATATCGAGATCAATTTCGACTCCGCGCTGATCGGGCGTCAGTCGATCGTGCTGGATCTGACGGCCGACACGTTCCGTCGTGAATTGTCGCGGGCCCGCACCTTCGGCTTCATGAAGGACGTGTCCGCGCTGTGGAGCGCTGGCAAGGCACTGGGCGCATCGTTCGAAAACACGCTTGTCCTCAGCGACAACCGCATCCTCAACAACGAAGGCCTGCGCTACCCGGACGAATTCGTCCGGCACAAGGCGCTGGATGCCGTCGGCGATCTGGCGCTCGCGGGCGCTCCGCTCATCGGTGCCTATCGTTCGGTCCGTGGCGGTCATCGGCTCAACCATGCCGTGCTGGTTGCCCTGATGTCCGATCCGTCGGCCTATACCATCGTGGAAGCCGGCGAAGCGCGCCGCGTCCGCGGTCACGCCGAGGCACCGGGACTGGTGGCTCCGGTTTATGGTCCGGATGTCTCCTGACGGGACATCCGTTCCGCGTTCGGGCGAAGGCGGGCGGAGGCCGTTTAACCCTCGCCTTAATCCCGGCCCAATATCGTAAGAAATCCTGCAGGGTCGACTTGGGGGATAACCGCTTTTCCGGCTAGGAAGGGCGCGGATGGGGTCGTTGAGATCCTGATCCCCCCGGCAAGGATCGTGCGAGCGGGTATGACAGCGAGTAAAGGCATTGTCGCGAGGCTGCTGCCGGCCGCAGGGCTGACAGCGGGGGCTGTAGCGCGATTGCTGACGCTGCTTTTCGTCGGATTCGCGCTCGCCGCCTGCGCGACGGAAAAGGAACTCACGATCCCCGACGAGCCCGCCGACAAGCTCTACAATGAAGGCTTGTATCTCCTTCAGCAAAAGAAGGACTACAAGGAAGCGGCGAAGAAGTTCGAAGAGGTCGACCGCCAGCATCCCTATTCGGACTGGGCGCGCAAGGCTCTGTTGATGCAGGCCTATGCCTATTACGAAGCCAAGGAATACGACGACTCGATCACCGCCGCGAAACGCTATGTGGCGATGCATCCCGGCAGTCCGGATGCGGCCTATGCGCAATTTCTGATCGGCTCGTCCTATTACGAGGTGATCCCCGATGTGACACGCGACCAGGCGCGCACCGAACAGGCGATGCGTGAGCTGGAGCAGGTCATCCGTCGCTATCCGGACACCGAATACGCGGCGAGCGCGAAGAAGAAGCTCGACGTCGCGCGCGACCAGCTCGCCGGCAAGGAAATGATGATTGGCCGCTACTATCTGAACAAGAAGGATTTCTCCGGCGCCATCAACCGCTTCAAGCTGGTGGTGACGCAATATCAGACCACCCGGCATGTCGAGGAAGCGCTGATGCGGTTGACCGAAGCCTATATGGCGCTCGGCATCGTCCAGGAAGCGCAGACGGCGGCCGCCGTGCTTGGCCACAACTTCCCTGACAGCCCCTGGTACCAGAACGCCTATCGGCTCGTTCAAAGCGGCGGTCTGCAGCCCTCGGAGAACAAGGCCTCCTGGATCAGCAAGCTGTTCCAGCCAAAGCCCGCGGGCGAGGTTCGGATCGGAACGCCGGTCGTGCGATGACCCGCCGGTCGCGGCGCGGTCGTTTCCGCGCGCGCCGAATCGATTATCGTCGCGGCCGGCGGCGCCCGCTCGTGCTAGATTGCTTTGCGACCTCTTCGCGCGCGGCGAATGCGCCGACGCAGACCCCACGAGCCTTGAAGTCTTCTCATGTTGGTCCGTCTGTCCATCCGCGACATTGTCCTGATCGATAAGCTTGATCTCGAGTTCGCCGAGGGGCTCGCAGTCCTCACCGGCGAGACCGGTGCCGGCAAGTCGATCCTGCTCGATGCCTTCGCGCTTGCGCTTGGGGCGCGCGGTGACGCAGGTCTTGTGCGGCAGGGTGCCGAGCAGGGCCAGGTCACCGCAGTCTTTGACGTTCCAGCGAAGCATCCGGCGCGCGCGCTCCTTGAAGCGCATGGCGTCGAAGCCGACGAGGACCTGATCCTGCGCCGTGTGCAAAGCCTCGACGGCAAGACACGCGCCTTCGTCAACGATCAGCCGGTCTCGGTACAGGTGTTGCGAAATCTTGGCGCTGCGCTCGTCGAAATTCACGGGCAACACGACGACCGTGCCCTGGTGGATGCGGCCACGCACCGTGCGCTCCTTGACGCCTATGCCGGGCTCGAGGCTGCTGCCGCCGATGTCGCGCGGCGATGGGAGGCGCGTCGCACCGCGGCCGACGCTGTCGAAGCGCACCGGATCGAAGTCGAGCGTGCGCAGCGCGAGGCCGATTATCTGCGCCATTCCGTCGCCGAGCTGGGCAAGCTGCGGCCGGAGGCCGGAGAGGAAAAGACTCTTGCTGAACGCCGCGCGGCGATGATGCAGGCCGAGAAGATCGCAAGCGACCTGCGCGATGCCTACGAGGCGGTGGCCGGCAATTCCTCGCCGGTGCCGGGCTTTGCCTCGGCGATCCGACGGCTGGAGCGGCGGAGCGCGCAGGCGCCGGAACTGACGGACCCGGCCGTCAAAGCGCTCGACGCGGCTCTCGCTGCAATCGAGGAAGCGCGCGCACATCTGGAAGCCGCGTTGCGGACCGCGAATTATGACCCGGCCGAACTGGAACGGATCGAGGAGCGGCTGTTTTCGCTGCGCGCCGCCGCGCGCAAGTTCAACACGCCGGTCGATGATCTCGCAGCGCTCGCGGACCGCTACGCCAACGCTCTTGCGTTGATCGATGCGGGGGCCGACAAGCTTGGCGTCCTGGAAAAAGAAGCGACCGAGGCCGACGCGCAATTCCGTACCGCGGCCGCTGCTCTGTCGGAGGCCCGCAAAAAGGCGGCCGCGAAACTCGACAAGGCGGTGAACACCGAGATCAAGCCGCTGAAGCTCGATCGCGCCGTGTTCTCAACCTCGTTGGTGAGCGACAGCAATGCCCCCGGTCCCCACGGTTTCGATCGCGTCGAATTCTGGGTGCAAACCAATCCGGGAACACGACCGGGCCCGTTGATGAAGGTGGCCTCCGGCGGCGAGCTTGCGCGGTTCCTGCTCGCCTTGAAGGTCGTGCTGGCTGACAAGGGGTCGGCGCCGACACTCGTCTTTGACGAGATCGACACCGGCGTCGGCGGTGCGGTGGCTGACGCCATCGGTATGCGGCTCGCAAAGCTCGCCGCGCGCGTGCAGACGATCGCAGTCACCCACGCGCCGCAGGTCGCTGCGCGCGCCAATCGCCACTACGTGATCGCCAAGGGATCGCTCGACAAGGGCAAGCGGGTCGCGACAAGAGTCAGCGAAGTTGCCGCGGAACGCCGGCGCGAGGAAATTGCGCGCATGCTGGCCGGCGCGGAAATCACCGATGAAGCCCGCGCCGCTGCGGAACGGCTGATCAAGGCAGCGGGATAAATCATTCCGGGCGGCGCGAAGCGCCGGACTGACCCGGCAGAACAATGATCACCGGACCATGGCCAAGCGCGCATATCCCTTCACGCCGACGGATCAACTGACCGAGGAACAGGCCGCTGCCGAACTCGCACGGCTCGCCAAGCTGATCGCCGAGCACGACAAGCGCTATTATCAGCAGGACGCGCCGACAATCTCGGATGCGGAATACGATGCGCTGCGCCAGCGCAACAACGATATTGAAGCACGGTTCCCGGAGCTGATCCGGAAGGACTCGCCCTCGCAGCGTGTCGGCGCCGCGCCGACCGGGCGCTTCAAGAAGGTGCGGCATGCGGTGCCGATGCTGTCGCTCGACAATGCCTTCAGCGATCAGGATGTCGCCGATTTCGTTGACCGCGTGGTGCGGTTCCTGAAGCTCAATGAACCGCCGGTCTTCACTGCCGAACCGAAGATCGACGGGCTGTCACTGTCGCTCCGCTACGAGGCGGGGAAGCTCGTCACCGGCGCCACCCGAGGCGACGGCGCCGAGGGCGAGGATGTGACCGCGAATGTCAAAACGCTGCATGATATTCCGCACGCGCTGAAAGGGCGAAACGTCCCGGACGTCGTCGAAATTCGCGGCGAAGTCTACATGACACATGACGACTTCATCGCGCTCAACAAGCGGCAGGCGGAAGCCGACGAGCCGGTTTACGCCAATCCGCGCAATTCGGCCGCGGGGTCGTTGCGCCAGAAGGACCCGGCAATCACCGCCTCGCGCAAGCTGAAATTCTTCGCGTATGCGTGGGGCGAGATGAGCGCGATGCCTGCGGATACGCAGGCCGGCATGGTCGAATGGATCGAGGCGCGCGGCTTTTCGATCAATCCGCTGTTCAAGCTGTGCCATTCGGTGGATGCGATGCTCGCGTTTTATCGCGACATCGAGCAAAGGCGCGCAGCGCTCGGCTACGACATCGACGGCGTGGTCTACAAGCTCAACCGGCTCGACTGGCAGCAGCGTCTCGGCTTTGTGTCGCGCTCACCGCGGTGGGCGATTGCGCACAAATTCCCTGCGGAGAAGGCAACAACGGTTGTCAACGATATCGACATCCAGGTCGGCCGCACCGGCGCGTTGACTCCCGTCGCAAAGCTCGAGCCGGTCACCGTGGGCGGTGTGGTTGTCCAGAACGCGACGCTGCACAACGAGGATTACATCAAGGGCATCGGCAACGACGGAAATCCGATCCGCGGCGGCACCGATATCCGGATCGGTGATACCGTGATCATCCAGCGCGCGGGCGACGTGATCCCGCAGGTCGTGGATGTGGTGCTGGAGAAGCGCCCGAAGAGCGCCAGGCCCTACGAGTTTCCGAAGACCTGCCCGGTCTGCGGCAGCCACGCGGTCCGCGAAGAAGGCGAGGCGGTGCGCCGCTGCACCGGCGGACTGATCTGTCCGGCCCAGCAGGTCGAGCGGCTGCGGCATTTCGTGTCACGCGATGCATTCGACATCGAGGGGTTGGGCGAAAAGCAGGTCCAGGCCTTCTACAATGACGGTCTGGTGATGGAGCCGGCGGATATCTTCACGTTGGCCGAACGCGACAAGAGAGCCACCAAAAAGCTTGCCGATCGCGAAGGTCTCGGCGAGACGTCGGTGCGCAATCTGTTCGCCGCGATCGAGGAGCGGCGCAAGATCCCGCTCAACAAGCTGATCTATGCGCTCGGCATCCGGCATATCGGCGAGACCAACGCGCGGCTGATCGCGCGCCATTACGGCGATGTCGACGCCTTCCTCGAAGGGATGACCGCGGCCGGGGCGGGGCCCGATAGTGAGGCCTATCGGGAGCTGACCAATATCGGCGGCATCGGCGAGGTCGTGGCCGACGCCATCGTCGAGTTCTTCAAGGAGAAGAAGAACCGCGAGGCGCTCGATCGTCTGCTTGAGCAGATCGAGGTCGAGCCGATGGAGAAGGTCAAGTCGGACTCGCCCGTTGCAGGCAAGACGGTGGTATTCACCGGCTCGCTCGAAAAGATGACGCGCAACGAAGCAAAGGCGCAGGCGGAGCGGCTCGGCGCCAAGGTGGCGGGCTCGGTCTCGAAGAAGACCGACTATGTCGTTGCGGGTCCTGGTGCCGGTTCGAAACTCGCCGAGGCGCAGAAGCATGGCGTCACGGTGTTGAGCGAAGACGAGTGGCTGGCCATGGTCGGCGGCTGACCGATTTTAAGGCACGGCCGGGACAGGGGGCACCCGTGGCTGTTGCGAAGCGGCGTTCGCCAGTCCGGGAGATAAGCAAAAACCGCATGGCTGTTTCGACGAAGCGCCAGACGCGATCTGCGCCGCCATCCCCATGTGACCTTCCCCAAGGTTCACAAGGATGACCGCTATGTTGAAATATCCGATCCGGATGGTGTTGGTCAGCGCCGCAATTCTCGCGTCGGCGATGTCAGCGAATGCGCAGGATGCCGCGCGCTCCAATGCAATCCATGAATGCGCAGTGATGGCTCAGCGCTATCCGCAGACCACATTCAGCGCGCTTGAATATGAGCTGTATCGCGCCTGCATGGCGCAGCGCGGACAGGTCGAGTGACTAGCGTCTTGCGCGGCTGAGAAAGACGTAAAACGCCAGCGCGGCCGCGCCGGACAGAACGACCATCGCGACCGCAAGCGGCATGGCCGTGCTTGCGGTCGCGACGATGTGGCTCATCGCCTGCGCCGCGACGGCGCCGGTCGCCATCTGGACGAACCCGGTGATGCCCGATGCGGTACCGGCGGCCTTCGGGCGCACGCTCACGGCGCCAGCCACGCAATTGGGCAGGAAGATGCCGTTGCCGAGCGAAATGGCAAGCTGTGGCACGAACACGGTCCATGGTCCGCCATCCGGAAACGCCGCGACTGTAGCGACGGTGGCGACGGAGCCGATCACGAGCAGTACGAGGCCGATCGCGATCAGCCGGTCGACGCCGTAGCGCTGCGAACTGCGTGACGTGATGAAATTGCCCAGCATGAAGCCGACCGAGGTCGCGATGAACCACACCCCGAATTCGGCGGAGGTTCGCGCCATGATGCTGACGACGACATGCGGACCACCGCCCAGAAACGCGAAAAAAGTCGCGGTGCCGATCGCGGCGACCAGCATATAGCCAAGGAAGCGGCGGTCGGAGAGCAGTTCGCGGCTTTCACTGACGATGTAACGGACGCCGCCGCCGGTGATGTGGTCGGGCCGCGTTTCCGGCAGTGCGAGGAACACCCAGGCCAACACCAGTGCGGCCATCGCGCCCGTCAGAGCGAACGTATATTCCCACCCGAAATGCGTATCGAGGATGCCGCCGATCAATGGTGCGGCCATCGGCGCCAGCACCATCACCGTGGTGACAAGACCGATCATCGCAGCGGCGCGGTCGCGCGTGTAGAGATCGCGGATGATCGCCCGCCCGATGACGAGTCCGGAGGAAGCGCCGAGCGCCTGCAGACTGCGGAAGAGGATCAGCATGCCGATCGATGTCGAAAACATCGCGGCGGTGCTGGCGGCTGCGGTGATGAACAGTCCAGCGAGAAGCACCGGCTTGCGCCCGAACCGGTCCGACAGCGGCCCAAGGACGAGCTGCGACACCGCGAGACCGAACAGGTAGAGAGACAGCGTCAGTTGCACCGTCTCGACCTTGGTGTCGAACAGCACGGCGAGGCCGGGCGTTGCCGGGACCAGAATGTTGAGCGAGACCGGGCCGATGGCGCTCATCACCATCAGCAGCACGATCAGACCGGGCCGAGCCGGGCGCTGATCCGCCGGAACTTCGGCTTTGGGCGTTTGCGCGTCCAAGGGGGGAACTCAGGGTTTCGGAAGCGGGCTGGTCGCAGCCGCGAGCCAGTTCGCCGTGTCATTATCAACAAGCGGGCCGATCGTCTCTGCAACCCGTGCATGGTAGCCATCGACCCACGCTGTCTCCTCCGCCGTCATCTGGCTGACGTCGATCAGCCGGGCGTCGATCGGCGCCAGCGTAATGGTCTCGAATGCGTTCATCTGCTTTTCGGCGCCTGGGATCGGGGGCGCTTCCACCACGAGGACCAGATTTTCGATCCGGATGCCGAACGCGCCTTCCTTGTAATAGCCGGGTTCGTTGGACAGGATCATGCCGCGCTTGAGCGGCACCGCACCGAGCTTCGAAATGCGCGCCGGCCCTTCATGCACCGACAGATAGCTGCCGACGCCATGAC
Organism: Pseudorhodoplanes sp.; assembly: GCF_035565855.1. Lineage (GTDB taxonomy): Bacteria > Pseudomonadota > Alphaproteobacteria > Rhizobiales > Xanthobacteraceae > Pseudorhodoplanes. The sequence goes on from NZ_DATMRX010000032.1 coordinate 16,756, forward strand.
CGGTGCCGTGATCGAAATCGACGCCGGCCTGCCAGAGAAATTGCCGGGCGAGCGTATCGAGCTGCGCGCCTGAGATCCCGTCGGGAAACACCGCGCGGGCGATGGCGATATGGCCGCGCAGCACCTGGGTGAAGCGTGTCCGCATCTCCTCGGTCGGGGTGCCGACGGCGATGGTGCGGGTAATGTCGGTGGTGCCGTCCTCGTATTGACCGCCGGAATCGATGAGGAAGAGGTCGCCGGGTGCGATCCGCCGGTTGGTGCGCTCGGTCACGCGGTAATGCACGATCGCGCCATTGGGGCCGGCGCCGGATATGCTCGGAAACGAGATGTCCTTGAGGAGCCCGCTGGCGCGGCGGAAGTCTTCCAGCGCCTCCACCACAGCGATTTCGGTGAGATGTCCACGCGGTGCTTCGCGATCGAACCAGGCGAGAAAGCGCGCCATTGCGGCGCCGTCGCGCGCCTGCGCCGCGCGGGCGCCGGCAATCTCGGTTGCATTCTTCACCGCCTTCAGCGCGGTGATCGGGTCGGTCGCGCGCACGACCTTGCCGCCCGCGGCTTCGACAAGCTTCGTCAAGGCGTGAGCCGCGGTCGCCTGATCGAGCAATATGGTCGCTTTCGCTTTTCCGAGCGCCTCCAGATCCGCGAGCAGCGCGTCCGGTTCGCGAATTTCGGCAAGAGCGGAGAGCTGCGCGCGAACCGCATTCGACAGCTTGCGTCCGTCTGCATAGAGGGTCGGACGGCCTTCCTTCGGCACGACAGCGAAGGCAAGGGGCAGCGGCGTATGTGCCACATCCGAACCGCGGATGTTGAAAGCCCAGGCGACGTTATGTGGATCCGATATCACAAGCGAGTCCGCACGCTGCTTGGCGATTTCGGTTGCGATGCGCTGCAGCTTGTCCTCCGACGTCTCGCCGGCGAAACGCTGATCGTGCAGCACGATCGGCCCAAGCGGCGGCGCCGGACGTTCGTCCCAGATCGCATCCACCGGGTTGGCGCTGACCGGCACGAGCCGGGCACCGACCTTTGCGCAGGCCTTTTCCAGCTTCTCCGCGCTATCCGCTGTATGCAGCCATGGGTCGTAGCCAAGCGTCAGGCCGCTCGCCAGATTTTGCTCGATCCAGGCGGTAGGCGCAGTCTCGGCGCTGTTGACCAAGGTGAAGACCGCCGGGTCGGTCTGCTCGCGTGCCTGCAGCGTGTAGCGCCCGTCAGTAAACAGGACGGCCCGGTCCGGCAGGACGATCAGGAAGCCCGCCGAGCCGGTGAAGCCCGTCAGGAAGGCCAGGCGCTCCTCGGCGGGCGGCACGTATTCGTTTTGGTGACGGTCGGCGCGGGGCAGCAGGAATCCGTCTAGTCCGCGGCGCTTCAATTCAGTGCGGAGCGCAGCAATTCGCGGCGGAGCGGCGGCCGGGTCGGCAGCCTCGTCGAATGTCTGAAATCTGGTTGTGGCCATCACGGAACCTTATCGCGCACGTCCGAGAGAGCGATACCCGAGTTTGTCGCCGTGCGCGCGCCTGACATGAGGAGGCGGCCGGGCCACCGTGTTTGTGCAGTGCGATAAATCGCCACAGTCATGTCGCTCATCAGACCCGGTGAAACTGAGCATAAGTTGCTGGAATATGAAGGGATTATGCGCAATTGGCAGACCGGTCATGAATTATGTGCGCTGCAAAAATTCGGGGACGGCATTATGTTGCAGTGCAGAAAGTCTGGAAGCCCATTTCGGTGTCCATTGACTTCAAAGGAGAGACACCATGACTGCCATCACCGTTGGAACCTCCACCTCCCTGCCGGCTCGGAGCCGTGTCGAGAAGCCGGGTTTGCTCCATCGGCTTTGGGCCGCCTTCGTGGAAAGCCGGATGCGCCAGGCCGAGCGCGAGATTGCGATGCACCGGCATCTGCTTCCCGGCCGGCTTGAGGCTGTTGGCGAGCGGCTTTCGCCGCGCACCGAAAAGGATCTGCCGTTCAACCGCTGAGCGGCGAGACGATTTCGGCTCCGGGGCACGTGCAGATCGGCGCCTGATGCGCCTATTTACGCGCGGCCCCGGCGCATCACCAGCGTCACCCATCCATCCAGCGTCACTTTCGACTGCAGCACCAGCCCCTGGCGGCGGTAGGCGGCAATCACGCCCGGAGCTTGAGCCGCCAAGAGCCCCGACAGGATCAATCGGCCGCGGCGCGCGAGCAGGCGGGTGAGCGGTGCCGACATCCTGCGCAGCGGCGCCTCCAGAATATTGGCGAAGATCAGATCGTAGCGCCGCCTGCATATGACCGTGGCGTCGACGCCGGCCGCGGTCACCATCTCGACCAGGGATCCGACCCCATTCAGCCGCGCATTCTCGCGCGCAACCGCAACTGCCAGCGGATCAATGTCGCTGCCCAGGACGTGAACCCGCATCAGCTTTGCAGCCGCAAAGGCGAGAACGCCGGTGCCCGTGCCGACGTCGAGCACGTGCCACCGTCGCGTTGATCCCGCCGCTTTGCGCAGCGTCTCGAGAGCAAGCAGACAACCTCGTGTCGTTCCATGGTGGCCTGTTCCGAAGGCCAGGGCAGCCTCAATCTCGATCCCGATCTCGTTGCTTCGGATTTGCGCGCGGTCATGCGCACCATGCACGACGATGCGGCCGGCGCGGACCGGCTTCAATCCCTCAAGGCTGGCCGCGACCCAATCCCGCGTGCCGATGGTCGAAAAGGTGATATCGCCCGCCGCACCGGCGGTGTCCGTCACGACGCTCGTGATCAGCGAACGCGCCGCGGCATCATGGTAGGCGACTTCCACCACCCACGACGCGCCGCTTTCGAACAGCGAGATCGCGCTGGTTTCGGGATCGAGGGAGTCCGCCAGAGCATCCGCAATCCGGTGTGCTGCAGCACGATCGGTGGAAATTCGCGCGATCAATGTTTCGGAATGAGCGGCAGTCGCGGTCATGCGATCGACGAATCCCCAGACTTCACAGGCAGGAACCCACAGGCCAGGAGGGGTGGGCGATCCTCTGCCGTCGGGCTTTCGGCAAAGGGTGTTGCACCCCACATCCTGCGGGGCAAGGCCCGCCCGGTTCGAAAGCACTGGATGACCGGCGCAAACCACCTACATCCCGTCAATCGCGCATGCGCGTCACCGGAACAGGCCATGTCCAAACCGATCGTCGTGTCCATCCCTCATTCTCTCGGCAAGGAGGAGGCGTTGCGCCGGCTGAAACCCGGTCTGACCGGCGCTGCGAAGGCCGTGCCCGTGCTGACGGTCGATGAGGAAATCTGGTCGGGCGATCGGCTGACCTTCCGGGTGCGTGCGCTCGGACAATCAGCTGCTGGCACGGTCGACGTCGCGGACGATCACGTGCGGCTCGAGGTGACCTTGCCCTGGCTGTTGCAGAAATTCGCGGAAGTCGCGCAGGCGGCCATTCGCGCGCGCGGCAAGTTGCTGCTGGAAAAGAAATAGCGACATGACCGATCAGGATACGTCGGCCTTGGCCGACCTCGCGCTTGCGCGCCGCTCCGGCTTGCCTTCGGATCTCACATTGTTGCTCGCGCGCTATCCGCGCGATGTCTGGACGGGGCACGCCAATCTTGGACAGATGGCGAGCTTCTGGCTGTCGCGGCACGCGATGTTTCGCGAACTGGGCACGATGCTCGTAGAGGCCGGCGACCGTTTTCGCGACGGCGCCATCGACGCGCAGCAATACGCTGCGTTCTTCGCGCCGCGACTGCAATTTCTGCTGCAGCAGTTGCATGTCCATCATCACATCGAGGACGACCATTACTTTCCGATCTTCCGTAAGGCGGACGCGCGGCTGGTTCGCGGATTCGACATGCTTGAACAGGACCACGACGCCCTGCATGCCTCCATCGAAGCGTCGATCGGGGCTGCAAACAATTTCCTGCAGGCCTTGCGCATGTCGTCGGATGACCTGCGCAAGGTGGCAGATGTTTCGATCGAGCAAGGCATCGTCCTCATAGGCGGGCTCAATCGTCATCTGGATGACGAGGAGGATCTGATCGTCCCGTTGATCCTGGACCGGGGCGAGGACGCGCTCGGCGTCGGGCATTGATCCGGCTGTTGCTGGTGCCCACATGGTGTCCGTCGGACCGGGATATCGATGACACCGCAGACCGAATTTTTTGCGCTTCTGAACCGCTTCGAGGAGCGCATCCCGTTTTGGATCGCGCGCCGATTTCGAGCGCTGCGCGAACCGGGGGCGCGATTTTGGCGCGTGCCGACCGCAAGCCTTCTGGTCGTGGGCGGAATTTTTGGTTTTCTGCCTATTCTCGGCTTCTGGATGTTGCCGCTGGGCCTTGTACTTCTTGCCGTGGATCTTCCGCGCCTGCAGCCGCCGCTTGCACGACTGCTGTCATGGATCGAGCGCAAATGGCCCGCATCGCCCCGATAGCCGCCCGCGCGTGACGCAGATGAGCCATGCACCGTCCGGTTGGGACTCAGGTTCCGGGATTGATCCTGATCAAATTCGCTGCTGAGGCGCACGACTAGCTTTGAGGTGATCGCCGGTCACGGCGGTTTCCCGTGGCGGAGGACCGGGTCACGTCGGGTCGCTCCGCATGCGCAACTTGGCCCGGCCTCGTGCCGGGCCTCTTTCATTCACGTCCAGCGCGACAAATCCTCTTCTGACGGCAGACGGCCGTCAGGCGTGAGCTGGTTGATGACATCCGGCAGGGCTTCGCTCAGACCTTGCAGTAATTCTTTGCGGTCGAGGCCCACCTGATCGGCGAGCTGATTGATCACGTCGGGGCCGAAAGCCCGTTCGATCTCGCTCGGCGTCACCGGTGCGTTCTCACCCTGAGCCACCCAGGAGCGCGCGGTGTCACCGGCGCCGGACTGATCGAATTGCCTGAGCAGATCGCCGAGCACTCCGCCGCCCGCGCCGCCTGCCAGCAACGCGCCCAATCCGCCGGCACCTGCCCCTTGCAGCAGCGCGCTGAGCGGATCGCCCTGCGAACCGGCGAATCGTGAACCCGGAAAGCCACCGCCGCGCCCGCCGCGAAGAATGTCTCCGAGAATATCTTCGAGGCCTCCGCCGCCTTGGCCACCGCGCGGGAAGCCACCGCCGGGACCGCCGCGCGGCTCGCCGCCAGGAAAACCGCCACGTCCGCCACGCAGGATTTCACCGAGGATGTCGCCCAGTCCGCCCCCGCCCGGGGCCATTCCGCCATCATCCATGTCATCCATGGACCGACCGCGGCCGCCGCCCTGCGACGGCGGCGGCATGCGGCGCGTCGATTCGATCAGCGGTCCGAAGTCGCTGTCGTCGGGCGAGCCAGTGCGAGGTTGCGGTATCTGCAGCGGATCGCCCTGCGGCAATTGTTCCGGCGCATCCTCTCGCGAACGGCGTTGTCCCGGTGCGGGCACCGGCACCGGCTGCTGTTGCGCCGTGCCGCCTGCGCGATTCTGATACCAGCGCCACAGCATATAGGCGAGCAACGCCATGCCGATCTTCGTCATGTTGCCGCTGCCGCCGCGCGAGCCGCCACGCGCGGCTCCACCGCCGCCCAGCAAAATATCCAGGATATTCATCGCGTCTCTCCTGACTGCGGCGAAAGCCTAACGATCATGTTCAACAGACGCAGCGCGCGTCAGTCGTAATAATAGCGCGGCTGATAGTAGGACGGATTGCCGTAATAGGGCTGCGGCTGCGGGCGGTAATAGGTTTGACCCTGATAGGGCTGCCAGCGATAGCCGTCGTAATAATACTGCGCCTGGGGCTGCTGGTAGCCGTACTGCTGTTGGCCATACGGCGCGCCATAGGCAGCGCGGGGTGCCGCGTAGCGCTGGCGTGCGCGCGGCTCGTCCTCAGCCGGCGGCGTATAGGTCGGAGGCAGTCCGGTCCCGCGTTCGGCACGTGCGCCGCCCCCTTGCGTGAGTTGCTTGTTGGCGCGGGCAATCGCAATGCGCTCATCTCCGGCGATGGTGACCTTGGTTTTCAGAACGCCTTCTTGCTTGACGAGATCGAACAGCACCTTCGCGTTTTCCGGCGCCAGCCGCACGCAGCCGCCGGACGCCGGACGCCCGAGTTTGCGGGTTTCGAACGAACCATGGATCGCATGACCGCGCTTGGTAAAGAAGATCGAATGCGGCATTGGCGCGTCGTCGAATTCGCGCGAATAATGATCCTTCTCCATGCGGAAGGCCTGGTAGCTGCCGGCCGGCGTGAACCGTCCGGGCCGCCCGGTGGAAACGGGCCAGGTGTGCAGGACCTTCCCGTCGCGCTCGACGGTGAGCGTTTGCGCGGTCTTGTCGACCGTGATGTTGATATCCGCCAGCGCGGGCGCGACGCTGCCGACGCTGAATGCAACGACGAACAAGATGCGGGTACGCATGGAATTACCTCGGACGAGATGCCGATCTTAAGGAACTGGACGGCTGAGTTAAGTCACGATTGCTGGCGTGATTAAGGAGCAAGACTAACCAGCTCTGACGTGAAACGTTGCATTTTCACACAAATACCGTTTCGCGCTGACCCATCCACGCGCAAATGCCCACGCAGCAATGCGCAGGATTTCCGGGCGCGGTGTCAGGCGCCGTCGCCGTTCCCGTCTCCGCGCGGAAATGATCACGACTTCGTCACCTCTCGCCCGGAACCGTTGATGCAATGCAGCATTGGCTCGGAGGTGCCCGGCTCCGACCCGACGGCACCTTCAACCAGAAACGAGAGGATACCGTGATGAGACGTATGATCTCTTTCGTCGCACCCGCTGCGCTGCTGCTCGCGCTGTCGATCGCGCCGGCTGCCGCTCAGGTGCCGCCGCCTGGAAACGTGAACCCAGGGTCCATGCGCTCGGGCGCGGAAGAAACGGGCGCACCGAACCAGCCGCGCAGCTTCTCCTACGGCAGCGGCTATTATGGTTACGGCTATGCTCCTTCCTATGGAGTCGTCATCGGCGATCCGGGCTATAGTGCCTATGCGGCGCAGCCGGGTGTCACTTACGGTCCGTTCGAAGCACCGAATTACGGCTCGTACGGAACGGGAGGTTTCGGCGGACCGAATGCGATCGGAGCCGACGACTGATTTCTTCGGCTCTACAAAGAACCCCGGCGAAAGCCGGGGTTTTTTTGTTGCTCGGGTCATGAACTTGGCTGCTGATCGATCAGACAAAAGCAAGAGCAGGGAGTGATAGCCATGACTTTACGACAATTGATCATCACCGTTGTGTTTGCGGCTGCCTGGTCCGCGTTCATGGTCTGGTGGAGCGCCGATACGAGCGCCTCAAACATCCTCATTCTGTCGGCGATCGGCATCGTTGTTGCCGGGACGTTTGCATGGACGATGAAGCGCTTTGGATATTGGGCGGCCTGACGCGGCGCGCCTGCATGGACAGACCGCGCAGGCCATGTGATCCTTGCGCATGATCACGAGGGGCGGGGAAATGCCATTCAACGCGCGCCAGACTTTCATGATCGCGATTTTCGCGATCTTCTGGACCGCTTTCATGCTGTGGTGGAACGGCGATTATGGCGTCGCGCGCACCGCAATCATGCTCGCCATCGGGGTGATTGTTGCGCTGGTCTGGGGCTTCTGGATGAAGCGATACGGCGCCTGGAAGGATCAGGCGTAAGCGCAAACAGCACGCCGCGCGGCAGCGCCCGCGATTCACCTGCGACCTAGCCTATATGAGCCGCTTGGTCTTTCGGACCGCTCATCGCCGCCCGCATATCGAACCGGCCGTTGCGCGTTGCCGCTTAGGCCGCTTGGCCCGGCTTGGTGAGCCGCACCGCCAGTAGCCAGCTGACCGGCAACAGAACACACAGCGTGCCGAAAAACCCAAGCACGCTCAGCAAGTCGTGGATGTTCGGAAAGTTGTCGAGGACGATACCGACTGCGGCTGCTGCGGCGGCCGACACCAACGCCATCGCCACAAACGCCAGAAGCAGTGTCATGCCCTGCATGGCAACCTCCCGGATGTGCCTCGCAGCTTAACGCGGCGCAGGTGAGGTGGTTCCGGAGCAAAGGAGGCGTGCCGGGACGGACGCGCAACGGCAGGGAGCGGCGAAAACCCGCTGCAGCTCGCTTATTTCCGCGGAGCAATCCGGAAGGATGTGACCAGCCGCTGTGGATCCGGCTTTACAGATTGCAATCTTTAATTGTATAGTGCCAATCATACAACCATAGTCATCCGATGAGGAGTCGGCCATGGTCTTTCAAAGGGTAGTGCTGGGACTGACCGCTTTATTCACGTTGGCTTCGGGGGCAAATGCCAACACAGCTTGTGAAAATCATTCAAATCGAATGCAGGCAGGCGCGCTCTACGCGCTCCTGTGCAATGGCAATTGCCTGGCTCGTGTGGAGCGGGTCGATATCGGCAAACATGCGCTCAGACAAAACGATGCCTTGGTTCATTTGTCGCGGGGGCGACGCTATCAGTTTTTATACAAGCCACAGAATCCAGTTGCTTCCAACAGTCTGGTTGTCGTTCAGGTTAAACGACTAGAGACTTCATCGGGATCGGAGAAACCGGTGCCGGTCGAGTTGCGAAGAGATGCCGTACGATTTGCGTGCGTAGGGCGCAATCGCAGTGCTTCCGTGGAAGCGTGGCCTCCGGAGGGCGTATCGGGCCACGCCGCCCCGAAAATCGGATACACAAGCTACGATCGCTTCCATCGTTATGGATTCACGAACGCGGATGACATGACCTTGCTTCGCAAGTTTCACGTCCGCTATTTCAACGGACAATCTTGCGTCTCAACCCTCGATCCTGTCCGGCGTACCCAGTTTCTGTTTCATGATCACATGAATTACCCATCGAGGCCTTTCGCATTTGCCGCACGGCTGGGACTCTACGTGAACGAAGCGAACGCCCAGCAGCTGGATGCGATAAAGCGCTATGAAAGATTGCGAGTCATCCTCACGAACTACCAGCAAGCCGCCAGTTCGCAAGGGTGCTTCGAATTTTCTGTGAGAACAGGCCCCGCGACAGCCGGGATAGACTTGGGTCTCCGCGATTTGGAGAGGGCAAGTCGTGTTCCGACCTTCGATACGACAGCTCGCTGGTCGTTCGATGTCAAATGAAGAACCGAAACCCGTCATTCCGGGCGCAGGCAACAATAACTGGGCCAATGAGGTCGGATGGGCGCTGAACCGTTTGCAGGTGATATTTCGTTATTGGACCATGCCGCCGGACGCTCTTTCGCTCAGGGGCATGTCGCCAGAGGAAGGTGTCAGTGCTCGTGCGCTGGCTCTGATCGTGATCGTTGCATTGACGTTCGCGATTCGTGGGGAGGCCGATTCTACGACCAACGGGGCGATGCTCACGTTGCTTGCGGGCGGACTTGCGGCCGCCATTTCAGTTGTGATGAATCAAGTGTCGTCGGTTTTGGGCCCCACAAACCGGGATCATCTTCTGATCTCGACTTACGCGTCGACCATCCTGGTGATGCTCATCGTACTGGTCTGCCAGACGTTTCTCATTGATTTGAACTGGTATCAGGACTTTGAAGATCTGGTAGGCGCGATCCTTGGTGATAAGCGCTTCGTGGCGGCGCCCGCCATTCTGGGCGTGGTGGTTACGTATGTTGTGCTTCTGGTAAAGGCCAGGTTCTGGGACGGCAACGAACTCGACCTTCAATCGGTCTTATGGGCGTTCGCCATTGTGGCCAGTTCGGGAGTGCTTGTTTTCTTTGTCGCGTTCGTCAGGAATGATGTCTTCCGCTGGCTAATCAGTCAGTTGCGTCCAGCCTAGGATCTGAATTGCGTGAGCGCGCCGCTACACCCGCTCCACGAAACTATCCACCACGCGTTTCTCGCCGGCCTTGTCGAACTGGATAGTCAGCTTGTTGCCATCCACGGCCACCACATTGCCGTTGCCGAACTTGATGTGAAACACGCGGTCGCCGCTTCTGAATGGCGACGATACGCCGGTGGATTTGGCGACGAGTTCGCCTTCGATGGTGAGCGGCTCGCGGCGCGGCGCGAAGCGGCCCTTCGAGGTGCCGGTGCCGCGCGAGGAATGGGAGCCGGGGCGGGCGCTGTCGCCCCCCTCCCGACCGGCAAAGCCGGCCGACCTCCCCCTTTCAGGAGGAGGTGAAGACGAGTATGCGCCGCGGCTGTCGTCGTCATCGTCCGAGAAGCGTCCTCCAGACTCGTATTCCGAGCCTTCGTCGCCGAAGCCGCCGAATTCATCGTCGTCGCGCTTGCGCTTCTGTGCGCGCTGCCAGCCTGGCGTCGCATAGCTCGAGGCGGCCGGCGTGAAATTGTCGAAGCGCGAAGGTCCATATCCCCCGCCCATGCCGCGGCCGCCGCCAAAAGCGGCGCCCAGACCACCGTAACCGGCCATGCCGCCGAAGCCGCCCTTTGCTTCCGTTACTTCGACATGGTCTTCCGGCAATTCGTCCAGAAAGCGCGACGGGATGGTCGAATTCCACAAGCCCTTCATGCGGCGGTTGGTGGCAAAATAGATTTTCGCGCGCTTGCGCGCGCGCGTGATCGCGACATGCGCCAGCCGGCGCTCTTCCTCGAGACCGGCGCGGCCGCTTTCATCCAGCGAGCGCTGATGCGGAAACAGGCCTTCCTCCCAGCCGGGCAGGAACACCGTGTCGAATTCCAGCCCTTTGGCGGAATGCACGGTCATGATGCTGACGGCGTCTTCGATGCCTTCGGCGTCGCGGTCCATAACGAGCGCAATGTGCTCAAGGAAGCCGTTGAGGTTCTCGAAATCCTGCATGGAGCGCACAAGCTCCTTGAGGTTTTCGAGCCGGCCAGCGGCATCCGCTGAGCGATCCTTCTGCCACATCTCGGTGTAGCCGCTTTCGTCCAGCACGATTTCGGCAAGCTCGGTATGCGGCAGGTGTTCCGCCTGTGTGCGCCAGCGATCGAACGCGGTCATGAGATCGCGCAAGGAGGCGCGGGGCTTGGGCTTCAGCTCGTCTGTTTCGACGATGGCGCGCGCGGCCTCGGTGAGCGGCACACGGCTCACGCGCGCGAAATCGTGCAGCTGCTTCACCGTTGCGTCGCCAAGGCCGCGGCGGGGAACATTGACGATGCGCTCGAAGGCAAGATCGTCGGCCGGCTGATTGATAACGCGCAGATAGGCGAGTGCATCGCGGATTTCGGCGCGCTCATAGAAGCGCGGGCCGCCGATCACGCGATAGGGCAGGCCGAGCGTGACGAAGCGATCTTCGAATTCGCGCATCTGAAACGACGCACGCACAAGGATCGCGATCTCATCCAGCTTGTGTTTCTTGCGCTGAAGCTGCTCGATCTCCTCGCCAATGGCGCGCGCTTCCTCCTCGGAATCCCAGGCGCCGGTGACGGTGACCTTCTCGCCAAGGACGTCCTCGGTGCGCAGCGTCTTGCCGAGCCGGCCCTCGTTATGCGCGATGAGATGCGAGGCCGCGGCGAGGATATGGCCGGTCGAGCGGTAATTGCGTTCGAGGCGGATCACGGTCGCGCCTGGAAAATCCTTCTCGAAGCGCAGGATGTTGTCGACCTCGGCGCCGCGCCAGCCATAGATCGACTGGTCGTCATCGCCGACGCAGCAGATGTTGCGAATTTCTCTCGCTGCGCTCTTTGCGTCGCCATCACCGGGCCGGCGCACCGCGGGAGCGTCGTGACCCGATGATCCATCGCCATGCGAAACGATGGATTGCCGGGTCAAGCCCGGCAATGACTGGTGAGAGGACGAAGACCGCGGCTGCCCCAGCAGCCGAAGCCACAGATATTGCGCGACGTTGGTGTCCTGATACTCGTCGACCAGAATGTAGCGGAAGCGGCGCTGATAATCGGCGAGCACGTCCGGGTGGTGACGGAACAGCCGCAGCTGCTCGAGCAACAGATCACCGAAGTCGCAGGCATTGAGCGTCTTCAGGCGCTCCTGATAGGCAGCATAAAGTTCCTTGCCCTTGCCGTTCGCGAAGACCATCGCTTCGCCCGCCGGAACCTGATCCGGCGTCAGCCCGCGATTTTTCCAGCCGTCGAGGATCCCGGCGAAGATGCGTGCCGGCCATCTTTTTTCGTCGACATTCGCCACGTCCAGGAGCTGCTTGATCAGACGGATCTGGTCGTCGACGTCGAGGATCGTGAAGTTGGACTTCAGCCCGACCAGCTCGGCATGACGCCGCAAAATCTTGACGCCGATCGCGTGGAAAGTGCCAAGCCACGGCATTCCTTCGACAATCTGCCCGACCATGTCGCCGATCCGCAGCTTCATCTCGCGCGCGGCCTTGTTGGTGAAGGTCACCGCGAGGATCTGCGAGGGATGGGCGCGTCCGAGCCGCAGGATATGGGCGATCCGCGTTGTAAGTACTCGCGTTTTCCCGGTTCCGGCGCCGGCCAAAACCAGCACCGGGCCGTCGAGGGTCTCGACCGCGAGCCGCTGCTCCGGATTGAGGGCGTTGAGGTAATCGGGCAGGGGGCCACCCTGCATCGCCTGCATCGCGCGCGCGGCAATGCCGGATTTCTGGCCCGGTTTTTCTGGACTTTTTGCGTGCTCAGCCATGCGAATCTCAAGGCCCAACATGGCACCTGAGAGGGCAAAACGGGAGGGGTCCGCCGTCCCTTTGTGGACGGCGACCGCGGATGGTCTGCCTCCAGCCGGCGATGTTCGGCCTCCGACCCCGTGATGCTCGGCAGAGCGTCTGCGATGGTCTGCGATCGTCTGCCGTCCTTTATTGCGGCTTGTATTCCTTGCGCGGCTCGTTGGCGATCTTCACCAGATCCTCGGCCGCCTTGCGGTCCTCCTTCAGGAACTTCGCGAACTCCGCCGGGCTGGTCGGCGCCGGGACCACCAGCTGCTTCTCCAGGAACTCGCCGAATTTCGGATCGCCGAACACCGACACGAAGGCCGCATTGACCTTGTCGACGATAGCCTGCGGCGTGCCCTTGGGCGCGGCGAGGCCCCACCAGCCTTGCCCGGGATAATTCAGCCCGGCTTCCTTGAGCGTCGGCACGTCAGGGAATTGCTTGGAGCGCTGATCGGCGGCGATCGCCAGCATTCGCACCTTGCCGGCCTCCATCGCGCCGCGGAAATTCCCGACGCCGAAACGCGTCATCTGCACCTCGTTGGCAGAAAGCGCCTGCGCGGCCGGTCCGCCGCCCTTGTAGGGCACGCCGACGATCTTCGTGTTCCATTGATTGTTGAGCCAGACGCGGAACAGGTCCGGGAACGAGGCATTGCCGAGCGTCGCGAAATTCAGCCCGTCCGGCTTTCCTTGTGCGAGCGTGCGCAATTCGGCCACCGTCTTCGCCGGCAGCTCTGCGTTCACGAACAACCCTTCGGTGAGGAAGAACAGCCGCGTGACCGGCACGAGTTCGTCGGCATTGTAGGGCAGCTTGTCGAACTGCACCGGGTTGTACGACATCGTGGAGTGATAGATGACGCACAGCGTGTAGCCATCACCGGCCGATTGTGCACAGGCCTGACCGCCGAGAATGCCGGCGGCGCCGCCGCGGTTCTCGATGACGAAAGGCTGTCCGAGCTTCGGCTCGATCTCCTTCGCCGCCGCGCGGACGATCACGTCGGTGACGCTGCCCGGCGCGATCGACACGATCAGCCGGATCGGCTTGTCGGGGTAGGTTTGTGCGTGCGTGGGCGAGACTGAAAGTGCAGCGGCAATGAAAGCGCCGGCGCACAGGCGCGCAATGCGGATCATGGCTTTATCTCCCTGGACGATTTTTCTTTTTGTCGGCGATGGTGCTTGCGCAAGATAGCGGCACAGCTTTCGCCGCTTCAAGCCGCGCAAACCGCAATGCGGTACAGCGGCGCAAATAAAGCTCTGTCGCGGCACCGAAATCCCGCGCGCAAGGCAAGTGGCGCGCTATGCCATCGGCCTTCATTGAAGGCCTGCTCCCCGCATATGCGGGGAGCCTGAACGTTTCGAGCGCGTGCGAACTACAGCCGCTTCGCGAATGCATCCTGGATGAAGTCGTCGAGCATCCGGTAGGTCTGATGCGCGGCGCCGGGATGAAACTTCGCAAAGCCCGGCATGTCGGTCTCTTCCTCCGAGAAGGAATGCAGACGGCCACCGAAATCGAGCATCTGCCAGTTGGCTTCAGCCGCATCGAGTTCGGCTTCCAGCGCGTCGCGATCGGCCTTCGGCGCAACCGGGTCCTTGCTGCCATGCAGGACGAAGATCGCGGCTTTGATGTCGCCCTTCTTCGCCGGCATCGTGGTGGCGAGATCGCCGTGCAGGCACACAACTGCGTCGAGATCCGCACCGCTGCGTGCAAGCTCCAGCACATTGCCACCGCCGAAACAGAAGCCGACCGCTGCCTTCTTCGATGAGTCGCCGATACCGCGCTTCTCGGCCTCTGCAATCAATGTCTGCAGTGCCGCATTGACGCGCTTGCGACCTTCCACGCGGTCGGCGCGCACCGCCATCATGAGGTCCTGCGATTCCGGCGGGCCCTCCGCGGTCTTGCCCTCGCCATACATGCAGGCAACGAACGCGATGTATTTGTCGCCGGCCATCTTCTCGGCGCGCTTGATGATGGTGTCGGTGACGCCAAGCCAGTTCGGCATCACCAGGAGCAGCGGCCGCTTGGTTGTGATCTTGTCATTCCAAACCAGCGCCCCGTGCCCGACCACGTTTCCGGCCTGATATTTTATTCTCTCGACTGCCACGCCTTCCTCCAACCATCAGTTACTGCGGGATGACTTCGCCGATCATCCCGGCATCGAACAATGTGACATACAATCGCCCGTTCGACATCGTCGAGATGCAGCGCGCTCCGGCATTCGGCACAGGGATCGGATATTCGCCGACCATGGTGCCGTCGGGGCGCATGCGGCCAATCTTGTTCGCGGCGTTGGCGGTGAACCACAGATCGCCATCGGGCCCGACGCACACGCCGCGCAGGGACGAATTGGGCGTCGTGACCTTGTGTTCGGTGATGCGGCCCTCGCGATCGATGCGGCCCAGCGCATTGGTCGAGGTCTGCACGAACCAGATCGAGCCGTCCGGATGCGTCGCCATGGCGCGTGGCTGGCTGTCGTGACTTGGGATCGGGAATTCTGTGACGACGCCATCCAGGGTGATGCGGCCGACGCGGTTGCCTGCGGCTTCCGAAAACCACATGGCGCCATCCCGCTCGGCGATGGACAGCGGCTTCGCGCCTGGCGAGATGCCGGCTGAAAATTCGGTGACGCGGCCATCCGGTGTGATGCGGCCGATCTGGTTTGCATCGGTTTCAGAAAACCAGACATTGCCGTCGGGACCGACCAGGGTTCCGTCGGGACCCGCATTCGGTGTCGGCAGGTCGAACAGGGTGATGTCGCCGCGCAGGGTGATGCGGCCGACCTTGTTCGCCTTCTTGGCGCAGAACCACATGTTGCCGTCGCCGCCGACCGTGATGCCGATCGGCATGGCATTCGCGACCGGAAGGTCGAACTCCCTGAACGAGGCGTCGGCCGGATCGAAACGTCCGATCTTGGAGGCGCCGCTTTCGCAGAACCACAGCGCGCCATCCGGCCCTTCCATGCAGATATAGGGCTCCGACTTCGGCGAGGGGATGCGATGCGCGCGGATGACCGGCGGCTGCTCGCTGCGCGGGCGATCGGCGGGACGGAGCGGCGAGGCCGGCGCTGACATTGATCCTCCGGGTGCCGTTCTTCGGCACGGCTTTTCTTGGGTGCCGGGAACCTATCGGGGGGCCCGCACGAGTCAAGGAGACTGGTCGCGTGTCTCACGATGCGGTCGGCCCGAAGCAGCACGAGGCTTTGCGGGGCGGGCGAGGGTCGCACATCACGCTCTCGTGTTGGCCGCTGCGATGCGGAACGCGGGCTTCGCATTTGCGTTCGGGGGAGCATGAAGCTCCTCGTCGGCATATCCTTGTACCTGGCCACGGTTGCAGCCCTGGTGGGCGCGACCTTTGCGGCATTCTCTTCGCTTGAGCGCAGCAAGCCTGCGGACGCGCCTGTGCTGGCACGCGCGGACGAGGGCGAGGTTGCCCGTCAGGAAAAGACCAGGGAAGAGATCAAGACCGATCCCAACCGCGTACCGGTCTGGATCGTGGCGACTCCGAAATATGACTATACGCCGCCTCCGCCCGGTTCGATGCGTCCGGCCCGCAGCCTGATCATCGGGGACGAAGCGCGCGGGGCGCTGGCCAAGGTGCCGCCCCCACGCAAGCCGCGCCCGGACACGATCGAAAGGCCCGCGGCGCAACCGGCTTTGCGCGCGGCGGAGTCCCGACGGGACAACGATCCGTTCTACCGGGATTGAACTGGCTTCAGGCTTTTTGCGGCATCGCGATCCGCTTGCCGACCGCCTCCGGTCGGGGCAGCCGCTCATGCGATTTGCGGATGTCGCAGAGACGCTTCACGACGTCTGCGGGAAACGGCGCCACCTTTCGGACTGACATGTCGATATGCAGCGACAGGTTCTCGCAGGTTGCCGCGACCCAGCCCTCGCGCGCGTGAAACAATTGCTGAAAGAAGTGCAGGCGTTTTGAATCGTATTCCAGCAACTGGAAGGTAACCCGCACCGGATCGCCGTCTTTCAATTCGCGCAGATAGCGAAGGTGCACCTCGGCGGTGAAGAAGGAGTGGTTGCGCTCCTTCAGGTAATCCCAGCCGAAGCCCGCGAGGGTGTACATCTCGTCCACGCCGCGGTCGAACAGCACATGATAATAGGCCATGTTCATATGGCCATTGAGATCGATCCAGGCCGGCTCCACCGGCATCACGGACGAAACAAACGGCGCAAAAAAGACAGGTTCGAAATCGGTGCGATCGAGCATGCAGCAATATTGCTGCAGCGCACGCCCGGTGTAAATCGGAAAGCGCGCCGTTTGCGCATTTGGATAAAAATGCGGCAACTTTCTGCCGTGGACGTTTGGTCAATTTCGACGGACGCACGGTCAACCCGCACGGACGCGCGGTCAACTTGCGCGGACGCGCGATCATTCTTCAATTCCCTGGGGGCGTTTATCTCCCCGGCCATAAATCGGCTGGATGGAGACGCCCCATGGACAAGCTGCAACGCCTTCTGATTTTCCTGTATGGCCTCGTCGCCTACGCTATCTTCTTCGCCACCTTCTGCTATGCGATCGGCTTCGTCACCGGGTTGATGGTGCCGAAGCACCTCGATTCAGGCGCGGTGGTGCCGCTGTCGGAAGCGCTGATGGTGAACCTGTCGCTGCTCGCGCTGTTCGCGGTCCAGCACAGCGGCATGGCACGGCGCGCCTTCAAGGCCTGGCTGACCCGCACCGTGCCGCCCGCGATGGAACGCAGCACTTATGTTCTCGCAACGAGCGCAGTGCTGATCCTGATGTTCTGGCAGTGGCGGCCGATACCGGCTGTGGTGTGGGAGGTGCCGTATCCGGCGCTCGCCGTCGCGGTGCAGGTCGTCTCGATCGCGGGGATCGCGCTTGTCCTCGTCGCGACCTTCCTGATCAACCACTTCGAGCTGTTCGGCCTGCAGCAGGTGTTCGACAATCTGCTCGGCCGGACGGCGTCCGAGGCGCGCTTCAAGACGCCGTCGCTCTACAGGATGGTGCGCCACCCGATCTATCTCGGCTTCATCATCGCGTTCTGGGCGGCGCCGGTCATGACGGTCGGGCATCTGCTGTTCGCGGTGATGACCACGGCCTACATCTTCATCGGCATTTTCCTCGAGGAGCGCGACCTCGTGGAGCAGTTCGGGGATGATTATCGCCGCTACCGCGAGCGGGTGGCGATGATCGTTCCGTTCCTTGGTGGGTGGAGCGGGCCGCAGCCCGAACCGAAGCTCGGCTCTCGCCCCATCCAACCGGTCGCCGTCCGCGAGAGATGAGCATAGCCCGGATTGCCGCACTGCCTTGCGGCAGTCCGCCTCTCTGCTAGGGTCGGCGCCCTCTACTGCCAAAGAGGGCGCCGATGGCTGTTGCCGCTGCCAAATATTCGAACGAACGCCGCGACCCGCGGGCCATCGAAGCCGCGATCGGCGATCTTGCAAAGAGCTTCGGAAATCGCCTCGTCACCTCGCAGGCGGTGCGCGAGCAGCACGGCCACACCACCACCTGGATCGAAAATCAGCCGCCGGACGCCGTGGTGTTTCCGCAATCCACGTCAGACGTGCAGGAGGCGGTGCGCATCTGCGCGCGTCATAAAGTGCCGGTCATCCCGTTCGGCACCGGCACATCGCTGGAAGGCCACGTCAACGCCCCACAGGGCGGCGTGTCGATCGATTTCCGGGACATGAACCGGATCATCGCCGTCCACGCCGAGGACCTCGATTGCGTGATCGAGCCGGGCGTCACCCGCAAGATGCTGAACGAGCATTTGCGCGACCAGGGGCTGTTCTTCCCGATCGATCCGGGCGCCGATGCGTCGCTCGGCGGCATGGCCGCGACCCGCGCCTCCGGCACCAATGCCGTGCGCTACGGAACGATGCGCGACAATGTCATGGCGCTGAAGGTCGTCCTCGCCAATGGCGAGCTCATGACCACCTCGACACGGGCGCGCAAATCGTCATCCGGTTATGACCTGACCCGCCTGATCGTCGGCTCCGAGGGAACGCTCGGCGTCATCACCGAACTCACGCTGAAGCTGCACGGGATCCCCGAGGCGATTGGCGCTGCGATCTGTCCGTTCCCGTCAGTCGAAGCGGCATGCAACGCAACGATCCTGACGATCCAGTCCGGCATTCCGGTCGCGCGCATCGAACTGCTCGACGAGGTGCAGGTGAAGGCCTGCAACGGCTATTCGAAGCTGTCACTGCCGGAGAGCCCGCTTCTCCTTCTCGAGTTCCACGGCACCGAGGCCGGCGTCGCCGAGCAATCGCAGCGCTTCGGCGAGATCGCCGCCGATCTCGGCGGCGGCCCGTTCGAATGGACCGTGAAAGCCGAAGACCGCACGCGCCTCTGGCAGGCCCGTCACGACGGCTATTGGGCGGCCAAGTCGCTGCGGCCGGCGTCGCTGCCGCTGGCGAGCGACGTATGCGTGCCGATCTCGCGGCTGGCCGAATGCGTGGTCGAGACGCAGGAGGACCTCAAGGCCGCGGGTCTCCTCGGTCCGATCGTCGGCCACGTCGGCGACGGCAATTTCCACGTTGCGCTTCTGGTCGATGGCAACGATCCGAACGAAATCGTGGCGACCGAGAAATTCCTGTCCCGGCTCGCCGAGCGCGCGCTGCGGATGGGTGGAACCTGTACCGGCGAACACGGCGTCGGCCAGGGCAAGATGAAATATCTGCTTGCCGAACACGGCGAGCCCGCGCTCGCTGCGATGCGCGCGATCAAGGCGGCGCTCGACCCGGACAACATCATGAATCCGGGCAAGCTGGTGCCGGGCGCCTGATGGGGTGAGCGGGCCGTTCACGGCGTCACCGGCGCGAAATCGGGCGCACTCCATCGGTCGAAACAGGCGGTAGCAACATAGATTTGCCGCCAAACGGCGCTATTCTTGGCCCGTCTCGGAAACAGCCGGTCCTGCGACAGCCTCTGCCTTGCAGTGCGCAATAGGCGGGGTCATGTTTTGTAGCGGAAGACTCAGGTGGACCCGTGCAGGCGACTCTGCTGACCTTGGCGATTGCCGCGATCCTTGCCCTGCTCGCGGCACTGTTCGGGCCGTATTTCGTTGACTGGAACGCGCAGCGGGCGACCTTCGAACAACAGGCGAGTCAGGCGATCGGGCTTCCGGTGCGGGTATCGGGGACGATGGATGTGCGGCTCTTGCCGTCGCCATCCCTGGTGCTGTCCGGCATAGAGATCGGCCAACCCGGTGACCCGCAGACCCTGCGCGCCAAGGCGCTCGGCATAGAATTCGCGTTGCCGCCGCTGTTGTCCGGGAAGCTGCGGGCGGTCGAAATGCGCTTGATCGCTCCCGAAATGCGGGTGTCCCTGACCCCGGACGGACAGGCGCTCCTGCCCAATGCGCTGGCCGGCATCGACACCCAGGCGCTCTCGATCGACAAGTTCGTGGTCGAGGATGCGACCGTCCTGTTCACCGACGCCGCGAGCGGAACCAGCGCTGCGCTGAACAAGCTCTGGTTCACCGGAGAGGTGCGCGCGTTACCGGGTCCGATCCGCGGCGAGGGCGCCTTCGTGATGGACGGAGCGCTGTTCGGCTACCGGATCGCAACCGCGCGGCCGGAAGCGAACGGCTCGCGCATCAAGCTCGTGATCGATCCGGCCGATCGTCCGGTGTCCGCTGAGGCGGAAGGGGTGTTGACCGCGACGGGTGGCGTGCCGCGTTTCGACGGAACGGCGATCATCGCGCGCCGCGTTCCGCTCAAGGGCGACAAGGGCGATATCGCCGAGCCCTGGCGCATCACGGCGCGGGTGAAGGCGAATGCCGCTTCGGCCTTGTTCGAGCAGGTCGAATATCAATACGGCCCCGAGGAGCGTGCGCTGAAATTGCAGGGCACCGCGGAAGCGAGGTTCGGCGCGCATCCGCGGCTCGATGCCGTGCTCTCGGCGCGGACCCTCGATGCCGACAAGCTTCTTGGCGGTGGCGACGCGGCGGGGCAGGCGCCGCGCGGGGCGCTGGCCGCCTTGGTTGCGGCGGCGGAACGGATCATCGGGCCGCCGATCCCGACCCAGGTGGGATTTGGCATAGACTCCCTCACCTTGGGCGGCGCCAGCCTGCAGAATATTCGTGGCGACGTTGAATTCGATCGCGGGCAGATGATCCTGACCGGCTTCGAAGTGCGTGCGCCGGGCTTCACGCAGATTCAGGCGAGCGGCCGGATCGACAAGGCCGATGACCGTCTCGCCTTTGCCGGCCCCGTATCCGTGACCTCGACCGATCCGCGCGCGTTTGCCGAATGGCTCGACGGCAAGCCTGGAGCAAGCCTTTTGCCGGCGCGACCGCTCCGGTTTCGCGGTGACGTTACTATTGGCACGGACAAGATCGCGATCGCGGGCATGCAGGCGGAGTTCGACCGCAAGAGCGTCGATGGCGATCTCTCTTATGTCTTTGCCAAAGATTCGGAGCCGCCGCGATTGGCGGCATCGCTCCGCGCCGATGAGTTCGACCTCGATGGCTGGATCGATGCGGCCGGCTCTCTCCGGTTCCCGATCAATGTCGATCGGCCGGGCGATGCTTCGCTCGCGCTTGCCTTCAAGCGTTTGCGGTTTCGCGGGATCGACGGCGACGGCGTGGACGTCAGGCTGACGATGAAGGCCGGCAAGCTGACGATCGACAGGCTGGCGGTCGAAAGCATCGGCGGCATCGCTCTCGACAGCAAGGGCAGTGTAGACGTCGAAGCGCGTCGCGGCTCGGTGGCGTTCGGCGTCACGCTTCGTGATCCGCAACAGCTCGCGGCTCTGGCCAAGACCGCGCCAGCCTCTGTTTCCGAGACGTTGCAGCGCGTGGCTCAATCGGCAACCCCCGGAAAGCTCGCCGGCAAGGTGACGGTCGAGCCGGCGGGCAACTCCGGCGACAGTCGCTTGACGTTGACGCTCGAAGGCCCGCTGGGCGGCGTCGACGTCAGGCTGAATTCCGTGCTCGCTGGCCAATGGACCGAGCCGGACAAGGCGAATGTCACGCTGGACGGTGTGCTGAATTCCGGCGACGTCAATGCATTGCTCAGGCTTGTGGCAGCCGAACGCGTTGTCTCCGTCCCGAAGCAGCCCGGCACCATTACCTTTTCGATGAAGGGCGCGCTTGCGGGCGATGTCGCGATCGACACCCGCATCGTCTCGGCCAATCTCGACATGCGAGCGAACGGAACCGTTCGTCCCTTGGGACCGGAGGCCGGACAGGGATCGATGGACGTCACGATCGGCACCGCCGATGTCGTTCTTCCCGGCGCGGCAGCCGCTATTCCGGTTGCACTCAAGACCAGGCTTGTGCGCGACGGCTCCGGGATGCGGCTTGACGACATGTCCGCGACCATTGCCGGCTCTACGGTGCGAGGCCGGCTTGGCCTCGTCTTCAGCGATCCGTTCGGGATCGATGGCGAGCTGCGCACCGATCGGGTGGATCTCGCCGCGGTCGCCGCGACTGCGTTCGGCGCAAAGCGCGCAGCCAAAAGCGATGCACTCTGGAGCGAGACGCCCTTTGCAGTGCCGGCCTTGCCGAAGCTCTCCGGACGCGTGAATGTGAGCGCCGCGCAAGCTGCCCTGACGCCGTCGCTTCAGGCGTCGAAGTTCCGGTCGATGCTGCGGTTCGACGACGCGCAGCTCGTTGTCGAGAATATCGCGGGCGAAGTTCTCGGCGGTCAGGTGTCGGGCGAAATCACGATCCGGCGCGCGCCGGACGCGATTGGTCTGCAAGGCCGCATCGCGCTCGCTGACGCCGATGCCACGCAATTGCTGTTTGGCGATGGCGCAGCCCCGCTGACTGGCCAGGCCGCCCTGTCCGTGCAATTCGAAGGCCTCGGACGGTCACCCCGCGCGCTTGTCGGGTCGCTCAATGGTTCCGGCACGCTGACGCTTGAGCATGCACGGATCGCCTCACTCGACCCCAGGGTGTTCGCGACCGCAATCGCCAAGGTCGATCAGGGACTTCCCGTCGATGCTCCCCGTGTCCGCGAACTCGCCAGCAGCGCTCTCGACGCCGGGCCATTGGTGGTCCCGCAGGCGCAAGCAGGATTGACGATCGCGGCGGGCGTGGCGCGGATCGACACCTTCAAGGCGCGCGCGGAGACGGCCGATCTTGCGGTGAGCGGCTCCTACGACTTTTCCAATTCGCGGATCGATCTTCGCATGGCGATGACGGGTCCGGCCGACGGCACGACATTGCAGCCCGAAATCGCAGTGCAATTGCGCGGGCCGTCCTCAGCGCCTCAGCGCTCGCTCGATGTGTCGGCGCTGACCGGCTGGCTGGCTCTGCATTCGGTGGAACGGCAGACCAAGCGGATCGAAGCGATCGAGCAGGGTCGCGCGGTCGAACAGGCGCCGCCGCCTCCGCAAAAAGAGGCCGAACCGCAAAAGCCTGAAGCGCGCGTGACGCCGCCCGAGCGCCGCAAGCCGCCGGCTCTTCAACCGGCGCAACCGTTGCCGCCTGCCGTCGAGATCAGACCTGCGCCCGGTGAGCGCCGGCGCATCCTGCCGCAGCCGCGAGAGCCCCGCATCGAGTCACAGCGAATAGAGCCGCAGCGTCCAGCGACGGCCAATCCGTTCCCGACTCCGATCGGGTCGCCGCCACAGCAGCGGCCAAGCCCGCCGCAAGGCGTGCGGCCGGTCTTCTAAGGCGATCGTACACAGAGAGAGTCGTTTGGACTGACTGCTGTACTGACTGCGCGCCCCGCCTTCGCCGCCGTTCCGGAAAGTCCCCCAGGCTCTGGCGCGCCCGACGATCCGGAATGACGAACGAATGGTTCAGGCAGAGCCCATAAGGCTCGCCGCCTAGCGGCGTGTATCCCTGTCGAGGGACTGCCCGCGATAATGGTCGAGTACGAATAATCTGATCGCGGACGACAGGTTGCCGTGCCGCCGTTGCGAGTCGATGCTGGCGACAATGTCCGACAGCGTCATGTTGCGGCCGTCGGCGATCTCTTTCAGACCTTTCCAGAACGCGTCTTCAAGACTGACGCTCGTCTTGTGACCGGCGATCACGATCGATCGTTTCACGACCGGCGACTTCATTGGCCTCTCCGCTTCCAATCCGGTGGCCGTCGAGATTGCTTGCAGACTTGTCACGTTGCGCCCCTTCTATCTTGCGCTCCGCCTTGGATCGACCAAAAGATAGTCGACGCGCAGCAGCGTTATCCGCTTCACGCTGCCGATCGCGTTTCTTCCGCGCCAGCCGAAGATTCAAGACGTCGCCCATCAAAGACCCGGTGTTAGACCGGCTATCTTTGGACCCCCTCGGGCCCAAATCTATGCGCACATACCGGCTGTTGATTGCGCCATTAGCGTGGCGACGGCAAGGCGGAATTGGCAACGAACAGAAAATGGAGTTGTCAGCGGTTCAAGCCGCGTTCTGAACGTGAATGCGCCCGCAAAAATGCTGCAAATGCGCTGTCAGCGCTCATCCCGGTCGAATCATGCGCTCGGGACGGACCAGGCGCTCAAATTCGTCCTGACTGACGAAACCGCCGGTGACCGCCTCGTGCTTCAGCGTGGTCCCATTCTGGTGCGCCCGCTTGGCGACCTTGGCGGCGTTGTCGTAGCCGATCTTCGGCGCCAGCGCCGTCACCAGCATCAGCGAACGCTCCATCAATTCGCGAATGCGATCCTCGTTGGCGCGAATGCCGACCACGCAATTGTCGGTGAAGGACCGTGACGCGTCCGCCAGCAGCCGGATCGATTGCAGCATCGCCAATGCGATCACCGGCTTGAACACGTTCAGTTCGAAATGGCCCTGGCTCGCCGCAACGGTGATGGTGGTGTGATTGCCGAACACCTGGCAACACACCATGGTCAGCGCTTCGGCCTGGGTCGGATTGACCTTGCCGGGCATGATCGACGAACCCGGCTCGTTCTCGGGCAGGATCAGTTCGCCAAGTCCCGAACGCGGACCCGAGCCGAGCAGGCGGATGTCGTTCGCGATCTTGAACAGACCGGTCGCCATCGCATTCAGCGCGCCATGCACGAACACATAGGCGTCGTGCGCCGCGAGAGCCTCGAACTTGTTCTGCGCGCTGACGAAGGGCAGGCCGGTGATGGCGGCCGCGCGTTTGGCGAAGGCCGCGGCGAATTTCGGATGCGCGTTCAGTCCTGTGCCGACCGCGGTCCCGCCCTGCGCGAGCGGATACAATTGCTTGACCGCAAGCTTGATGCGCTCGATCCCGAATTTGAGCTGCGCGGCATAGCCGGAAAATTCCTGCCCGAGTGTGAGCGGCGTCGCATCCTGCGTATGGGTGCGGCCGATCTTCACGATCCGCGCGAATTCCTTCTCCTTGGCGTGAAGCGCCTGATGCAGATGGTCGAGCGCGGGCAACAGCGTATTGGTGATCTCCATCGCCGCGGCGATATGCATCGCGGTCGGGAAGCTGTCGTTCGACGACTGGCTCATGTTGACGGCGTCGTTCGGATGCACCGGCGATTTCGACCCGAGCGGCGCGCCGAGCATTTCGTTGGCGCGATTGGCGATGACCTCGTTGAGGTTCATGTTGGTCTGTGTGCCGGAGCCGGTCTGCCAGACCACCAGCGGAAATTCCTCCGACAGCTTGCCGTCGATCACTTCCTGCGCCGCAGCGACGATCGCGTTGCCGCGCTTCTTGTCGAGCACGCCGAGCGCCATGTTGGTTTCCGCCGCCGCGCGCTTGACGATGCCGAAGGCGCGGATCAGCGGCTCCGGCATGCGGTCACCGCCGATCCGGAAATTCTGCAGCGAGCGCTGGGTCTGGGCGCCCCAGTATCGATCCGCCGGAACATCGATCGGACCGAAGCTGTCGGTCTCGCTGCGGGTTTGCGTCTTGGTTTGTTTGCTGGCCATGCGCGCAAGTGTAGCGTTGCGCGCGGCGCTCACCTAGACGGGATTGCCTGGAATTGATGGAGATTATTTCTTGCGGAAGCGATCGAGCCGGACCACTTCGCCGGACGGCTTGTCGGCTTCGGCTTCGGCTTCGGCCTTCTTCGGGGCGGCCGGCGCAGGCGTGATCTCGACGGGCGTCGCCTCGGCCGTCGCCGTGGGCTGATCGGCAGCCGGCGCCGCTTCGGCTTCGATGGTTTCGAATTGCAGGCCGAACTGCACGGACGGATCGAAGAAGCTCTTGATCGCCGCGAACGGAATGCCGAGCTTTTCGGGGACGCCGCCGAACGACAATCCGACCTCGAAGCCGGTATCGGTGACCTTCAGATCCCAGAACTGATATTGCAGGATGATCGTCATCTCGTGCGGGAACTGCTCCCGCAGCCGCGGCGACATCTTCACGCCCTCGGCGTCGGTTCGAAACGAAATCGAGAAGTGATGCTCGCCCGGCAATCCGCTCTTGGCGGCATCAGCGAGCACCTTGCGCACCAGTCCGCGCAGCGCATCCTGGGCGAGAAGGTCGTAACGGATATGGTCGATCGCCATCGCTGATTGCACCAGAGAGCCAAGCTCAAGAATCGCCTGCAATGGTAGCCCGGCCGAGCCCGTCCGTCAGCCCGTGGGCAGGCATCGCGGAAGGTCCGCAGGCATGGGAAAGTGGAGGCTTCTGTTGCCAGGTGCCTCCGAACCCCGCCTGACGGAGCTAAACCCGCCAGGGCTTTAAGTCGGTCTTACAGACTGCGTTACGCAGCCTGAGCAACCGGAGCATAGTTGTCGTTGGCAACTATACGTTTGGCCCGATAACGGTGGATACCATGCCGAGCGAAAGAACAACCTTTACGCCCTCGTCGATCCTGTATCGCCCCCATCAGCAGCGGCGCGTCTGACGAGCCGCTGGTGGTGGAGGCGCCGGGCACTGCCCCCGGGTCCGAAAGGTTTATTGCGAAGTCCGTTTATCGCCATAGCCGGCTTGCGCCGGCCCGCCGAATATAGGTTGGCGGCGCCGGGGAGGGAAGGGTGCCGGCGCTTCCCACGAAAAAAATCCTATTTTCGGAGGACCTCGCGTCGGGCCCTCTGCGCGGTTCCGCGATCCGGCCCTCCCATTCGGAGCGGGCGGGGCCGGCGCCGAGCGATCCCGTTCGCATCAAGCGGCGAGCGATCTGGTTGTTGTGCACATACGCAAGGCAACCTTGCCGCGTGTGCGTCCCCTAAACGGAACGACACCCCAAATTAAACGGAACGACACCCCAAATTCTGTACCGGATCGCGGTGCGCAACCAGTCAACTCCACGGTTTCTTATTGTTCCAAGGAGCGATTTGCTAGACAAACGTCTCCGCTTGGGCGAAAGACCCGAGCGGGGACACTGTAGAAATACGAGCGTGGGAGGGCGTATGGCCGAGGGCGCACCGCAGGCAACGGGGCCTATTCGAAATCCGCAAGACTTTTGGGGTGGTATAGCGGTTCTTCTGTTCGCGCTGTTCACGCTTTATGCGGGCTCCGATCTACCCGGCATGCGCGGGTTTGCTTTCGGACCAGGGACGGCACCGCGGCTGTTCGGCGGACTGCTGGTGGCCGTATCGCTCATCATCATCGTGAACGGTGTGATTTCGAACGGACCGCCGCTCGAGCGATGGGGCATCCGGGCGCCGGTTCTGTTTATCGCCTCGGTGGTCTTTTTCGGCGCCACGGTCCGCCCGTTGGGCCTGGTCATCTCGGCATTCGTGACGCTGATGATCGCTTCGGCCGCCTCGAAGGAGGTGCGCTGGGTGGAATCGGCGGTATGGTCGGCGCTTCTGACCGCCGCCAGTATCGCGCTGTTTGTGTACGGCCTGAACCTTCCTATGCAGCTCTGGCCGCGGTGATCTGTCATGTGGGATCTTCTCAATAACCTTGCGTTTGGCGTCGGCGTTGCGGCGAGCCCGCAGAACCTGTTGCTGTGTCTCATCGGCGCGCTGGTGGGAACGCTGATCGGCGTCCTTCCCGGCCTTGGTCCGGTCGCGACCATCGCCATGCTGTTGCCGATCACCTATGGCCTGCCGCCGGTGGGCGCGCTGATCATGCTCGCCGGCATCTATTACGGCGCGATGTATGGCGGCTCGACGACGGCCATCCTGGTGAACATTCCAGGCGAATCTGCGTCCGTGGTGACAACGCTCGACGGTCACCAGATGGCGAAACAGGGCCGTGCGGGCCCCGCTCTCGCCATCTCGGCCATCGGCTCGTTCTTTGCCGGCTGCGTGGCGACCGTCATCATCGCGGCTGCCGCCGCGCCGCTGACCAGTATCGCGCTGCTGTTCGGGCCAGCCGAGTATTTCTCGCTGATGGTGCTCGGCCTGATCTTCGCCGTGGTGCTGGCGAAGGGTTCGGTGGTGAAGGCCATCGCCATGATCCTCGTCGGCCTCGTGCTGTCGATGATCGGCTCCGATCTCGAAACCGGCGCGGGCCGCCTGAACTTCAACATTCCGGAGTTGGCCGACGGACTGGGCTTCGTCGTGATCGCGATGGGCGTGTTCGGCTTTGCCGAGGTGCTGCGCAATCTCGAGGTCGAGCATAACCGCGACATCGTGCAGGCCAAGATCACCGGCCTGATGCCGACACGCGAAGATCTCATCGCCGCGGCGCCGGCGATCGGACGTGGCACGATCCTCGGCTCGGCGCTCGGCATTCTGCCGGGCGGCGGTTCGGTGATCGCGGCCTTCGCCTCCTACACCCTCGAGAAGAAGCTCTCGAAATATCCGCAGAAGTTCGGCCGTGGCGCCATCGAAGGTGTCGCCGGTCCTGAAACTGCGAACAATGCGGCGTCGCAGACCTCCTTCATCCCGCTGCTGACCCTCGGCATTCCGCCGAACCCGGTGATGGCGCTGATGGTCGGCGCGATGACCATCCACGGCATCGTGCCCGGTCCGCAGGTCATGACCAAGCAGCCCGAACTGTTCTGGGGCATGATCGCCTCGATGTGGTTCGGCAACCTGATGCTGGTGGTGATCAACCTGCCGATGGTCGGCCTCTGGGTGCGGCTGCTGCGGGTGCCCTATCGCCTCTTGTATCCGCTGATCCTGATCGTGTGCTGCATCGGCGTCTATTCGGTGAACAACTCGCCGACCGACGTCTATCTCACCGCGGCCTTCGCCCTCGTGGGCTACTGGCTGGTGAAGCATGATTTCGAGCCGGCCCCGATGCTGCTCGGCTTCGTGCTCGGCCCGCTGATGGAGGAGAACCTGCGCCGCGCCATGCTGATCGCGCGCGGCGATGCGATGGTGTTCCTGCAGCGTCCGATTTCGGCCGGATTGCTGATCGTGTCGGCCATCCTGCTCGTCATCGCGGTCCTGCCGATGATGCGCAAGAAGCGCGACGAGGTGTTCGTCGAGGAGGGTTGAGGAGGCTCAAGGCCGGCTCTCAACGAATGTCTGACTTGATTTCGGGCGGCGTTTCGGTGAAACGCCGCCCGAAATCCATCTACCCGGGCGCCCCAACGGTCCGGGATCCTAGGAAACGCCAGTGTGGAGATCTTCAGAATGCGTATCCTGTCACGCCTAACGGGCCTCGTGGCCGGCGTTGTGGCCCTCGCCGCGCAGGGCTTGCCCGCGCAGGCGCAGAGCTATCCCTCCCGCCCCATCACCATGATCGTGCCGTTCGCGGCCGGCGGCCCGACCGACATCGTGGCGCGCATCGTTGCCGACCATATGTCGAAGACGCTGGGCCAGCAGATCGTGATCGAAAACGTGGTCGGCGCCGGTGGCACCACCGGGGCGACCCGTGCGATGC
The DNA here is from genome assembly GCF_035565855.1 of Pseudorhodoplanes sp. Lineage (GTDB taxonomy): Bacteria > Pseudomonadota > Alphaproteobacteria > Rhizobiales > Xanthobacteraceae > Pseudorhodoplanes. The sequence goes on from NZ_DATMRX010000032.1 coordinate 45,806, forward strand.
GGGCCAATGCCGACGGCTACAACATCATCATGGGGCACATGGGAACCCATGCGGCGGCGGTCGCGCTGTATCCCAAGCTCGCCTATCACCCGCTCAAGAATTTCGAGCCCATCGGTCTTGCCGCGGGCACGCCCGTGCTGATCGTGGCCAAGAAGGACTTTCCGGCCAAGGACCTGAAGGAATTCGCCGCCTATGTGAAAGCCAATGTCGACAAGGTGAATGCGGCGCATGCCGGCGTCGGCTCGGTGTCGTTCACGAGCTGCCTCCTCCTGAATTCCGTGCTCGACGTGAAGCCGACCGCCATCCCCTTCCAGGGAACCGGGCCGGCGCTGAACGCCCTCCTTGGCGGCCAGGTCGATTACATGTGCGACCAGATCGTGAACCTCGTCCCGCAGATCAAGGCGGGCAACATCAAGGCCTACGGCATCGGCACCCCGGAGCGGAACCCGGCTTTGCCTGACGTCCCGACCACCAAGGAAGCCGGATTGCCGGCCTTCCAGGTGTCGGCCTGGAACGCGCTGTTCGCGCCGAAGGGCACCCCGAAGGAGGCGCTCGACAAGCTGTCGGACGCGCTGTCCAAGGCACTCGACGACGAAGGCGTGCGCAAGCGTCTGCTCGACCTCGGGAGCGACATTCCCGGCCCGGACCGTCGCGGCCAGGAAGCCCTGAACAAGCTCGTCGACAGCGAGATCAACCGCTGGACCCCGGTGATCAAGGCCTCGGGCATTACCCAGTAACCATTTGCACCGGATGCATGACGGGAAGGGCGGCCAGGTCTGGCCGCCCTTTTTCGTGCCGGGAATCGGATAGGCTCGCCGCGGTCCGGATTTGTTGTGCAGGCTTCAGGTTGGCTCCGGCGAACTGCTTTCGCGCGGGCGGCCGGATGCTTAAGTTGATCCGCAACGGACAGGCTGCGGCATGAAGCAATATCTCGATCTGATGGAACACGTCCTGCGGGATGGCGTGGAGAAGC
>NZ_DATMRX010000033.1:0-4742 GCF_035565855.1 Pseudorhodoplanes sp.
CGCATGCACCAGCCGTTCGGCGTCGCATTCCTTCTGGACCTGCTTGCCACCCTTGGCGCGGAACGACAGCACAATACATCGATCTTCGATCGACACATTCGATTTCAGCAAGGTCGTCGCACCGCGCGTGCCATGGACACGGGTATATGACTCGTTGCCCGGCCGGATTGCGGTGCGCGCTACCAGTTCGATAACAGCTGCAAGTGCAAAATCCCGGGTGGGACTATCGCCAGCCAGGATTTTTGCGACCTTCCGGCGCACCTTCGGCAGAGCATCGACCATCCGCGCCAGTCGGCGCGCCTTGCGCAGTTCGCGCAACTTTTCCCAGTCGGGGTGATAGCGATATTGCAGGCGACCGGCGGCATCGCGGCCGACGGCCTGAAGATGGGCCGAGGGATCGGGCGCGTAACGCACCTCGTCGTAGGCCGGCGGGACCGCCAGCGACGCCAGCCGCGCCACGATGTCTTTGCGCCGCAGCGGACGGCCCCGTTCGTTGATGTAGTGAAAGGCCGCGCCACGCCGCCGACGGCTCCAGACGAGATCGTCGACCCGTACCAGCGTGAGCTTCAGCCGCCGCGCCAGCGAGACCGTGGATTTCGACCAGCGAATTGTGGCCGGCGCAGCCGGCACGATGGAGGGCGATACGAGTATCTTTGTATGGCTGTCACTCACAGTGTCCTACAACGGCGGCAGCGGCAAAGTGTTCCTGTGCGAGGCACACACGGCCGCTCGGCGGACATCGGATCGGCTATTGCCGGGCTCTGACGAAAGTGGGACATCGGGAGCCCTTGTCGCTCCCGGAACGCCTGTCGCATAATTGCGGCAAATCAAGACGGACGCAGGGGAAAACGCATTTGAACCTGCGGCGTCGCCGGGAGGGATTCTATGTCGGACAAGATTTACGAGGTCACGGCCGATTGGCAGAAGCGGGCGTTCATCGATCACGCGAAATACAAGCAGATGTACGCGGACTCGATCGCCGACCCGAACAAGTTCTGGGCCGAGCAAGCCAAGCGTGTCGACTGGATCAAGCCCTTCACCAAGGTGAAGAACACCTCGTACGATCCGAACAATGTCTCGATCAAATGGTTCGAGGACGGCACGCTCAATCTCGCCTATAATTGCGTCGACCGGCATCTGGCGAAGCGCGGCAACCAGACCGCGATCATCTGGGAAGGCGACGACCCGAAGGATTCCAAGACCGTCACCTACAAGCAGCTTCATGCCGAAGTTTGCAAATTCGCGAATGTCCTGAAGGCCCAGGGCGTCAAGAAGGGCGACCGCGTCACCATTTATCTGCCGATGATCGTGGAAGCGGCTTACGCGATGCTGGCCTGCGCGCGCATCGGTGCGGTCCACTCGGTTGTGTTCGGCGGCTTCTCGCCGGATTCCATTGCCGGCCGCATCGACGACTGCAAATCGACCGTCATCGTGACCGCCGACGAAGGCTTGCGCGGCGGCCGGAAGATCCCGCTGAAGGACAATATCGACGCCGCCTGTGACAAGGCCGGTGGCGTGACCTCGGTGATCGTGGTCAAGCACACCGGAGCGCCGGTCAACATGAAGGCCGGCCGCGACATCTATTACGACGAAATCGCGAAGACCGTTCCGGCCGACTGCCCCTGCGAGGAGATGAATGCGGAGGATCCGCTGTTCATCCTCTACACCTCGGGCTCGACCGGAAAGCCGAAAGGCGTGCTGCATACCACCGGCGGTTACGCCGTCTATACGTCGATGACGCACCAGTATGTGTTCGACTATCACGACGGCGACGTCTACTGGTGCACCGCCGATGTCGGCTGGGTCACCGGCCACAGCTACCTCGTCTATGGCCCGCTGCAGAACGGCGCGATCACGCTGATGTTCGAGGGCGTGCCGAACTACCCGACCAATTCGCGGTTCTGGGAAGTCATCGACAAGCACAAAGTGAACATCTTCTACACCGCGCCGACCGCGATCCGTGCGCTGATGCAAGCCGGCGACGAACCGGTGAAGAAAACCTCCCGCGCCTCGCTCCGTCTCCTCGGCTCGGTCGGCGAACCGATCAATCCGGAAGCCTGGGAATGGTATTACCGCGTGGTCGGCGACAGCCGCTGCCCAATCGTCGATACCTGGTGGCAGACCGAGACCGGCGGCATCCTGATCACGCCGCTGCCGGGCGCCATCGCGCAGAAGCCGGGCTCGGCGACGCTGCCGTTCTTCGGCATCAAGCCTGAGATCGTCGACGCCGAGGGCAAGGTGCTGACCGGGGCCACCACCGGCAATCTCTGCATCGCCGATTCCTGGCCCGGACAGATGCGCACCGTCTATGGCGACCACCAGCGCTTCGTCGACACCTACTTCAAGACCTATCCCGGCAAGTATTTCACCGGCGACGGCTGCCGCAGGGACGAGGATGGCTATTACTGGATTACCGGCCGCGTCGACGACGTAATCAATGTCTCCGGCCACCGGATGGGCACCGCGGAGGTCGAATCGGCCCTGGTGGCGCACCCCAAAGTGTCGGAGGCCGCCGTGGTCGGCTATCCGCATCCGATCAAGGGACAGGGCATTTACGCCTATGTGACCCTGATGGCGGGCGAGACGCCGAGCGAAGACCTGAAGAAGGAACTGGTCGGCTGGGTGCGCAAGGAGATCGGCGCGATCGCAGCGCCCGACCTCCTGCAATTCGCGCCGGGCCTGCCGAAGACCCGGTCCGGCAAGATCATGCGCCGCATCCTGCGCAAGATCGCCGAGGACGATTTCAGCAACCTCGGCGACACCACCACATTGGCGGATCCGGCCGTGGTCGACGACCTCGTCAACAACCGGCAGAACCGCGCCACCGCGTAAACGCCTCTGCCGGATGAGATTCGGCAACGGACGCGTTGCCGAATTTCAACACTGTGCCTTTGTTGCCCGGACGCGCTTTTGCCGCTGCCGCGATTACGCTATTTTCCGGCCCAAATTTCGCGCCGCATTGGCCAAGGCAGAATCCGGGAATAACATCATGCGCTTACCGCTTGCCTTTTCACTTGTCCTTTCGGTGGTTGCTCCCTGCTTCGTCGCCGCAAGTCCGGCGGAAGCGCGGCAGGCCGTGTCCTTCCGCGAAGACTACATGCCGGGCACAGTGGTGGTGAAGTACAGCCAGCGCCGGCTCTATTACGTCATGGGTGGAGGCAAGGCGATCGCCTATCCGGTCGGCGTCGGCCGCGCCGGAAAGTCCTGGTTCGGCACGCGCTACATCGATGGCAAGCGGATCCGGCCGGCCTGGGCGCCGCCGCAGGAAGTCAAGCGCGACAATCCGCGGCTGCCAAACGTCATCCCCGGCGGGTCGCCTGCGAACCCGATGGGCGCGGCAGCGCTGACATTGTCCGGCGGCGAATACGCCATCCACGGCACCAACGTGCCGGGCTCGATCGGCGGCTTCGTGTCGTATGGCTGCATCCGCATGCACAATTCCGATATTCTCGATCTCTACAACCGCGTCGGTTACGGCACGCGCGTTGTGGTGACGCGCTAAGGCGCGTCGCCGACCGAATTTCCGGGGCGTCGAACGCGGACCCGATCCGCGCCAGCGATAACAAGATCGATCTGAACAGACGACGGATGGCCGGGCTCCTGCCCGGCCATTTCGTTTTCGCAAGCCGGCAGCCTGTTTCACCGGCCGGTCCTGTCCAGGATGTCCGTCAGATCGTCCGGCCGGTCGAGCATGATGTCGTGCCCGCATGGCAGCGCATGCGCATCCCAGCCGGCCTGCTTCGCCGCGTCGTAGAAACGCTTGAACGGACTTTCGCGCGGCAACACGGCGCCGTGGACATAGACGTTCGTCTTCACGCTGCGGTACGCGCCGGTGAGCCTGATCTTCTCGGTCATGGTGCCGATCGGCTGCGGCGCCGCGAGCGCATCGACCCGCGCGGCGTCGGAATCGTTGACGCCGAAATAGGCCTTGGCCGGCGGCGGCGGAATGAAGAGGCCACCATTCTCGCCAGCGCGCGCAAGAAACATCTGCGTGTTTGCGGGAATGTTGATGTCGAACAGCGACTGTCCGTCCTGCGGAACGAAGGCATCGACATAGACCAGCGCCGCGATCTTCTCCGGCATCCGATCAGCCACCGCGGTGATCACCATGCCGCCGTAGGAATGACCAGCCAGCACCACGTCCGACAGATCCTCGTAGCGGATCACGTTGCAGACGTCGGTGACGTGGGTCGAAAGCGTGATCGTGCCCGACAGAAGATGCGACCGCTCACCCGCACCGGTCAGCGTCGGCGTGAACACGATGTGACCGCGCCGGCGCAAACGCTCGGCTACGCGCGCATATTTCCAGCCGCCGCCCCAGGCGCCGTGGACGAGTACATAGGTGGCCATTGTGATTCCTCCCGCACGGTCACGGCCGGGGTCGGCCCGGCCATCCAAGTGTTCACTGGCTGCGTGCTTTTTTGCTTGATGGATGCGCCGGTCAAGTCCGCGCATGACCACAGACAAAGCTCCGCCGTCCCTATTTTTTAGCCGGCGCGGGCGCGCCCGTTATTCCATCTCGCATTCCTTCCCCTGGAAGACCCAAGGGCGCGCGGAACGCCGGGCTTTCAGCCAGCCCATGGCCTCATGCGCGATGTGTGAAAGCGCATGAGCGATAGTCACCACGGACCGCCGATTGCGTCGGCGTTCCGCGCGCGGTGTTTGAGGCTTGCTCTGCGACAACCCCGGAGGAGCGACGCCCTGGCACGGGCGGCCAACTTCCTATCCTCCGCTGGTGAGCC
>NZ_DATMRX010000034.1:0-16004 GCF_035565855.1 Pseudorhodoplanes sp.
CGGCGTGAATGGCGCGCGGAGCGTGGTCGATGTGCGCGGCTTCGGCGCCGCAGCCAATTCCAACACACTGTTCCTGATTAACGGACGACGCGTCCAGGATCTCGACATGGTCGGCATCGATCTGGCCGCGATCCCGCGCGAGAGCATCGAACGCATCGAAATCACTCGCGGCAATTCGGGTGCGGTCCTGTATGGCGACGGCGCGGTCGGCGGCGTGATCAACATCGTGACCAAGACGGGCGTCGGCGTGAAGCCTGGAGGCCGGATCGATGGCGCGTTCGGCTCGTTCAATTACAAGGAAGGCAACCTGTCGGCTTACGGCTCGAACGGCGCGTGGTCCGGAAGCTTCTTCTCGAACGCGATCGACAGCGACGGCTATCGCGAGAACAACACCTACAAGCAATATGGCGGCGTCGCCGACATCCGATACACGCATGACAGCGGAAGCTTTTACGTGAATCTGTCTGCTGACGATCAGCATGTCGGATTGCCCGGACACCGCCGGTTTTCTCCTTCCGAGAATATCTTCAACCTGATCACCGATCGGCGCGGCGCCTTCACACCGTTCGATTGGGCCGACAAGCAGGGACAGAACGGCACCGTCGGTTTCACCCATCGACTGGCGCCCGGTTTCGAACTGATCGTCGACGGGGGCGTGCGGCGCAAGGAAGAGCAGGCGCAGTATTTCAACGCGACCGAGTTTCTCGCCACGACCAATCCGCGGCAGGCGGTCGATACCAAACTGACGACATCGTCGGTCACGCCGCGGCTCAAGATCGACACAACGCTCTTCGGGATGCCGTTCAAGGCGCTCGGCGGTCTCGACTATTACAACGCCGATTACGACTCCAGCCGCCCGCTGTTTTTCGGCGCAGCACCGATCCATATGTACGACATGCAGCAGGCGTCCACGGGTCTGTACTGGATGCAGACCGTGACGCTGCCGACCAACACCGACCTTTCGGGTGGCGCGCGCTGGCAGCGGACATCGATCGACGCCAAGGACACGTTCAACGGCATGGCGCCGGGCGCGATTCCCTTGAGCTGCTTTCCGGGCTTTGGCTGTTTCGGCGACCAGGCCGGAATCCCGCTCGATCAGAGCGAGGTCAATCATGCCTGGCATCTCGGTATCGAACAGCGATTGACCCAGCATGTGGCGCTGTTCGGGCGGATGGCACAAAGCTTCCGGGTGCCGAATGTGGACGATCGTGTCGGCGCGGTCACCGCGCTGAATGGCGTTCCGACCACATTCAATCTACGCACGCAGAAATCACACGACTGGGAAGCCGGAGTGAGGGTCAATGCCGGGCCCCTGGAGGCTCAGTGGAGCTACTACAACATGGATCTGACGGACGAGATCCACTTCCGCTACGGCCCGAATTTCGAAGCGAGCAACATCAATCTCGACCCAACACGGCGCTACGGCCACGAGACCGTCGTCGCTCTCAGGCTGAACGATGACGTGCGTGTGAAAGGCGGGCTGGCCTATACCCGCGCCGTGTTCCGCGAGGGGTTGTTCGAAGGGAACGACGTGCCGCTGGTGTCGCGCTGGACCGGAAACGTCGGCCTGTCCTGGGACATCTGGAAGAAATGGCTGACCCTCGACACGGTGGTCCGATATTTCGGCGACCGGCGGATGGATAACGATCAGGTGAACCTGCAGCCGATGATCCCGTCCTATACCACTGTCGATCTGCGGTTGGGCGGCAAGGTCGAGCAGTTCTTCTGGTCTTTCTCGATCCTCAATCTGTTCGACAAGGAGTATTTCGATTACGCGATCGCGAGCCCGTATCCTTACGGCTTCGGCAGCGCGATCGGCACCTACAACGCCTATCCGCAGCCTGGACGAACGTTCATGGCGAGGGCGGGAATGACCTGGTAAGGTTCTGACCAAAGAAGGGCCGCCATCGCGGCGGCCCTTTGCCGTTCAGGGTCCGGACGGGGTCGCCGCAGCTGGAACCCGTGAACGCCCAATTCCCTTCCACGCTGTCTTGGTAGGCGCGTGAAGGCGCAAACATTGCCTTTCGCCGACACACAACCCTCGCTAGTCTTGTTCGAACAAACGACCGTCAGATGATGGCGGCATATGGGAGGAAGGGCATGCGTTCTAAGGTCTGGCCGCGGGTTTTGATTGCTGCCGTTTTCACGGCATTTGCCGCGCATGCGGTGCATGCGCAGGGTTACCCGACAAAACCGATCACGCTCATCGTGCCGTTTCCTGCCGGAAGCACCACCGACCTTGTCGGACGCATCCTGCAGGACGAGCTTGCCAAGGCAGTCGGTCAGACGGTGGTCATCGACAATCGCGGCGGGGCTGGGGGAAGCGTCGGCACCGAAGCAGTCGCGCGCTCCGCGCCCGACGGTTACACGTTACTCATGGGCACGATCGGCACGCATTCGATCAATCCTGCCGTCTATGCCAAGGTCAACTACGATCCGATCAGGGATTTCGAACCGGTGATCCAGTTCGGCACCGCGCCGAACGTGCTGGTGGTGCACCCCGATCTGCCGATCAAGAGCGTCAGCGACCTGATCGCCTACATCAAGGCCAATCCTGGCAAGGTCAATTACGGCTCGTCGGGAAACGGCACGTCCAATCATCTCTCCGGGGCGATGTTCGTCGCGCGCAACGGGCTCAAGGCCACGCATGTGCCGTATCGCGGCGGAGCGCAAGCGATCACCGATCTCTTGCGCGGCGAAATCCAGTTCATGTTCTATCACTACCTCCCGCTTCTCCCGCATATCAAGGAAGGCAAATTGCGGGCGATCGCGAACACCAACGCGACGAGAATCGAAGCTTTGCCGGACGTGCCGGTGATGAAGGAAGCCGGCATGGACGATTTCGTGGTGTCTGCCTGGTTCGGGGTGTGGGCCCCGGCCAAGACGCCGAAGGAAGTGGTCGGCAAGCTGAACGACACGATCCTGAAAATCATCAGTTCGCCGCAGGTGAAGAAGAGCCTCCTCGCGCAAGGCATCGATCCCGTCGCCGGCTCGCCCGAGGACCTGCTTAAGCTGAACCAGTCCGAGCTCGCCCGCTGGTCGAAGGCTGTGGAGCAGGCGGGGGCGCGGCTATCGAATTAGACCGATTCGGAAAGGGCGGAATCGCATCGTCCATGTCCAGTCGTCCCCGCTTTCGCGGGGACGACCGCGTGAGAGCGGCTGCCTCCGTTAAAATTGATCGTGCTTTGGCGGCGTAGATTCCATCCCGTCCGCGCTGATGCTAGCGTGCCGGCCGCAGTCGCAGATGCGATCGGGAGTGCGAGCATTGGCCGATATTTCGCGACGGGGGCTCATCGGCGGAGCAGCCGTAACAGGGGGATTGATCGTGGCGACCGGCATCGACGGAGATTCATACGCAGGCCAGCCTCCCTACGGGCCGATGTCGGCGCCGCTGCAAGGCAAGGAATTGCCGACCTTTCGCTATGCGCTCGGTGCGGCGCCGAATATCCCGCGCGACGGCGGCTGGTCGAAGGAAGCAACCGTCGTCAATTTCCCGGTATCGGAGAAGCTCGCCGGAGTCCTGATGCAACTCGAACCGGGAGCGCTCCGGGAATTGCACTGGCACGCTAATGCCGCGGAATGGGCCTACATCATCAGGGGCCGCTGCCGCGTCACGACGATCGACCCGCAGGATCAATGCGAGATCGTCGATTTCTCGGAGGGCGACGTCTGGTATTTCCCGCGCGGGCACGGTCACTCGATCCAGGGGCTGGGCCCTGGCCCTTGTGAATTCATCCTGATCTTCGACAACGGCTATTTCTCGGAATTCGGCACCTTCAGCATCACCGACTGGATCGGTCATGTCCCCGCCGAGGTGCTGGCGAAGAACTTCAAGCAGCCGGCGGCGACCTTTGCGAATTTTCCGAAGAAGGAAGTCTATCTGGTGAAGGGACCGGTGCCGCCGCCGTTGCCGGCCGATCCCGCGCCTGGCTCGCTCAACGCACCGCCGGAGACGCATCGCTATCGCATGCTGGCGCAGAAGCCGCAGGAATTTCCCGGCGGCAGCATGCGCATTGTGTCGCGAAAGGAATTTCCGATCTCCACAACGATGACCGGAGCGCTGCTGCGCATCAAGCCGGGCGCGCTGCGCGAACTGCATTGGCATCCGAATGCCGACGAGTGGCAATACTACATCAAGGGCAGGGCGCGCATGACCGTGTTCGGCTCCGGCGGACGCGCGCGCACCGAGGAATACGGCCCCGGCGATGTCGGCTATGCGCCGCAGGGCTTTGGCCATTACATCGAGAATATCGGCGACGATGAACTCGAGCTGGTGCTGGCCTTCAACGACGGCGAATACCAGTCGATATCGGCGACCGCGTGGTTCGCCGCAAATCCCCCGGAATTGCTGGCGACCAATTTCGGCGTGCCGGCGTCGACCTTCGCGGGCTTCCCGAAGGGCGAAACGCCGATGCCGGATTGATCGCCGCGATGAGATCGGTATTGCGTTTCAGCCTGGTGCTGCTCCCCTTGATCGCCGCCTATCCGGCCTCGGCGCAAAGCCTCGAGGCCGGTCGCTGGCGCGTTATGACGACGACCTTGTCCGAGGCGCACAAGCCGCCAATGGTCGCGACGCGCTGCCTGACAGCCGAAGATGTCGCCGACCTTGGCAAGACATTCGGGCCGCAGAGCACCACCGAAAATCTCGAATGCCGGCGCACGGAGTTTTCGCAAAATTCCGAAGGGATGACGTGGCGGCTGCAATGCCGCGGCCAGATCGATGTCGACGTGTCGGCCGAGTTCATTTTCAGCAGCCCGGTCCGCTACAGCGCGCTCGTCAAGACGCGGGCGACGATGCTGGATCGCATCGTGCAGGACAACATGGTGTCCATCTCCGCCGAGCGGATCGGGGAATGCCGTCCCGACTGACCAGTCGCGGGATGTCCTATTCCGGCAGCGTGCCCTTGTTGCGCGGATAAAGGTGATCGGCCGCGACCACGGCCATGATCAGGATCGGCGTTGCGAGGAATGCGCCGATCGGTCCCCACAACCACGCCCAGAAGGCGAGCGACAGGAATACACCCAGTGGATGCATGAGGAATTGGCGGCCGATGATGGTCGGCACCAGGAAATGTCCCTCGATGAAGGTGAAGGTCATGAACAGCGCCGGCGCGATCAGTGCCGGCAGCAGCGTGTCGAAGGTCAGGAGCCCGATCAGGAACAGCGTGGCATGCATGATGCCGGGCCCGACATAGGGGATGTAGTTCAGCGCGAAGGCGAGTGCGCCCCACAGGAGCGGAGCAGGGAAGCCCAACAGCCAGGTGACGAGCGCAGCCACGACACCGACGCCCGCATTGATGCTGGTCACCGTCAGCAGATAGGCGTTGAGGCTGCGCTCGGTGTCATTGAAGATTTTCAGCGCACGCAGACGGCCATCCCGCGTGTCGAAGATGTTGACAATGTATTGGCGCATGGCGTTGCGGCCGAGCACGAAGAAGAACAAGGTCGCGAAGAACAGGACGAATTGCAGCATTGCCGGGGTGACTGTCCCGAGTACGCTGCCGATCAGATCCGTGGGCTTGGAGACATCGACGCTCAGTGTCGAGGGACCTGAGATCGCGGATTGCAATTCCTTCAACGCATTGAGTGGCCGGTCCATGAAGCGGAATTTTTCGCGGATCGTCGCTCCGATTTCGCCGGATCGTGCGATCAGGTCGGAAACCGGGTCGGAGAGCAGCATGATGGTCAGGTAAAGCACCGTCGCGATGATCACGACGATGATCCCGGCCGGCACGAAGGCAGGCAGTCCCCGACGGACGGCGTAACCGGTCAGCGGTCCGATGGTCAGCGCTACGATCAGGGCGCAGATCAGCGGCATCAGCAGCGGCCGTGCGATGTATAGAAGCGCTCCGAACATGATGGCTGCCATCAGGATGGTGGCAAGCTGCGCCATCGTCCGCCAGAACGTCGCCGAATCCTCGAAGGGCGTGGGGTCCTGCGCCCCGATCCGGAAGCGCTGCACGCTCGAGGCATGCACGGGCTCCGCGACCGCGCCGCGTCCGGACATATCCGCAGGCTCGGCGGTGCGCCTCGCACGGTGGTTCTGCGCCGCGGTCACGTAAAGATCCGTCCCCAAATTATGCCGCACCCCGCGTGCGGCACGGGACAATGCCGCGACGGGCCGGCGGTTCCATCGTCGCAAAAAGGGACATTGCGTCCGCGTTGCGTGCCGGATCGGCACGGATTTCATGGCATCCGGCTTGCAGCCCGAATGGAGCGTCATTCTGCTGCCGATCGGCCGCACAGGAGGTTAGCGCACCATGAGGATCAGGCTGACTGCGGCCGCAACATCCATGATGCTCGCGTTGAGCGCCGCCTGTATGCCGGTCGCCGCTCAGCCCGCGCGGACCGCAGCGGCGTCGTCGACCGACACGGTCGTCGGAAGCTGCGTGTATCATCGCGGAGCGCGACATTGCGTTCAGCAATTCCGGTATGGCGATCGGGGCACGAACGGCATCCAGAGCTTGCGTGAGCCGGACCAGCAGGATGTTGCCGAGATGCGCGAACGCGAGCGCCGCTGGTTCGCGCGCTGCCGGCCGCTGTTGCGGACCGATGCCTATGGCGTCAATCGCTATGTCTATGCGGCCCCTGGCTGCGAATACGGCCAGGACCGCGACTGAGGGAAAATACAAGGCCGGGCGCCTAGAACCGGCTCGGCCGCGCGGTCACCATTGGCGCGACCAGAAATACGATCAGCATCAGGCCCATCAGGTCCATCACCGTCATCGGACGCTCCCCACGCCGCACGCTGGCCGGGACGAACCCGGACGGCAGGCGCCCTTCCCACAGGGTACCTGTCTTCGATGGTGACGGAGTTGCGCTAACGGCGCCTGAAGAAACAGGGTTAATCCGCCGGTGAGCGGGCGGTCCGGCGGAAAATCGGAACGGACGCGCGGTCAGCCGCCGGCCGTGCCGTGTCCGTTCGCATGATCCCGCAGCGGTTGCCGTGCGGTTCCGAGAACGAACGACATGTCCCGCGCGATCACGGCGTCAGAATGTGTATTGAAGGTGTTCACCGCATACATTGCGAGCCGCTTCTCGTCTCTCTCGCCGCGTTCCATCGCTTGCATGATGGCGCGGCTCAGCGTGGCTTTCACAATCGACAGGTTGTCGGCACAGAGACGGCCATTGCTCATGAAGAGGCGGTAGGCGCGGTAGAGCGCGCGCTCCATGCGGTCGCAATCGGTCTCGTCAAAAACCATGAGTCCCCCGTGAGCGGGATGGCTTGCGGCCAACAAGCCACCATTCCAAGACAATGAACACAACAACGCCGGCCACAGCGCCAATCAGCATCTCGATCATAAGGATGGCCCCCCGTCGCCTTTAATCGGCGATGCGCTTCGTCACACGGCTGCGATCAATGCAAGCCGCTGCGCTGTGCGCTCACTATCTCCAGTATGGAAAGAAACATAACGCTGCGGCGATGTGCGCCGGTGCAAGTCGTCATGACACGAGCCCCCACTCGAATCGATGAATCCATTTGGGACATGCATTAGGGCAGCGATGTGACCGCGCGGCATACCGGATTACTGATTTGAACTCCTCGCGGTGCGATAATGCTGGTTCGGCGGAAAACTTGTGGCGACACTGACTCACGGGCGCGACGTCAGCGGAACGTGCTTCGCGTGCGGCTCTCGTATCTGCATGGCACGAAGCAAGCATCACCGGACGAACATTGGCCCGCCGAGAAGTCGCGGTGCCGTCGATGGGGTCGGCGCTGAATTCAACGCGTGGTGCCCTCCTCGCCTACGGCAGAACGCCGCTACCGGTCTTGATCATCGCGCGGCCGCAGCGCAGGCCGCGCCAAGTCCGAGCGTGCCGCGGGGCGGGCGGACGGCCCGCCTGCCTCAGCGGCCAGCTCTGGTCCGAAATCGACCCTTGAGAATGTGGCCGAATTTGCTAGGTGAGGGGCCCATACCGGATCGCCGGCTTAGCTCAGCGGTAGAGCAGCGGTTTTGTAAACCGAAGGTCGGGGGTTCAATCCCCTCAGCCGGCACCGGTGTCTGGCATGCCAACACCGAAAGTTGCCCACGCCGGACGCTCAGCGCCGAATATCAGACGCTGACCTCTTTCGACTGGACGACGGAATAATAGGTCTTCGGCTCCACTGGCTGGAGGCCCATAGCAGTCGCGACTGCGAAGACCTTGATCTCGATGACGTGGACGATGGCGCCGTCCTTGGTCACTTCGGCGACCTTTTCGCCCGGAATGAATCCGATCGTCGCCACGACGCAGGCATTGTCCTCGCCGGCTTCGCGGTTGACCGCAAGAAGCGTCTTCTCCACATCGTCCTCGTTGTCCATCAGGGACACGAAACGCTCGGCCTGTTCCTTGGTGTCGCAAACCAGTCCCGAGCCGGTCAGTATCTGGTTTTGCTCGACGGTCGATGCGGTCCCCGGAATGGACGACCAAAGCAGCGCCGCACCGACAAGTCCGATCAGATATCGCATCGCTAACCTCCAGCCGGCCCGCTGACGGTGAGCGTGCGCCGGGATGTTCCCGCTACATTCAGTTGCGGAAACGCCGCGGCGGATGAGAGGTTCCCGCTTTCGCGGAAGCGATTTTTCGGTTGCGAGGTCAGGCAATCCGATCGCGGGTCGGCACAATCGAATAATAGGTTTTTGGTTCGATCATCTGCAGGCCGCTCGTCGTCGCGACGGCAAGAACGCGAACCTCGATCACGTTGACGATGGTGCCATTGCGTTCGACCTCCGACACGGTCTGGCCCGGCACGAAGCCGTAGGTCGCGATCATGCAGGCATCCGGTGTGCCGGCCTCATTATTCACCGCACCGATGGCCGTCTCGACACTGTCGCGCAGAACGAGAACGAATCGCTCGGCCTGCTCCTGCGTGTCGCAGATCAATCCTGAGATGAAGTGCGGCGTCTGCTCCGGCGCCTGTTCGGCCGCGTGCGATCCGTTGGCCAAGCCGGTGAGTATGGCCGCGCACAGAACGATGCTGCAGAATGTTCGCATGACGACCTCCTCGCGCGCCGGATCAGGTGGGGCTTGCGCTATCTCCTCGCTGATTGGTCTCTTGAGGCGGGCCGAAGGTTCAGGGGAGGAGGGCTCGCCGCTGCCCATTCCAGCGCGCCCGGCCTCTCAATTCTAAACGGCGGTAGCAGGTTGGTGACTTTGAATTAATGCTAACCGGTGATTTGCGTGTGCCGTTAACCGCGCCACATCAGGATGTTGCCATAAAGTACGAACGGCTGAGGGGGGCGCGCAGAGCGCCCGCGCTGGAGTTGTTCGTATGCGTTGGGCGTGGATAGCGCTCGGGATAGCCCCTGCGATCGCGGGTCTCGCGGATGCACGTGCCGATCACGGGCCCGCGCTCGTCGTGCCGGGACGGCCTAACATCCCGGTGCCGATCAACGGTTACAATGCCGCCTGGGGCGTGGTCGAGGGCGACTGGGGACTTTATCGCCCCGGCGCCGCGCCGGGCGTCACGGTTTATCCATCGCCTTTCGTGCCGCCGCTCGAGCCGGAAAAGCCGGTGCGCTACCGGCCGGCCGCCCGCTATTTTCCGACCCTCGGCACGCAGCCCTTTATCGGACGGCTGGAAATCGAGCCCCCGGAGAACCGGCCGATGCCCAAACCCGCGGAAGCCTATAGCCGCTCGTGGTCGGCGGAATCCCCGGATGTGCCGCCGACGCAATACGCCCCGTCACCGCCGATGATGATCAGCCCGGAAGTCAATGTCGGGTCGCCCTGGGACCAGCAAGGCGGCGCCGAGGATCAACGCCGGCCCCGAAACCTGCAACCGCCACGTCGTCGCTAACTCTAACCTCTGAGAAGGACGTAACATGTCTCGCGTAACGCTCTCGCTCTTTGCCGCTGCCGCGATGAGTTTCGCAGCAGCGGGCACTGCCAATGCCCAATGCTGCAACTCCGGATTCGGCTTCGCAGCTCCCGTCGTCAGCGGATGCTGCAACACCGGCTTCGCCTTGCCGAGCGTCGGCTGCTGCGGAAGCAGCTATGGCGTGCAGGCTGCCCCGGTTGTGGTTCAGGCCGCGCCCGTGGTGGTGCAGGCGGCTCCGGTCGTCGTTCAGCAGCCGGTCGTTGTGCAGCAGCCCGTCGTCGTGCAGCAGCAGCCTGTGGTTCAGCAATATGTCGTCAATCAGGGCCCGGTTTATTCCGGTCCCGGCATTAGCGACCTGCGCTACGGCACCTATTATGCTCCGCGCGCCGTCGGCGCTTCTCCTTATGTGGCCGGCCTCGGCGGGCGTTGGGGCTATCGCCGCGCCTACTATCGTCCGCGGCCGTATTACCGGCATCACCATCACCACCGCCACCACCATCACGGTCCGATCAGCGTCTACAACTGATCGAGCCGAAATGATCGTGCCAACCTTCGTCGCCCTCCCCATGTCGGGGAGGGTGATGAACTTTGTCAGCCGCGCGCCTTGAGACGCGTCGTTGCGACGTAGAGGGCGAGCGCAGCGGCGTTCGAAACATTCAGGCTCTTGATCGCGCCCGGAAGATCGAGCCGCGCGGTGACGTCGCAGGTTTCCCGCGTCAATTGCCGCAAACCCTTGCCCTCGGCGCCGAGCACCAGCGCAAGCGGCGCGCGCAGCGTCGTATCCGCCAGATCCGCGGCGCCCTCGCTGTCCAATCCCACCAGCAGAAAGCCGCGCTCGCGCAGCGCGTTGAGGCCGCGTGCGAGGTTTTGCACCGTCACCAGCGGCACATATTCGAGCGCGCCCGATGCCGATTTGGCGAGCACGCCGGTCGCCTCCGGCGAATGCCGCGCGGTCGTGATCAGGGCTTTCACGCCGAACGCCGCCGCGCTGCGCAGGATTGCACCCACATTGTGCGGATCGGTGATCTGATCGAGCACCAGCACGATGCCTTCGGCCGGCAGCTCCGACAGGTCCGGTGCGTCGAGTGGATCGGCTTCGGCCAGGAGCCCGTTATGGACCGCGTCCGGTCCGAGCCGCCGCGCGATCTCGTCCGGGCGCACGATCTGAGGCGTCACCTTGAGCGCAATGCCGTCGGCAGCGAGGCGTTTCGCGCCATTCTCGGTGGCATACAGCACGCGGATGCGGCGGTCGGGATTGGCGAGGGCGGCTTCGACCGTATGCCAGCCATAGAGGATCGCGGTATCCGGTTCGGCCACGCGCGCGGGCCTGCGGCCGGGCGGGGGACGATCCCGCCGGTCGCGTTTGAAGTCCGGTTTCTTCCGATAGGGAGGCTTCCGATTCCGCTCGCTCATGCTTCCTCATGGCACAGACTTTGCTGCGCATAAATCGTGCATTCACGTGAGGACGACGCGCCATGACCCATCCCGACCGCCGCCAGGTTCTGCAGGCCATGCTCGGAGCGGGGGCCGCGCTGCCGTTCGGCGGGTTACCGGTCTATGCGCAGTCGCGCGCCGAGACGCTGCTGGTGGTGCAGGAACTGGGCCCGAACAGCCTCGACATGCACGGCGTCGGATCGAACCAGACCGTCAACGGGCTGTCCTGGAACTGCTACGACCGGTTGCTCACTTATGCGGCAAGGACGCTGCCCGACGGCACGGTGAGCTATGACCGCGGCACGCTCGCACCCGAGCTTGCCGAAAGCTGGCAGGTGGCGTCGGACGGCATGTCCTGCACCTTCAAGCTGCGAAAGGACGCCACCTTCCACAACGGCGCGCCGGTGACGGCGCGCGACGTGAAATGGTCTTTCGACCGCGCGGTCAGCGTCGGCGGTTTTCCGACCTTCCAGATGTCGGCAGGTTCGCTGCTCAAGCCCGAGCAATTCGTCGTGGTCGACGACCACACGTTCCGCATCGACTATGTCCGCAAGGACAAGATGCTGCTGTTCAACGTCGCGGTCGTGGTGCCCTTCATCATCAATTCCGAACTTGCGAAAAAGAACGCGACCGAGGCCGACCCCTGGGCGATGACCTTTTTGCGCAACAATGAAGCAGGCGGCGGCGCGTATCGCATCGAAAGCTGGAAGCCCGGCGCGGAGACCGTGCTGGTGCGCTTCGATCAATGGAAAAACGGTCCGCTGCCGAAAATCCGGCGCATCATTGCGCGCGATATTCCGTCCGCCGGCACGCGCCGCGCGCTTCTTGAGAAAGGTGATGCCGATTATTCGACCGGCTTTGCGCCCAAGGATTTCGACCAGCTCAAGAAGGACGGCAAGGTGCAGGTGGTCGGCGTGCCGATCCCCAATTGTCTGTGGTATGTCGCGCTCAATACCGCAAAGCCCCCCTTCGACAACGTAAAGCTGCGTCAGGCCATCGCCTATGCGATGCCCTATGAACAGATCCAGTCGGCGGCGTTTTTCGGCCGCGCCGTGCCGATGTATGGCGGACCCTCCAGGGTCGACATGACCGCCTGGCCGCAGCCATTCCCCTATGTGACCGACCTCGACAAGGCCAAGGCGCTGATGGCGGAAGCGGGCTTCGCGGGCGGTCTCGAAACGACGCTCGGGCTCGATACCGGCACGGCGACGGTCGGGGAGCCAACCGCGATCCTGATCGCCGAGACGCTCGGCAAGATCGGGATCAAGGTGACGCTGGACAAGATTCCGGGGGCAAACTGGCGCACCACGCTCAACAAGAAGGAGCTGCCGATGGCGCTGAACCGCTTCAGCGGCTGGCTCGATTATCCGGAATATTATTTCTACTGGAATTTCCACGGCAACAATTCGATCTTCAATATCTCCGCCTACAAGAATGCCGAGATGGACGCGCTGATCGACAAGGCGCGTTTTACCGAAGATCCCGCCGAATACGATGCGACGGTGAAGGCCTTCATCGCACTCTGCATGCGGGAGGTGCCGGTGGTGCCGCTCAACCAGCCGATCCACGATGTGGCGCTGAAGATGGGGGTCGGCGGCTACGAATTCTGGTTCCACCGGGAGCCGGACTACCGCCAATTGTCCAAGGCCTGAGAGACGAGGGGGCTTCGCGTCCGCTCCGAACCGGGTGGATATCCCTGATTTCCCATTGACTTAAGCAGGCTTCGCCACCATAAACCCGACCGCGCCCGGCGCTGGCTCGCAAGGTTTGCGTCCGGGCGTTTTACATTGTGCCGATCCGGGTTAAACCTTTTGTCGGCATGATGCGACCAAGGTGTGGTCGCACAGACTGATCCCGTGGAGGGGTGCCCGAGTGGCTAAAGGGGACGGACTGTAAATCCGTTGGCTATGCCTACGTTGGTTCGAATCCAACCCCCTCCACCAATCTGACTGCCAAATCCCAAAGACAATCGCCGCGTCCGGTCCTGCGCTTTCGCGCAGCATCGTCTTTCGTGCGCCTTTGCAAAGGAAAAGAGAAAGCCCGGCTCCGGGGGGAGAAAGCCGGGCTTTGGAGACCGCCTGGGGGGATGGGGGTGATGTGATGCGGCGGTCTCACCCGCCCAACATCGGGGCGTGCGGGACGTTCCCCGCTGTTAAGAAAAATTACCACGTGTGGGATGGGCCAATGCGTCCTCCCGCGGGAACAGCTTTCGACGCGCTCTGCGGTTCCGGTGTAGACTTGCGGTCCATTCACGGACCCAGAGGCCCATCATGCACAGCGCGTCTCGCCGCGACCTCCTGACCCTCATTCTCGGCGCCGCCGCGGCGCAGGCGGTTCCGGTTTTGCCTCTCGCGAGCGCCGCCTTGGCGCAGACCGCGTCCGGCCAGGCGCCGCAATCCGCGGCCGCCATCGTCGCGGCGATCCGCGACAAGCGCGTGACCGCGACCGATGTGGTGAAGGCCGCGCTCGCCCGCGCCGAACAGACCAGGCATCTGAACGCCTTCATCACGCTCAACACGCAAGGCGCGCTCGCTGCCGCGAAGGCGGTGGACGACGCGGTCGCGGCCGGAAGGCCGTTGCCGCCGCTCGCCGGCCTTCCGATCGTGGTGAAGGACAACATCAACACGGCCGACATGCCGACAACCGGCGGCACCGAGGCGCTGCGCAACGCGCGGCCCAAAGCCAACGCGCCATCGCTGCAGAAGCTGATCGACGCCGGCGCCATCGTGATCGGCAAGACCAACCTGCACGAACTCGCCTTCGGCATCACCTCGACGAATGGCGCGCCGTTCGCGGGCGCGGTGAAGAACCCGTACGATACGGCGCGCATTCCGGGCGGCTCCTCCGGCGGCACGGCCACGGCGATTGCCGCCGGCGTGACCCCGGCCGGGCTTGGCAGCGACACCGGGGGCTCGACCCGCATCCCCGCGGCGCTGACCGGAATCGCGGGCCTTCGCCCCTCGGTCGGCGATGGCGGCGCGCAACGCCGCTATCACGATGCGAACGCGGTGGTGCCGATCAGCCGCACCCGCGACACGGTCGGCCCGATGGGGCGCAGCGTTGCGGACGTCGCGCTGCTGGACGCCGTCATCACCGGGACGCCGGTCGCGAGCGCGACTTCGCTCAAGGGCAAGCGCATCGGCGTGCCGGCCTCGTTCTGGACTGGCCTTGATCCCGAACTCGAGTCGGTCGCGAAGGCCGCGCGCGGCAAGCTCGAGGCCGCCGGCGTGGTGTTCGTCGATGCCGATCTGCCCGGGCTTGCGGAACTGAACGCCAAGGTTTCGTTCCCGGTTGCGCTGCATGAGCCGGTCGAGGACATCCCGGCCTATCTGAAGGCCTCAGGCATCGAGGGCGTGACGCTTGCCGATATCGCCGGAAAAATCCGCAGTCCGGACGTCCAGGGCGCGTTCGGTGCGATCATGAAGGATGCGTTCGGCAAGGATTATCCGGACGCCATGAAGGTGCATCGGCCCGCGCTGCAGAAGCTCTATGCGGATTATTTCAAGACCAACAATCTCGATGCCATGCTGTTTCCGACCACGCCCGCTCCGGCGGTGCCGATCGATGCCGAGAAGGGTTCGGGCGAGATGTCGATCGCGGGCGGCAAGCCGGCGCCGACCTTCTTCACGATGATCCGCAACACCGATCCGGGCAGCAATGCCGGGATCCCCGGGCTGTCGCTGTTCGCGGGCATGACCGCAAGCGGGCTTCCGGTCGGCATCGAGATCGACGGACCGCTCGGCAGCGACCAGATGCTGCTCGCGCTCGGACTTGCGATGGAGGCCGTGCTGGGGAGCGCGCCGCCGCCGAAAGAGTGAGGAGAGGACGCGTGCCGCCGTCCGGAACGGGCCGACAGGCCCGGTCATGACCGCGGGATCACGTGGGGGCATGGCCGAGTGGCGCTGTGTTGCGCGGACCGGCACGCGGGTCTTGTCTTCGGCGGCGATTTATGGAAACCAACGGGCCGCCGGTGCATCCGGAGCGCGGGTGTAGCTCAATGGTAGAGCAACAGCCTTCCAAGCTGATGACGAGGGTTCGATTCCCTTCACCCGCTCCAATGATTTCAATAAGTTATCGAGGATTTGCTAGGGTCGGACAGGGTTCGGCTAATCATCGGCTAAAACGAAAAAGGCCCGCCGGTCGGGGCGGGCCTGAAATTTGTGCGGATCGATCCGCACTCCGAAATCACGCGGCCTTCTGTTGCCGCAGTGCCTTCAGAATCGCATCGAGTTCATTGTCGGCATCATCCAGATACTCGACCATCATCAGAACTATCCGGACTGCGCCGTCGCGCGCCCTTTTGTCGGTGCACTCCAAACCCGAAATCGCCGCCGCTAGTGCATGGCCGATCTCCCGCGCAATTCCAATGCGATCGATCGCGCAAATGAGGTCGTCGGATAGGTTGCTCATGACCGCACTCCCGACTGTTCGATAACGTCTGCGAGGCGGTTGAGGATGGTCAAACCGGGATTGTAGATTGGGTCGAACCAAGTCTCGAAGACTGAATATTGCCCCGTGTGGTCAAGGAACGCCGCCATGCACCGGAGTTGCGCTACCGCCCCCGACACCGTGACCGGCGTGGCGGACAAGACCTTAGCAAACGCGTTGATTTGCGCCGACGAAACCACCTCCAGTTCATCGTCAGAAACTTCATCGCTCGAACGCACGTTGTATGCGTCGCACGCCGCCTGCGTCTCGTAGTATCGTTGGATCAGGCTAAGGATCGGATCGGTCGCCTCGGAGGCGGCCGCCACGGCTGGAAGGCCCA
>NZ_DATMRX010000035.1:0-2024 GCF_035565855.1 Pseudorhodoplanes sp.
CATGGCGCGCTTCGCCTATCCGTAACGCTTCCTCATCACTGTGCTGGAAAGCTGACACAAAAAAGGAAGCGGGCCGCAATTCGACGAAGCCTTACCGCATCGCCTTTGCTGCAACATTAACGCAATACGAGAGTCACGGCCGCATATAAGCAATCGCGCGTCGTGATGACGCTGAAACAGAATGGTTACCTTAACGTCCGGTTACACGTCTTTCGCAATGTCGCGTAATCGGAATTTCTGGATCTTGCCGGTCGAGGTCTTCGGCAATTCGCGGAACACGATGTGACGCGGCACCTTGTAGCCGGCGAGATTCTGCTTGCACCAGCCGATCAGATCGTCCGCGCTCGCGCTCGCGCCGGGCTTGAGTTCGACGAAGGCGCATGGCGTCTCGCCCCATTTCTCGTCCGGCTTCGCGACCACTGCCGCGGCCTGCACGGAGGGGTGCTTGTACAGTGCATCCTCCACCTCGATGGACGAGATGTTCTCGCCGCCCGAGATGATGATGTCCTTGGAGCGATCCTTGAGCTGGATGTATCCGTCGGGATGCATCACGCCGAGATCGCCGGTGTGGAACCAGCCGCCGGCGAAGGCCTTGGCCGATGCCGACGGGTTTTTCAGATAACCCTTCATCACGACATTACCGCGCATCATCACTTCGCCCATGGCCGCGCCGTTGCGCGCCACGGGCTGCATGGTCTCGGGGTCCATGACGTCGAGCGCTTCCAGCGCGACATAGCGCACGCCCTGCCGCGCTTTCTTGGCGGCCTGTTCGGCCGGCGACAGGGCATCCCATGCGTCATGCCAGTCGTTGACGACGGCGGGACCGTAGCATTCCGTCAGGCCGTAAAGATGCGTGACGTTGAAGCCCGCGTCCTTCATCCCTGCAAGCACCGCCTCCGGCGGCGGCGCCGCAGCGGTGAAGAACTCGACCACATGCGGCAGCGGTTTCTTCTCGTGCGCGGGCGCATTGAGCAGCGTGGCCATCACGATCGGCGCGCCGCACAGATGCGTCACCTTGTGCGTGGCGATGAGATCGTACATTGCCGCGGCGCGGACCTGGCGCAGGCAGACATGGGTGCCGGCGAGGATCGAGATCGACCAGGGGAAGCACCAGCCGTTGCAATGAAACATCGGCAGGGTCCACAGATAGACCGGGTGCCGGGTCATGCCGCAGGTGACGACGTTTCCGGTTGCGAGGAGGTAGGCGCCGCGGTGGTGATAGACCACGCCCTTCGGATCGCCGGTGGTGCCCGATGTGTAATTCAGCGCGATCGCGTCCCATTCGTCGCCCGGCATGCTCCAGGCGAAATCCGGATCGCCCTCCTTCAGGAAATCCTCATATTCGATGGTGCCGATGCGTTCGCCACTGCCGTCATATTCGGGATCGTCGTAATCGATCACCAGCGGCTTCACCTTGGCGCGCGAAAGCGCATCCTTCATCACGCCGGAAAACTCGCGATCGACGATCAGCACCCTGGTTTCGGCATGGTCGAGCGTGAAGGCATTCACCGCGGCGTCGAGACGCGTGTTGATGGTGTTGAGCACGGCGCCGGTCATCGGCACTCCGTAATGGCATTCCAGCATCGCAGGCGTGTTGGCGAGCACGACCGACACCGTGTCGCCGCGCTTGATGCCGCGCTTTGCCAGCGCGGAAGCGAGCCGGCGGGCGCGGGCGTAGAAATCGCGGTAATTGCGCCGCAGCTTTCCGTGGATGATCGCCGTGTGATCGGGATGGGTGCTCGCCGCGCGCTCCAGAAATTGCAGCGGTGTCAGCGGCTGGAAATTCGCCGGATTGCGATCGAGATCGATATCATACGGCGTCAGGTCCTGGGGCGTTTTCGCCATTGTTGTTGCCTCCCTTTCGGTCGGAAACAACAATAGGAAGCGCGATGCAGCGGATCAATTGCGGCACATCAATTGCGGGCACGATGTGCGAGCTCCCTCCCCCTGCGGGGGGAGGGTTGGGGAGGGTTTCGCGTCGCTCATTACCTGTCATGCCCCGCGCAGGCGGGGCATCCAGTAAA
>NZ_DATMRX010000036.1:0-2234 GCF_035565855.1 Pseudorhodoplanes sp.
GCGACACAAGGAGAAGACCATGCTCAACCGCCGCAGCTTTGCGACCGCTCTTATCGCGGCCGTCATCTTGCCCGGAGCCGCTTTCGCTCAGGCGCAGACACCTTCGGCCGCCACCATCCAGCGCCAGCTTGAAAGCGCGCCGCGCATGCGGCTCAACCAGAACCAGCGCGTCACCGTGGGTGAATTCAAGCGCCGGCCGGATCTGCGCCGCGCGGCCCCTTCGATCGACATCCAGTCGATCAACTTCGATTTCGCTTCGGCGGAAATCGCCCCGTCGCAATATCGCAAGGTTCAGAATATCGCCGATGCCCTGAACGGCATTCTTCGCCGCGACCGGCGTGCGCGCGTTCTGATTGAGGGCCATACCGATGCGGTGGGCTCATTCCAGTCCAATCAGGTGTTGTCGGAACGCCGTGCCGAGTCGCTCAAGCGGGTTCTGGTGCGCCAGTTCGGTGTGCCGTCCCGGGCGCTCGAAACGGTTGGCTATGGCAAGGAATTCCTGCTTGTTCCCACGCAGAACGAAAACTGGCGCAATCGCCGCGTCACCCTGCGCCGCATAGACAGCTTCCTTCGCTGACACTTCACGATACCGATATCCTGAGAAAGCCCGGCTTGACGCGCCGGGCTTTCGGCGTGTCTTCTCTCCTTTCAGTTGTGAGGGCGAGCAATGACGATAAGAGTTGTTATGGCCGGGGCGACCGGTTGGGTAGGAAAGGCTCTGGTGCCGGCTATCATCACTGCGGATGATCTTGCTCTGGCGGGCGCCGTTGCGCGTCAATCCGCTGGGCAGGACGCCGGACTGGCGGCGGGGTTGCCGTCGGAAGCCGGGGTCAAAGTATCGGGTTCGCTGGAGGAAGCTCTGCAGGCACCATCCGATGTCGTGGTGGATTACACCAAACCGGATGCGGTCAAGGCCAACACGCTTCTGTCGATCTCGAAGGGACGTCATGTCGTGATCGGCACTTCCGGACTTGGAGCGGAAGACTATGCCGAGATCGATGCGGCCGCCCGCAGCGCCGGCGTCGGTGTGATTGCGGCAGGCAATTTTTCGATTACCGCCACGCTTCTGAAGCGGTTTGCCCTGATGGCCGCGAAATACGTTCCGGACGTCGAAATCATGGACTATGCCAGCGCCAGGAAACCTGATGCGCCCTCCGGCACCGCGCGCGAGCTGGCAGAACATCTTGCGCAGATACGAAGACCCGCAACGAGCCTGCCGCAATCGCAGGTCTCCGGCGTGCCTGCCGCACGCGGGGGCGCGGTCGGGCAGGGCGAGGGCGTGCAGGTTCACTCGCTGCGCCTGCCTTCCTACATCCTTTCCTGCGAGGCGATCTTCGGTCTCCCCGATGAGCGACTCACCATTCGGCACGATGCCGGATCCTCGGCAGCTCCGTATGTCGCGGGAACGCTGCTGGCGATACGCCGGGTCGGAGCCCTAAAGGGACTGGTGCGCGGGCTCGACGCCCTGATGGACTGAGATGCGTCTCCGTTAACTCTTTGTTAACCATAAGGGCTCACATTATGAGCAACTGTCGTATTGCCGTTACATTGGCCTTCTAAAAGGCAGGTGTCGACAAGGTTGCTGACCGCGGATGTACCGGCGGCGACCGCGACAGACGAGGAAGCGGAGCTCTTGCTCCGCTTTTTTGTTTCTCCCGTTGCCGCCCGGTCGGAATCGCATATTGTGTGCGCGTTTCTCGGGAAAAGACCATGCCGCGCATCGCTTACGTCAACGGGCGTTACATCGCCCATCGGCACGCCACCGTTCATATAGAAGACCGCGGATATCAGTTTGCCGATGGCGTTTATGAAGTCTGCGAGATTGCCCGCGGCTTCATCGTCGACATGAAGGGGCATCTCGACCGGCTGGACCGCTCACTCTCCGAACTCTCTATCGGCTGGCCGATGCACAGGTCGGCGCTGATGGTCGTGATGCGCGAGGTCATCCGCCGCAACCATGTGCGCGACGGTATCGTCTATTTGCAGGTCACACGCGGGGTCGCGCCGCGCGATCATCCTTTCCCGGTGGGTGTAACGCCTTCTCTGGTGGTGACGGCGAAGAAGTTCGACGTCGCCAAAGTGCACCAGAAAGCCGAAGCGGGCGTGCAGGTCATCACTGTTCCGGAAAACCGCTGGGACCGGGTCGACATCAAGAGCGTCGGCCTGTTGCCGAATGTGCTGGCCAAGCAGAAGGCCCGGGAAGCCGGAGCGCAGGAAGCGTGGTTCGTCGATCC
>NZ_DATMRX010000037.1:0-5350 GCF_035565855.1 Pseudorhodoplanes sp.
GAGCGGCCATCGAAGCGCGGCTCGATCCGCAGCAATTCCTGATCGCGCCGGCCCTGCGCCGTCACCGAGAGCCCCTGCACCGCATCGGCGTGGCAATCGGGGAAATTCACGTTGACCAGCGAGCCTTTGGGGATGCCGGTGGCCAGCACCTGGCGCACCACCTGCGGGCCGAATTTGCGTCCGGTGTCCCAGGGCACGTTGTCCCGATTGCCGGGCCCGTAGGCCTGCGACAGCGCGATCGAGGGGATGTTGAGCACCGTGCCTTCCAGCGCGCCCGCGACTGTGCCGGAATAGCCGACGTCTTCGGCGACGTTCTGGCCGCGATTGACGCCCGACAGCACGAGATCGGGCCGGTGCTCGCTCATGATGTGACGCACCGCCATGATCACGCAATCGGTCGGCGTGCCCTTCACCGCGAAATGACGCGGACCTATTTCGCGCAGCCGCAGCGGATCGTTCAGCGACAGCGAATGCGAGACGCCGGAATTGTCGGTCTCGGGCGCGACGACCCACACGTCATCGGACAGGGCGCGGGCAATGTCCTCGCAGACTTTCAGTCCCTCGGCGTGAATGCCGTCGTCATTGGTGACCAATATGCGCATTACGATCCTCGCGTCCCGGACGCAGCGCAACGTGAAACGGTGCGCTGCAGAGCCGGGACCCATGCAAAACGGAGACGAGAATGTGGGTCCCGGAACAGCAGCGCATCACTTCGTGCTGCGCAGCATCCGGGACACGAGCCCGTCCTTCTCATTTCTTCTTCTCGATCACTGTCATGCCGCCCATATAGGGCTGCAGAACCTCCGGCACCAAGATCGAGCCATCGGCCTGCTGGTAGGTCTCCATCACCGCGATCAGCGCCCGCCCGACCGCGACGCCCGAGCCGTTCAGCGTGGTGACGAAACCCTTCACCTTGCCGTCCTTGCCCTTGTAGCGCGCGTTCATGCGGCGCGCCTGGAAGTCGCCGCAGACCGAGCAGGACGAGATTTCGCGATAGGCATTCTGGCCGGGCAGCCAGACCTCGATGTCGTAGGTCTTCTGTGAGGCGAAGCCCATGTCGCCGGTGCAGAGCGTGACCACCCGATAATGTAAGCCCAGCCGGCGCAGCACTTCCTCCGCGGAAGCGGTCATGCGCTCGTGCTCGTCCATCGCCTGTTCGGGCGTCGTGATCGAGACGAGCTCAACCTTGGTGAATTGATGCTGGCGGATCATGCCGCGCGTGTCCTTGCCGGCGGCGCCCGCCTCTGCCCGGAAGCACGGGGTGCAGGCGGTGAGCCGCATCGGCAGCCGCGCTTCGTCGGTGATGTCCTCGCGCACGAGATTGGTCAGCGGGACTTCGGCAGTGGGGATGAGCCAGTAGCTGTCACGGTTGTCGAGCGCAGCCTGAATTCCTTCAAGCGCGGCCTGAATCGCCGGAAGCGAGGCGTCGGGACTGAGGGCGTCCGCTGTCTCGGATCGCCATGCGTCCACGTCGACAATCGTCGATGTGTGGAACTGATCTTCCTTGAATTTCGGCAATTGCGCCGTCCCGAACATCGCGTCGTCGCGAACCAGGATCGGCGGATTAACTTCCGTATAGCCATGCTCCTGCGTGTGCAGGTCGAGCATGAACTGGCCGAGCGCGCGTTCGAG
Source organism: Pseudorhodoplanes sp. (assembly GCF_035565855.1). Taxonomy (GTDB): domain Bacteria; phylum Pseudomonadota; class Alphaproteobacteria; order Rhizobiales; family Xanthobacteraceae; genus Pseudorhodoplanes. The sequence goes on from NZ_DATMRX010000037.1 coordinate 1,633, forward strand.
CCGCGCCAGCGCGCCGGTCAGGACCACGAAGCGCGCGCCGGAAAGTTTCGCCGCAAGCTCGAAGTCCATCATGCCGAGCGCTTCGCCGAGCTCGAAATGCTGTTTCGGCGTGAAGGCGTAGTCCCGCTTTGCCCCGTACCGGTGATGCTCGACATTGCCGTGCTCGTCCACGCCGTCCGGCACCTCGTCCAGTGGCAGGTTCGGCAACTCGGCGAGCGCCTTCTGCAGCACCTCGTCGGCGACCTTCGCGTCGGCATCAAACTTCGGCAACTCGTCCTTGAGCGCCGCAACTTCCGCCATCAGGGCGGCCGCCCTCGCCTCGTCCTTTGCTTTCTTGGCCTCGCCGATCTCCTTCGAGGCGGCGTTGCGGCGCGCCTGGGCCTGCTCGAAGGCGGTGATCGCGGCTCTCCGCTTTTCATCAAGCGCGATCAGTTCGGCGGCCTTGCCCTTGAAGTCGGACTTCCGCCGCATCAGGCGGCGGTCGAACTCGGCCGGATTGTCGCGGATCCATCGGATGTCGTGCATGGCGAAGCGTTACCTCGATTCGTCAGGCCCGCGGCCATGGCGGGCATCCAGGTCGTCGCGGCACACCGCCGCGAGACGACGTGGATGGCCGGGTCAGGCCCGGCCATGACGGTGGAAGGGCTGCGGCGTAGCACCGATTCATGGCGTTAGCCAACGCCCGTCGGCCACGAATTTGGCAAGACCGATGACGGCCTCGCGCAGGCCCGCCAGCCCTACGCCGGCGTCGCTTCGTCCGCCGCGGGCTGCGGTTGGGCCTTTTTCTCGACCATCCGCGCCGACCAGATCGCGGCCTCGTAAAGCAGCATCAGCGGGATCGCGAGCGAAAGCTGGCTGATGACGTCTGGCGGCGTCAGTACCGCGGCGAGCACGAAGGCGCCGACAATGAAATAGCGGCGCTTCTGGCGCAGCTGCTCCGAGGTGATGACGCCGATCCGCGCGAGCAGCGTCAGGATCACCGGGAGCTGGAACGCCGCACCGAAGGCGAACACGAGCGACATCATCAGCGAGAGATATTCACCCACCTTCGGCAGCAGGGCGATGTCGGCCTGACCGGCGACACCGGTCTGCTGCATGCCGAGCGAAAACCGTACCAGCAGCGGCATCACGACGAAATAGACCACGAGCGACCCGAGGACAAAGAAGATCGGCGTCGCGATCAGATACGGCACGAAGGCCTGGCGCTCATTGCGATAGAGGCCCGGTGCAACGAACATATAGATCTGCGCGGCGATCACCGGGAAAGCCAGAAACCCCGCGCCGAACATCGCAAGCTTGAGCTGCGTCAGGAAGTATTCGAGCAGCGCGGTATAGATGAATTTCGAATTCTCGACCCCGGCCACCCAGACGAACGGCCAGACGAGGATATTGTAGATCTGCTTGGCGAAGGCGAAGCAGAACACGAATGCGATCGCGAACGCGATCAGCGCCTTGATCAGGCGCGAGCGCAATTCGATCAGATGATCGAGGAGCGGCGCCTTGCTGGCCTCGATCTCGTCTTCGTCCTCGGGCCTGCGATTGCTCATGCGGCCCCGCCTCCGCTACCCGGCTTTCCGGAACCCGGCGCAATGTCGATCGTCCCGTCAGCGGCAACCATGGGAGTTTCGGGTATCGCTGGCGGCGGCAATTCGGCCGCAACGTCGGTGACCGATGCCCCGGCGGACGGCTCGATCGCACCCGGGTCGGCGGTGGAAACGGCCGGACCGGGATCGCTGCCGAGCGCCGCTTCAACCTCTTTCTGAGCGGTTTCGAGCGGATTGGTGAAAGTAGACGTCGCCTTGGCGCTGGCCTCGTCGAATTGCCGCTTCAGGTCGGCAACCTCGGCCTCGCGCATCGCCTCGCGAAACTGATCCTGGAATTCCGACGCCATCCGCCGGATCTTGCCCATCCATTGTCCGACCGAACGCAGGACGCCGGGCAATTCCTTCGGCCCGATGGCGATCAGCGCAACGACGCCAATGACGAGAAGCTCGCTCCAGCCAATGTCGAACATGGACCTTCAACTCCAAGGGGCGCCCAACCTTCCGGATGGCGCCCCTTCTTGCCGCGAGCGTCTGCGGCGCGGCCCGCTCAGGCGGTGCCTTCGAATTTCTTGTTGGTTTCGGCCTGCTGCTTCAGGTCGGTGCCGGCATTGATGGTCTTCATCGGCTCGCCGGGCTTGCCATCCGCCTTGGCGGTGTCGTCCTCCGACATGCCTTTCTTGAAGGCCTTGATGCCCTGCGCCATGTCGCCCATCAATTCGGAAATCTTGCCGCGGCCGAACAGAAGCAGCACCACGACCACGACCACGATCCAGTGCCAGATGCTCAAGGAACCCATAGCGCGAAACCTCCGCGTAACCTCCGGAAGGCGCGTTTTCCCTGACTGGTCAGGCGCGCCGGGACATTGATCGGAAACTAGGCTTCGGGCGCGGCAAAAACAAGGACTTCGGCCGGATCGCATTCCAGGCGCAGCCCATCGTTAACCTGCGGGATGGCGTCGCGCAGGAGCCTGCCCTTCAGCGGCGCATCAAGCCCTTCAACCGCAACCTCAACGAGATCGACATGGCCGAGGAACTGGCGGTGCAGGATGCGAGCCTGGGCGCCGGAACCACCCTGACGCAGCCGCAGCGCCTGCGGGCGGATCGCCACCAGTGCGCGCGCGCCGTCCCCCAGATCCGGCGCGGCAAAGCGCCCGACCGGCGTCTCCGCAAAGCCCCCGCGCACGGTTCCGGCGACCTCGTTCAGTTCGCAGAAGAAGCGCGCGACGAAGAGGCTGTTCGGACGCGTATAGACCTCCTCCGGCGTGCCGGCCTGCATCAGCGAACCCCGATGCATCAGCGCGACGCGATCGCCCATCCGCAACGCCTCTTCGGGATCGTGCGTGACGATGATGCAGGTCACGCGTGACTCGCGCAGCACGTTGAGCGTGTCGTCGCGGACCTCGTCGCGAAGCCGGCGGTCGAGCCCGGAAAACGGCTCGTCCATCAGCAGTACGCTCGGCCGCGGCGCGACCGCACGTGCGAGCGCGACGCGCTGCTGCTCGCCACCCGACAGCATGTGCGGATAGGCCTGCGCATAGGCACCGAGACCGACACGATCCAGCGCGCGCATCGCTTCGCGTTCTGCTTCCGCTTGCGGCAGCGACTTCAAGCCGAACATCACATTGGCAAGGTTGGTCAGGTGCGGAAACAGCGCGAAGTCCTGAAACATCAGGCCGACGCCGCGCCGCTCCGGCGGCAGAAAGCCCGGACCTTCCGACACGGCACGATCGTTGATCAGGATGCGGCCTTGCGCGGGTTCCTCGACGCCGGCGGCAAGGCGCAACAGCGTGGTCTTGCCGCAGCCGGATCGGCCGAGCAGGCACATCGTCTCGCCAGGCTGGATCTCCAGCGAGACATCGCGCACCGCGGTGACGTCACCGTAGCGATGGGTCACATGCTCGAATGACAGCTTCGCCGCTATCGAGGCAGGCGTGCGCCCGGCTTCGACTCGAACCAGTCCGGCGCCGGTACGCGCAGTCATCTACTCCTCGGGCTGATCCCCAGCCGGCTGATCGCTGGACAGCTCATCACTGGACGGCTCATCGCTGGATGGTTCATCGCTGGACGGCTCGTTATCGGGCGCCGAATGCTCCAGACGCTCCTGTTCTTCGACGCCATCCTCGGCCAGACCGGCAGGCGGTTCGTCTTCTTCGGCACGCGGCGCGAGAGCAAGAT
>NZ_DATMRX010000038.1:0-13490 GCF_035565855.1 Pseudorhodoplanes sp.
GAGCAGGCCGACAGCCTCCATCGGATCGCCGCCAGCCTTGGCCCCCTTGCCGCCGGGACATTCACCGAAGCGGCCATGCATACGCCCATCGACGTCACCGAGCGGGCGGTGCAAAAGGCGCAGGAATGCGGTGCGGATTGCACGGTGGCGTTCGGCGGCGGGTCATCGACCGGACTTGGCAAAGCCATCGCATTGCGCACCGACCTCACCCAATTCGCCATTCCGACGACCTATGCCGGGTCCGAAGTCACCCCGATCATCGGCGAGACCAGCGGCGGCGTGAAAACCACCCAGCGCACGCTGAAGGTGCTACCCGAAGTCGTCATCTATGATGTCGACTTCACCATGAGCCTGCCACAACGGCTCAGTGTCACGTCCGGCACCAACGCCATCGCGCATGCGGTGGAAGCGCTCTATGCGCAAGACCGCAATCCGGTGATCTCCATGATGGCGGAGCAGGCGATCGCGGCGATGGGCCGGGCGCTGCCGCAGATTGTTGCCAACCCGAAGGATCCGGAGGCTCGGGCCCAAGCGCTGTATGGCGCCTGGCTGTGCGGCGTATGCCTTGGCTCCGTCGGCATGGCCCTGCATCACAAGTTGTGCCACGTCATCGGCGGCGCGTTCGATCTGCCGCATGCCGACACGCACACCGTGATCCTGCCCTATGCGATGGCCTACAACGCCAAGGCCGCGCCCGATGCCGATGCAGCTGTCGCCCGCGCACTCGGGGCCACCGACGGCACGTCGGGACTTGTCGATCTCGCAACGCGTCTCGGCAGCCCGCGCAGCCTGAAGTCGCTCGGCATGCCTGAAAGCGGGATCGATCGCGCCACCGAGCTTGCCGTACAAAATCCGTACTGGAATCCCCGGCCGATCGAGAAGGCGGCGGTGCGTGCGCTGATCGCGGCGGCCTGGGCCGGTGACACACCGAAGCCGCTTGACTAGCGAGGCACGATCAGTCGCACGCCGAGGATGCCGCGAGCAGCTTCGTCAGCGGGAAGGCTGAGGCGTCCGCACCGTGAGCTGCAAGAACAGATCGTATGTTCTTTTGCGCGAGCGCGGATGAACCCGGCCCCGGTTGGCCGAAGCCATTCGTCATCCGGTGGAGCATCGCCTGCTCGACCTGCTCCGCGAACAGCTCGATCTCGGCAACGCGACTTCGGGTGGTCTTGATTGACGGCTCCGCGATGTCCGGACGCTCTTTCAGGCCACGCCGGACCGCGCGCAGGGGTTTCACCACCGCGGCGGACCACTGCCCCAGGGCCTTCTCGATCGAGGCGACGGCGCCAGTATCCAGCGCAATGCCCTGCACGGCACCGAGCCAGGCGGCGTAGAGGAGGACATTGACGTCGATGCCGAGTTCGTCCTGAGCCCGCAGACATTCTTCGGAAACGCCGGGCGCCTGATAAACCTTGAGCGAGAAGTGCCAGAACGGGTTGTCGAGGTCGAGGGCCGTCATCCGCGATGTCAGCTTTGCTTGCGGGACCTGCCGGACCATCGCCGCACCGTGCCGATCTCGATGTCGAAAAGATCGAGCACCCGGCCCAAAGTGTGGTCGATCATGTCCTCGAGCGAGGCCGGCCGCGCATAGAAAGCCGGTACGGGAGGATAGACGATCGCACCGGCCTCCGTGACCGCGGCCATGCTGCGGATATGCCCGAGATGCAGCGGGGTCTCGCGCAACATCAGCACCACACGGCGGCGTTCCTTCAGGCAGACATCCGCCGCGCGGGAGACGAGGTTGGTCGTGGTGCCGGTGGCGATTTCGCCCATCGTCTTGATGGAACACGGGGCGACGATCATGCCGAGCGTCCTGAACGATCCGCTCGAACAGGCGGCCCCGACATCCTGCTCCGGATAGACGACGGTTGCCAGCGCCTCGACATCGGCAACCGAGATATCGGTCTCGTGGGCCAGCGTCAGTCGCGCCGCACGCGATATAATAAGGTGGGTTTCGATACCGGAGTCCTTCATCAGCTCGAGCAATCGGACGCCATAGATCGCGCCGGATGCTCCGCTGATGCCAATCACCAATCGCTTTGCAGCCAAAAAAGCCTCACGCGGTCCGTCTTGAAGGCGGGATCGCGATCGCAGCCACTACCCGTTGGACGCGACCGATCCCCCGCCGGATGCTGCGCTGATAGCGGCCGCACCCGCAACGCTCAAGGAATCTTATCCGGGTCGCCTGGCCGGTTCGCGTCAGGAGCGCTGCGAATCCGGCTCATCCGGCTTCGCGGCCGGCTCTGCCCGCCGGTAGGATAGAACCAGGTCGCAGCGGAGGCAGGTGAATCGGTCATAGCCGCCAGCGTCCTCCGATCGCTCGGCACGCATCGTTATTCTACAGCGTGGGCAAGGCCTTAACGGCGGCAAATCCTGACTCATTCAGCCAAGCTGAACGGTTTTTTCCGGTCGGCTTTTGATCAGGATCAAACCCGGCCAAGGGACTCAGGGTGTTTGTGCCAGGAGCACCATGCGAACCAGCTCCGACAGACTGCCGGCTTGCATCTTGGTCATGACGTTCGCGCGGTAGACCTCGACCGTCCGCGGACTGATCCCGAGGTCGTGGGCGATTGTCTTGTTCGGCAGCCCGGCGACAAGACCATCCAGCACCTGGCGTTCCCGCTGCGACAGGCTGGCGAGGCGCTCCTCGACCTGCTGACGGGCACCAATGCGCTCGTCCTCCGCCTGGCGCACTGCCAGGGCCGATTTGACCGAAGCGAGGATCCGTTCATCGTCGAACGGCTTCTCCAGGAAGTCGAGCGCCCCGGCCTTCATGGCCTCCACCGCGAGCTGGATGTCGCCGTGACCCGTCATCACGATGACCGGGATCATGTACGACATCCCGCGAAGCCGGTTCAGCAATTCCAGGCCACTCATGTCCGGCATGCGAACATCGGTGATCACGCAACCCGCAACGTCGCGGGTCAGCCCTTCCAGGAACTGCGTCGCCGATGGATGGGGGATCGCATCGAGACCGGCCGATCGCAGGAGAAATGTCAGCGAGTCGCGGACAGCCTCGTCGTCATCGATGATATGGACGTGATTGCGTTCAGGCATCGCGAATAACCTCGCTCGGCGCGAGCTTGAGTGTGACGTGAAACACCGTTCCCCCACCCGGATTGGGCTCGGCCCAAAGCCGGCCGCCATGCGCTTCAATGATCGTCTTGGAGATCGACAAGCCAACCCCCATTCCGTGCTGCTTGGTGGTTACGAAGGGCTGAAAAAGCTGCGGTAGCACTTCCGGCGAAAGCCCGGTCCCGGTATCGGCCACACTGATCCGCACCATCTGGCCATCCTGTGCAGCCGACGAAATCACAAGTTGCCGCTGCGGCGTGTCTGCCATTGCCTCGATGGCGTTGCGTATCAGATTCAGCACGACCTGCTGCACCTGCACCTTGTCCGCGAAAACAAGGTCGTTGCTGGTATCGAGGTCAAAGCGCACCTTGACGCCCTGGTCCTTGGCGCCCACCAGCGCGAGCGCGCTCGCTTCCTCAAGCAGCTTCGACAGGCTTTCCGGCTTTCGTTCGGCTTCGCCGCGCGCAACGAAATTGCGCAGTCTCGAAATGATCTGGCCGGCCCGCAGCGACTGTTCGCTTGCCTTGGCGAGGGCTTCCGACACAAGCGCCTGCGCATTGTCGGACTTTGCCTCAAGCACGCGACGGGCACCCTTGAGATAATTCGATATCGCCGAAAGCGGCTGGTTCAGTTCGTGCGCCAGTGTGGATGCCATTTCGCCCATCGCGGTCAGGCGGGAAATATGAATGAGCTCGGCCTGCAATTCCTGCAACCGCCCCTCCGTTTTCTGCCGCTCGGTCAGATCGCGGATGAAGCCGGTGAAGAACAGCTTGTCGTTTGACCGCATTTCGCCGACCGCCAACTCCATCGGGAAAGTCGATCCGTCCTTGCGTTCGCCCACGACGACGCGGCCGACACCGATGATCTTGCGCTCTCCGGTCCGAAGATAGCGCTCCAGATAGGAATCATGGCTCTCACGATAGGGTGACGGCATCAGAATGCTGACATTCTTGTCCAGCATGTCCTCCGCCTTGTGGCCGAACAGGCGCTCGGCCGCCGTACTGAAGGACTGAATTTTTCCCTTCGGATCGATGACAATCATCGCATCCGGAATGGTGTCGAGAATCGATTTCAGATGCGCTTCGCGCGCGACTAGATCGAGATTGGTGGCTTCCACCGCCTGCCACGCCCGCTGCATCCGCCCGCCGAGCCATGCCAGACCGAATCCGATCGCCAGAAATGCCGCGGCATTGACGATGTCCGTCCGCGACAACGCACTTCCTGAGAGCCAGATTTCGATCGCGGCTATCAGGCCGGTCGCAAGGCAGCCCGGCAGCGGCCCGCTGACCGCGCTGATGACGAGCACAACGGGAACGAGAAACAGATAGACCGATCCGCCCTCAACATTGGGGAAAACAAAGACCCGGGCGATCAAGACGCCGGCGATCATGATCGCGGCGAACCCGTTGACGACCCAGCTATGACGGACCGGCATTTCAAAAATTCCGCATTTGTTCCAATAGCTTAACGAGGGGCTGCGGGATGTTCAACATGTCACCTACGGGATTTCCCTTAGGTGGAATATCCGAATTTTCGCGGGTGCGGGTTCTCCGTATCAAGACTCCAGATCGTTACAGGAGCACACGCCATGCACGCTCAGGCACTCAACCGGTCGCACCTTGTCGATCGTGCCTCCCTGTCTCACGGAGCATCCGACCAGGTTCAGACCTTGTTCGGAGCAATCGAATTGACCGGCGCGCGCATGTCCTTTGCCAAGGATGTGGAAATCTACGGCGAGAATGAGCCGGCCGACTATGTGTACAAGGTCCTGACCGGATCGGTCCGCGTTTACAAGATCCTGCAGGACGGCCGCCGCCAGATCGAAGCCTTCTACTTCCCCGGCGACGTGTTCGGCATCGAGCTCGGCTCGCACCACGCCTCTTCCGCCGAAGCGGTTTCCGCATCGACCATCGCCGTCGTTCGCCGCTCGGCGCTTCTCGCAGCCGCCGCAAAAGATGCGGAGGTTTCAAATCGCCTTTGGTCGCACACCGCCCGCGAACTCGAACAGGCACGGCGTCATGCCATGCTTCTGGTCAAGACCGCGCAGGAGCGCGTTGCGTCTTTCCTGATCGACCTGTCCAACCGGCTCACGGGTGAAGCGGTCGAACTGCCGATGTCGCGGCAGGACATCGCCGATTATCTCGGACTGACGATCGAGACGGTGTCCCGCACGCTGACACAATTTCAGCAAACCTCGGCCATCGAGCTTGCCACGTCGCGCCGCATGATCCTCCGCAACCGACAGGCGCTGCTCAACCTCGATTCCTGAGGAGGACAAGCGATGGCGGCCGTCCATGCTCCTGCATTGCCGAGGAATTTTCGGAAGATCCGTCTGGAACTGGCCCGCGAGAAGGGCCATCCGGCCGGAAGCGCCGGGCGCGGCTATATCATCGTCGCTCCACTCGACAAGGATCACCGGTTCGACCCCGAAACCTGGAAGGACCGTCGCGACGCGTGCCGCGTTGTGCGCTTCCGCTCGGGCGAGGATGACGACATCGGTCATCTGGTGAGACGGCGCAACGGCGGCTGGGCGTTCCACTACGACATTCGCGGCGATGAGGACGACGAATCCGGCTACCACTTCGAGAACGAGCATTTCGAGGTTGGCGAATACGTCTCGGTCCGCGAAGCGGATACAACGCATACCTATCGGGTCATATCGGTCGAGCCGGTGTGAGCAGGTCGCCACACTTGAATACTTGAAAACAAAAGAGCGGCCCTTGAGCCGCTCTTTTTCATTTGCTGCATAGATCCGGGCCTTCAGCGCAAGCTCTTCAGGAAGGCGATGAAATCGGCGACCTGATCAACAGCGAAGCGGAATTCCGGCATGCTCGGATGACCGGTGATGATACCCTCCGCCAGCGCTTCCTGCAGGCTCTCGACCGGATACTTCTTGTGCAGATCGCGGAAGGGCGGCGCATCCTTCAGCGGACTCGGGCTGACCTTGTCGATGGCGTGGCAAGACACACAATAGGTGCGCGCGATGACCACGCCGCGCTGCGCGCTCTGTGCATCCGCTGACGTTGATGCGGCGATCGTTGCAAGCGAAATCGCCCCGGCCGTGCCGGCCAGGGCGACGATGACCCGCGCTGACGCTTTGATCCTCGCTATCAATGACATTTCGCGGCGCCTAGCGCTTCAACCGTCATCCGGTTGGGGCAATAATCCGGCCACGCTGCGGCTTTCCCCTGGGTGTCGGGCCGGGTATCCATGTCGTGCTCGCACCGGCTCTTGCTGTCGCAGAACGAGCAGCAGCGCTGCATATCCCGCAAGACCGCCGAATCCAGCGCCTTGAGGTCGATGCCGGCCTGTTCCAGACGCCGGTACAACAACGAGGCGGAATCGCCAGATTGCCTGGCCAGATCCAGCACATCCGCGAAGGACAGACCGGCATCCCTTACCATGCGTTCGAGTTCGGCATTGCCCAGCGCCTGCAACTCCACTGCCGCTGCGCGGCGCCTGCGAAAGCGATTCCAGGCCTCACTGATCGAATGAAGAAAACCTGAGTTCCGCGCGACCGATTGAACCGTCATGGTCACCTCCTGTGCTGGAACCATTTCGCTCACGCTCGCGCGATCAGCCTTGCGTTGAATCAACTGTTTCCAGCGTTTTTTTGCACTGCGGTTGACCTCGATCAACATCGGTCCGGCGCGAACGCATCATTGATGTTACGAAGTTCTCGCAATCTCGGTCCGCGCACGGGGTTCCATGTCACACACACCGGTTGGCTCTCTCAAAACGATGAGCGTCAGTGAAGGCGCGCTGGCGCTCGTTTTCGCTGCCACCGCATTTCTGTCCTTCTTCATCGCCGCGATGGCGCATACGCCTGAATACGCGTTCCATGCCTCGTTGTTCGCGGCAGGAAGCGCGGCCGCAGTGTTCGCGATCGTCGAACGCTATTTCAATCGGCCGGCGGCGGCCGAACCGCTCACCATCGACGGCAAGCCCAATTACAACATGGGGCCGGTCAAGTTCGCGACCATCGCTGCCGTGTTCTGGGGCATTGCGGGATTCGCTGTGGGCGTCTACGCGGCGCTTGAACTTGCCTTCCCGGTCCTGAATTTCGATCTGCCGTGGCTGACCTTCGGCCGGATCAGGCCGCTGCACACCTCCGCGGTCATCTTCGCATTCGGCGGCAATGTCCTGCTCGCCACCTCATTCTACGTCGTGCAGCGAACCTGCCGCGCGCGACTCGCCGGCGATCTCGCGCCGTGGTTCGTCGTTCTTGGCTACAACTTCTTCATCGTGGTCGCCGGCACCGGATATCTGCTCGGCATCACCCAGAGCAAGGAATACGCCGAACCGGAATGGTATGCCGACCTGTGGCTGACCATCGTCTGGGTCGTGTACCTGATGGTGTTTCTCGTCACGTTGATGCGGCGCGCCGAACCGCACATCTATGTCGCCAACTGGTTCTACCTCGCTTTCATCGTCACCATCGCGGTGCTGCACCTTGGAAACAACGCGGCGGTTCCGGTCTCTCTCTTCTCACCGAAGTCCTACATCGTCTGGGCGGGCGTGCAGGATGCCATGGTGCAATGGTGGTACGGACATAACGCGGTCGGATTCTTCCTCACCGCCGGCTTCCTCGCCATCATGTATTACTTCATCCCCAAGCGCGCGGATCGTCCGATCTATTCATACCGGCTCTCGATCATCCACTTCTGGGCGCTGATCTTCCTCTACATCTGGGCCGGCCCGCACCACCTTCACTACACTGCGCTGCCCGACTGGGCGCAGACCCTCGGCATGACCTTCTCCATCATGCTGTGGATGCCGTCCTGGGGCGGCATGATCAACGGAATCATGACGCTCTCGGGCGCGTGGGACAAGCTGCGCACCGACCCTGTGCTGCGCATGCTGGTGGTGTCGGTTGCGTTCTACGGCATGTCGACCTTCGAAGGTCCGCTTATGTCGATCAAGGCGGTGAACTCGCTGTCGCACTACACCGACTGGACCATCGGCCACGTGCATTCCGGCGCGCTCGGCTGGGTCGGCTATGTGTCGTTCGGCGCGATCTACTGCCTGGTCCCGTGGCTCTGGCACAAGCGCGAGCTTTACTCGCTCAAGCTCGTCAACTGGCACTTCTGGATCTCGACCATCGGCATCGTGCTCTACATCACCGCGATGTGGGTGTCCGGCATCCTGCAAGGCCTGATGTGGCGCGCTTACACGAGCCTCGGCTTCCTCGAATATTCCTTCATCGAGACCGTCGAGGCGATGCATCCGTTCTACGTGATCCGGGCGATCGGCGGCATCCTGTTCCTGATCGGCGGACTGATCATGGCCTTCAATATCTGGATGACGATCGTCGTCCCCGAAGAACAATCGGCTCAGCAAGGCGGCTCGGCCGCACTGGTTCCGGCGGAGTAATCGCAATGTCTCTCTGGTCGAAACACGCCATCTTCGAAAAGAATTCGATCATCCTGTTGATCGGCGTTCTGATCGTGATCTCCATCGGCGGCCTCGTCGAGATCGTGCCGCTGTTTTATCTCAAGAGCACGATCGAGAAGGTTTCGGGCGTGCGTCCCTATACGCCGCTCGAACTTGCCGGCCGCAACATCTATGTCCGCGAGGGCTGCTACAATTGCCATTCGCAGATGATCCGCACGATGCGGGACGAGGTCGAGCGGTACGGGCATTACTCGCTCGCCGCCGAGAGCATGTATGACCGGCCGTTCCAGTGGGGCTCCAAGCGCACCGGTCCCGATCTCGCGCGCATCGGCGGCAAATATTCCGACGAATGGCACAGGGACCATCTGAATTCGCCGAAGTCGGTCGTGCCCGGCACGGTCATGCCCTCCTATCCATGGCTGGCGCGCACCGAGCTCGACTACAAGCACATCGCGGACGATCTCAAGGTCCAGGCCGTACTGGGTGTGCCTTATTCGCCGGAGATGATCGCCAACGCCACAGCCGACCTGCGCGCCCAGGCGGCCGCCGATCATCCGGACGCGGACGCGCTCCTGAAGCGCTATCCGAATGCACAGGCCCGCGACTATGACGGCAATCCAAACGCGATCTCCGAGACCGATGCCTTGATCGCCTACCTGCAAATGCTCGGCACGCAGGTCGACTTCAAGCTCTACGACAACAAAGCCAACATCCGCTGAGGCCGTCGCCATGTCCGAGACATACAAGACGTTAGCCGAATTCGCTCAGACCTGGGGCCTCGTCTACTTCGTCGGCGTGTTCCTTGTCGTGCTCGTCTACGCGTTCTGGCCATCGAACAAGAAGAAGTTCGACGAAGCCGCACGCATGCCGCTGCGGGAGGATGATTGACCATCATGGCCAAGCACGAGATTGATGCCGTCACCGGCACCGAGACCACCGGGCACGAATGGGACGGCATTCGCGAACTCAACAACCCCCTGCCGCGCTGGTGGCTGTGGGTGTTCTACGCCACGATCGTCTGGTCGATCGGTTACTGGATCGTCTACCCCTCCTGGCCACTGGTGACGCAATACACGCAGGGCGTCTTCGGCTGGAGCTCGCGGGGGGCCGTCGCGGAGGATCTCGCGGCCTTGCGCCAGCAGCGTTCGGCGATGGCGGATCAGATCGCTGCGACCCCGCTCCAGGAGATCATCGCCGACCAGCGCATGCTGGACTTTGCACGGGCGCAGGGACGCGCTGCCTTCGCCGACAATTGCGCGCCGTGCCATGGCGCAGGCGGTGGCGGCGCCAAGGGCTATCCCAATCTCAATGACGACGACTGGCTGTGGGGCGGCAAGCTTTCGGACATCGAATACACCATCCGTCACGGCGTCCGCTCGACCGACGACAAGTCACGGCAGGGATCGATGCCGGCCTTCGGGCGCGACAAGCTGCTCACGACGCCCGACATTCTCGCGGTCGCCAACTACGCCCGGTCCTTGTCCGGGCTGCCGGCCGCGGCGGATGCGGATCTTGCGCGCGGGAAGAAGGTCTTCGCCGAGAATTGCGCGTCCTGCCACGGCGAAAATGGCAAGGGCAATCGCGAGATCGGTGCGCCGGACCTGACGGACCAGATCTGGCTTTATGGTCCGAGTCTTGAAGCCATCGTCGAAGGACTGATGAACGGCCGCGGTGCGGTGATGCCGGCCTGGGCGCCGCGCCTTGACGATACCACCATCAAGTCCCTTGCCGTTTATGTTCATGGGCTCGGCGGCGGCCAGAAATAGGCGATCATGGCTACGCTCGTCATCGATCATCGCACCAAGGCGGGGGCCGCTTCCGGGTCATCCGGAAACGGCGCCCCGCAGCCTGTCGATGATCTGCACGAGCCCGAGCCGCCGCTCTATGCCGCACGCCGGAAGATCTATCCGCAGAGCGTTCACGGCACCTTCCGCAACATCAAATGGGCGGTGCTGATCGTCACGCTCGGCATCTATTATTTCCTCCCGTTCGTGCGGTGGAATCGCGGGCCGGACGCGCCCGATCAGGCGGTGCTGATCGACTTCCCCGGTCGTCGCTTCTACTTCTTCTTCATCGAGATCTGGCCGCAGGAGGTCTATTTCTTCACCGGTCTCCTGATCATTGCGGCGATGACGCTGTTCCTGATGAACGCCGTCGCCGGCCGCGTCTGGTGCGGCTATCTCTGCCCGCAGACCGTCTGGACTGACCTGTTCCTGGCCATCGAGCGCCTGGTGGAAGGCGATCGCCGTCAGCAGATGCTGGCGGATGCGGGACCGTGGACGGCGCAACGCATCGCCCGCAAGGCGCTGAAGCATTTTCTCTGGCTCATGGTTGCGTGGTGGACCGGCGGCGCCTGGGTTCTTTATTTCGCCGACGCTCCGACGCTGGTCAAAGATCTCGCGACCGGCCACGCGCCTCTCCTTGCCTATGGCTGGATCGCGATGTTGACGGGAACGACCTACATGCTCGCCGGTCACATGCGCGAGCAGGTCTGCACCTATATGTGTCCATGGCCCCGCATCCAGGCCGCGCTCACCGATGAATACGCGCTCAACGTCGCCTATCGGTTCGACCGCGGCGAACCGCGCGCCTCGGTCAAGAAGAGCGAGCAGCTTCGGCTCGAAGGCCTGCCCGCGGGCGACTGCATCGATTGCCGGCAATGCGTGAATGTGTGCCCGACCGGCATCGACATCCGCAACGGCGCACAGCTCGAATGCATCCAGTGCGGCCTGTGCATCGACGCCTGCGACAACATCATGGAGAAGATCGGCCGGCCCAAGAGGCTGATCGGCTACGACAGCGAGGTCAATCTGCAGCGGCGGCTCGCGGGTGAGCCCCCGGTTCAGAAGATCGTTCGAACCCGCACCGTGATGTATGCCCTGATCATCGCCGCGGTCGGGGGCATCATGCTCTACGCGCTGCTGACCCGGCATGCCTTCGACGTCAGCGTCATCCACGACCGCAATCCGGTCTTCGTGCGCATGACGGACGGGGCGATCCGCAACGGCTACACGCTGCGAATCTTGAACAAGCGGCTCGAACCCCGTCGCTTCGCGGTTTCGGTGCAGGGCGTCCCGGCCTCGACCATCGAGATCATCGGCCTGCCGCTCGGCGCGGCTCACAACGTCGAGGTCGGGCCGGACCAATCCCGTGAATTCCGCGTGCTGGTCAACAATTACGATTTCGCTCCCCTCGCCTCGACGCCGATCATTTTCCATGTCGTCGATCTCGACTCGCGCGAGTGGGCGCAAGCCAAGGATCACTTCCGCGCACCGGAGCGTTCCAAATGAGCGGCAGCGGCAGCAGCATCAATCCCAAAGGACAAGAATTGACCGGGAAACGGGTGCTTCTCTATTTCGTCGGCTTCTTCGTCGTCGTGGCCGCGGTCAATGCGGTGATGGTGCATGTCGCGGTCAAGACCTTTGCCGGGACGGAGACCGGTTCCTCCTACAAGGCCGGGCTCGCCTACAATAAGGAGGAAGCGGCAGCCCGAGCGCAAGACGCGCTGAACTGGCAGGTCGACGGACAGCTCGCCCGCGCGCCATCGGGCGACGCTATCCTGACCGTTGCCATCAAGGATCGGACGCAAAAGCCGGTCCCCGGAATCAAGGTCGCGGCGCAGCTTGCGCATCCGCTGAATGCGCGCCTCGACCACAGCATCGAACTCATCCGCATGGCGGACGGCACGTTCCGCGGCACGACCGACGCAAGCGCCGGGCAATGGACCTTGCTGATCGACGTGACGCGGGACGGCGAGCGCATCTACCGTACCAAGAGCCGCGTGGTGCTCAAATGACCGCAACACAGCGCCGTGACTATTCTCATTATACGCGTCGTGCCGCCGATGGCGTCGCGACCATGGATGTCGTTGTCGACGGAATCCATTGCGGCGGCTGCATCGGCCGGATCGAACGGTCGCTCAAGGCCGTTCACGGGCTCGCCGATGCGCGGCTGAATTTCACCAACCGGCGCCTCACCTTGACCTGGAAGGACCCCTCGTTCGATCCGGACGAGGCGATCCGCCTTCTGGAAGGGATGGGCTATCACGCCAATCCCTTCCGCCAGCAATCGAGCGAAAGCCAGGAAGTCGCCCATTCGAAATTCCTGCTGCGCTGCCTCGCCGTGGCCGGCTTTGCGGCGATGAATATCATGCTGCTTTCGGTGTCGGTGTGGTCCGGCAACGTGACCGACATCACGCCCGAAACGCGCGACCTGTTTCACTGGCTGTCGGCCGCGATCGCATTGCCGGCAGCGGCCTATGCGGGCCAGCCCTTCTTCCGCAGCGCCTGGAACGCGCTGAAGGCACGCCACACCAACATGGACGTGCCGATCTCCCTCGGAATCCTCCTCGCGCTCGGCCTCTCGCTTTACGAGACCATGCATTCCGCCGAGCACGCCTATTTCGATTCCGCGATCATGCTGATCTTCTTTTTGCTGTGCGGGCGCGTGCTCGATCAGATGATGCGCCGGCGCACCCGCGCCCTTGCCGGCAACCTCGCCGCCCTGAAATCCGCAACCGCGTTCCGGCTGATGGACAATGGCGAGTTGATCGAAATTCCCTCGGCCGCCTTGCGGGTCGGCGACCGCATCCTGGTGCGGGCCGGTGAACGGATTGCCGCGGACGGTGTCGTCGTCAGCGGCCACGCCCATCTCGACGAAAGTCTCATCACCGGTGAAACCACGCCCGCGAAAGTGCGCTCGGGCCGGCAAGTCTATGCCGGCAGCATCAATCTGGACGGCGCATTGACCATCCGTATCACCGCGGCCGGCGAGAACACGTTCCTCGATGACATCGATCGCCTGCTCGACAAGGCGGTGAACGCGCGATCGCGCTATGTGAAACTGAGCGACCGGATCGCGAGCTATTATGCGCCGATGGTCCATGCGACCGCCGCACTGACATTTGTCGGCTGGATGCTGGCGGGGCAATCGCTTCATGCCTCAATCGTCACCGCCATCACGGTCTTGATCATTACCTGCCCCTGCGCGCTGGCGCTTGCCATTCCCGCGGTGCAGGTGGT
>NZ_DATMRX010000039.1:0-8550 GCF_035565855.1 Pseudorhodoplanes sp.
ATCGTGCTGGAGCAGCGTGCCTATGGCGGGCAAGCCGGCGCCAGCGCGCGGATCGAGAACTATTTCGGTTTCCCGACCGGAATTTCCGGAATGGCACTGGTCAGCCGCGCCTTTGTCCAGGCCCAGAAATTCGGCAGCGAAATCATCATGCCGATCTCGATCACGCGGCTCGATTGCACGCGCAAGGACGGTACCTTCAAACTTCATACCGCGGACCGCGGCGAAATCCGCGCGCGCAGCGTGGTGATTGCGAGCGGAGCGCGCTATCGCCAGCTCGGCCTCGGTGAACTCTCCCAATTCGAAGGGCGCGGCGTCTGGTATTGGGCATCCCCGATTGAAGCACGGCTCTGTGCCAATGAGGACGTGATCATTGTCGGCGGCGGCAATTCCGCGGGTCAGGCCGCGGTGTTTCTCGCCAGCCATGCATCGACGGTGCGGATCGTGGTGCGAGGCGAAGGACTGGCCGCCACGATGTCCCGCTACCTCATCGACCGCATCGAGGCCGCGCCCAATATCGAGGTGCTGCCGCATACCGAGATTTCAGGTCTAGCAGGGAACGGCCGGCTCGCGCGCGTCCGGTTGCGCAATCGCAAGACCGGGAAGGAAGAGGAAGCGGCCATCGGCAACCTGTTCCTTTTCATCGGCGCGGAGCCCGCGACCGGCTGGCTTGCCGATTGCGGGATCGAACTCGACCGCGCCGGCTTTGTCATCACTGGGAAGGAATGCTCGGCAGGTCATGGCGAGAATCCGCTGCAATCGAGCGTACCCGGCGTATTCGCCGTCGGAGACGTCCGCTCCGGTTCGGTCAAGCGGGTCGGCGGGGCGATCGGCGAAGGCGCGCAGGTGGTCGCCGCGATTCACCGGTATCTCGCCGCGGCGTCGGCGTAATGCGCCTCGTCAGCGGGACCTGACCTTCGCGCGGGCCGCTTCGAGGAAGCCCTCAGCTCATGCGGATGTGCTGGGGCCTGCGGCGATCATGCTCGGCCTCGGAATAATGCAGTCGCTTGACCTCGAGCATCGCGAGATCGGCGCGCTTCACCACGGCTTCCATGCGCTCGCCACGGTTCGCGGTGGCGAGCCCCATCGACAGGCTGAGCGTCAGGTCCGGATAGAATGTATTGTTGATCGCGACGAGATCCTGAATGGTGTGAATCAGCGCCTCGCCTTCTGCCTCGTCCATCTCCGGCAGCAGGATCGCGAATTCATCGCCGCCGATCCGACAGGCATGCGCCGGCTTCTCGATCACCGAATTGATAACCTCGCCGGCGCGCCGCAGGAGCGCATCGCCCGCGGCATGGCCGAATTCGTCATTGGCCGCCTTCAGTCCGTTGAGGTCCACCATGATGATCGTCACCGGGTGCGGGCCCTTGCGCTCCAGCCGGTTCAGCTCGTCGACATAGAAGGTGCGGTTGTAGAGCTTGGTCAGCACGTCGTGGGTGCCGAGATATTCAAGATAGGCCTCGGCCTTCTTGCGCGCGGTGATGTCGGTGAGCGCGAGCTGCACCTGCGACCAGTCGTGCTCGCGGCCCGGCAGCACCGAAAATTGCAGCAGCAGATTGAGCTTGGTGCCATCGAGCGCGTAATTCACCACCTCGCGCAACTGGAACAGCTTGCCTTCCCACAGATCGATGAGCTGCTCGCGGAAATGCTGCTCCATATCGTCGCGGAATACATCCGGCAGCGCCCGCAAGAGCGCTGTCTTGTCGGGGGCGCCGAACAGATCGAGCGTGCGCTGGTTGACGTCCAGTACGCGGATTTCGCTCAGGCAGCGCGTGACGAATTCCGGATGGACATCGGTAAAGACGCGAAAATCGGTGATGCCGCGCTCGCGAACCTCGTCGATCAGCTTCTTGACGCTGGAGAAATCCTCGACCCACAGCGAGACCGGCGAATGGGCGAACAGGCCGAGCGCATAGCCCTCGCTCTGCGCCAGCTTCCGGCGCGCATTCTCGCGGTCGGTCACGTCCTCGATGGCAATCAGCACGCGATCCCAGCTGTCCTCGTGCCCGGGCAGGATGCGGCCGTGCAACTGGATGTCGAGCCGCCTGCCGGACAGGGTGTAATTCACCGTATGGCTCTCGAACGCGGTCTTCCCCTCCCAGAGCTGGACCAGCTCGTCCACATGGGTCGCCAGCATGTCGTCGCGGAACACCATGCCGAGATTGGCGATGAGATGGCCGACATCGTCGGCCTCGAACAACGTCAACGTCTTGCGGTTCACCTTGATGACGCGGATGCAGGCAGAGCATTCCTGGATGCGCGCGGGGTTGGCTTCGAAATGCGCCCGCAGATCGGTCACACCCGCTGCGCGCCAGCTCCCGAACAGAGCCTTGAGCGCGCTGTAATCCTCGAGCCACAGCGACACCGGCGCGAGATCGAACATCTCGGCGTCGTCGTTCCGGGTCATGGCTTGACCATTGTCTGAATTGAATGTCGACATGCAGAGCCTGCCTGCTCTAACCAGTAAACGCGCGTCCTTAGCTGAAGTGCGCCCTTATAAACGATTCCTGCTTAACAAAGGGGTGCACTTTCGCCGTAAATGGCCGTTTTCGACGCGGTTCCAGCGTCGGGAGCAGGGCCACGGGACACCCGTATCGGTGGCGCGGGGGGAGGCTGCGTTTACGGTTTGTCTACTCTGTACCGCGAAAAGGCGGGCACAAGCTCACACGGGTGCTGTTCTTTGCTCTGCACCGATGCCCGAGCCCAGAGCCATCCCGGAAGCATACCGCACACCTGGCTCCGAACGACCGCAGATCGGCGTCTACACAAGTTCACCCATCGGTTTTACAGCTTCGCTGCCGGGAAATACCGATGTGGCGAGCGCGCGTTCGTCGACCCGCAGGTGATCGCGCAGCAGGCCCTTGAGGACGGCTCGCAGATCGGTCGTCGGCTTCAGGTCGCGGCCATCGTGCAAGTCCTTGTCGCCGATCCCCGGCCAATCCGCGATCACGCGGCCACCCTTGAGTGCGCCGCCGGCGAGGAGTGCGACCGTCGCCGTGCCGTGATCGGTGCCGGCCGTGCCATTGATGCGCGCCGTGCGACCAAACTCCGTGATCACGGCGACTGCAGTCTGATCCCAGACGGGCCCCATATTCGTTTCAATCGCTGCGATCGCACCATCGAGCGCGGCGAGCAGCAGCGCGAGCTTGCCGTTTGCCGCACCCTCATTGACGTGAGTATCCCAACCGTCGAATGCGAGGGCCCCAACGCGCGGACCGTCGGGGCGCGCCATGAACTTCGCAGCACCGCCGGCTGCCTCCGAAAAATAGACGCGGGTCGCTGCGCCGGGGCCCGTCGGTTTCTCGCCGGGTTTCTGAGGCGACATGCTCATGCCGCCACCCTTTGCGATCCGCGCGAGATCCCTGCGCTCTTCGATTGCGACAGCCAAGGCCGGGTCCGTGTGCCGATAAAGCTCAAGCAAGCGTGCCGCCGTATCGCCGGCCGCTGGCTGCAGGCGCGGTGGGCTCCAGGACAGGACTGGTGCAGATCCACGCGCCACGAGAGGCGTGATCGGACCAACGGCGAATGCGCGGTTGCTTGCGACGCGCCCGGCCGGTTGCAGATTTTGAAGCGCGCGATTGAGCCACCCGGAATCGGCAGAGCCGACGCGGGGCAGTCCGCTTTCCAGAATATCCTGGCCGTCGAAATGCGATCGCTCGCGATAGGGCGTTGCGCTCGCATGTACGATCGTCGCCTGCCCTGCCCGGTACAGACGATGAAGATTCGGCATGGCCGGATTGAGCGCAAAGAAGGCGTCGAGCGGCAGGACACCGTCGCCTTGCAGGGCATTGTCACCGCGAAGACGCAGCCAATCCGGATCAGCGACGGGCGGGACCGCCGACAGGCCATCCAGGGCGCCCCGAAGCACGATCACCAGCAAGCGCGGGTCACGGCCTTCGGCAAGCGCCAGCTTTGGCATATGCGCCCAGGCAAAGAGCACGCCTGAAGCCAACAGCAATTCCCGACGCGTTGGAGCATGGACCATGGGTCTTACCTGCGCTGGAATTCGGGAGCCATCAACAGCAGCGCGAGCGCTTGCTGCCGGCTCTCGGCGCGCTCGAGCGTCTGGCGTGTTTCTTTTGTCAAAAGCGGTCCGAATGCCTCTTCCGCGATGGAAACGATTTCGCCCTGAGGCAGATTGCGCCGCGCATAATGGGTCGCGATATCGAGCCGTTGAGCGATCCCCGCGAGCCAGTCAGCGGAAGAGTCTGAAAAACCTTTCGGCGCCGGAGGACGCCAGAGCGGATATCCGAGCAGATTGTGTCCCTGCAGCATGGTGTTCAGATCGACGGACGTCGGGCTGGTCGCGCGTGCGATGCCCGACATCCATTCGGCAGGCGATCGCAGCTTGCTTCGCAACGGACTGACCGCTTCGGGCGAAGTTACCAGCGCGATGGCGATTTCCTTCAGGTCGCCGTCCGTGTCACGGAAGCGCTGGGCGAGCCGTTCGACCAGCGCGGGGGATGGATCGTCGGAAATGAAATGCCGCACCAGCTTGCGTGCAATATGCGTGGCCGTCGCCGGATGCCGCGCGAGCATCGTCAGGACGGCCCTGCCCTGCGCGATGCCGTCCTTTCCGAAATCGCGCTGCATGATGCGCTTCGGTCCCGGCTCGTGGAACCGGGCTTCGAACTTGAATTCGCCGGCGGTTTCGGGATCGGTCTTTACTCGAGCGAATGTCCAACCGGTGAGAACCTTCGCGAAAGCTGTGACATCGTCCTGCGCGTAGCCAGCGTCCACACCGACCGTATGCAATTCGAGAATCTCGCGCGCGAGATTCTCGTTCAGACCCTTGCCTCCACGCTTCCCGGCTGGTGACGTCGGTCCGATTGAGCTGGCATTGTCGAGGTAGATCAGCATCGCCGGATGGCTCTCGACCGCCAGTAGCATATCGAGGAATTTGCCGGTGATGTGTGGCCGGATCGCCTCGCGCTCAAAAGCACCGCAGATTGCCTGCACCTGTCCCTTGCCGGCTGACACGCAGAAGTGGTTCGACCAGAACCAGACCAGCCGTTCGGCAAAGCCGATCGGGGCCTGAAATGCCGCATCGAAACGCGCCTTGGCCTCGTCGCGATAGATGAGCGCCGGCATCGAAGGCATCCGAACCTGTTTGGGCGGTGCCGCCGGCGAAACCATTGCCTCGCCATCACCTTGCATCTTCGGCGTCGCGTTGCCGTCGGCTTGCATTTGCGGCTTCGCATTGGCCTCATGGCGTTCCTTCAACCGCTCGGCTCTGAGGCTTGTCCGACCGCCATAAGCGGCCCGGAACGCTTCGCCTGAAGCGAGGAGATCGTCGCTCGCGATCAGATAAGCTGACGGCTGGTCGAGTTCGGCCAGCAACGCGGCCCGTGCGTCCCTGCCAGCCGCGGTGAGCCCACCTGGCTTCGGCACAAAGCCAAAGCGATGGATCAGAATGGCGGTCTGCAGATCGGGATCGCGCATCGCATTCGTCGAAGTTAAGATGATACGACCTCTCGGCCAAGACTCTGTCAAGAACGCGGCGGTGCGCCTCAGCGACTGGCGCGTGCGAGGGATCAACAAGGTCCCCGCCCTGCCCTTTTATCGCGGCCCGACTCCGCCCATATTGCAAGGGCATGTCCAAATCCCCTGACACTCCCGGCAAGCCGGACAAAAAGCCGAAGGACTACGCACGTCCGACCCGCGCCAAGGCGCATCGGCCGGAAGCGCCGAGGCCGGATCCGGCGCTCGACGCGCTGCTCAATCCCGGCATCGTCAAGGGTACCGCTGGCATGGGCTCGGGAACCGGGCTGCAGCCGCCGCCGGACAATTCCTTCGACCGCCGCGCCGGCAATGCGGCCGAA
This sequence comes from Pseudorhodoplanes sp., assembly GCF_035565855.1. Lineage (GTDB taxonomy): Bacteria > Pseudomonadota > Alphaproteobacteria > Rhizobiales > Xanthobacteraceae > Pseudorhodoplanes. The sequence continues at coordinate 5,823 of NZ_DATMRX010000039.1, forward strand.
CACACCGCGCGCCTCTCCACCCGGGAGGGGTTCCGCGAGAAGCCGCAATCCGGCTATGTCGCGCGCTCGCCTTACGAGGGGCCGCCGGTGTCCGGCATCGATCCGGCGCTTGCCAAGGAACTCGGCCTCGAACCCGACGAGAATGCCGAATTGCCGGGGGCGAAGGTCGGCAAGCGTCGGCAGAAGAATCCCGACGAGGTGGACCTTGGCCGCGGCGTCACCGGGGCGTCGGCGTCAAATGCCGCGCTGGAGGACCTCCTTCGCAGCGGCCGTCCCGAATTCAACGCGCAGACCTGGACGCCGCACCGCCCGCCTCGTCCGGAAAAATCCGAAGGCGGCGTGCGCCTCGTCATCAAGAGCGAGATGGAGCCGAAGGGCGACCAGCCGACCGCAATTGCCGAACTCGTAGAAGGCGTGAACCGAAACGACCGTACCCAGGTGCTGCTCGGCGTCACCGGGTCCGGCAAGACCTACACCATGGCGAAGGTGATCGAGGAGACGCAGCGGCCCGCGCTGGTGCTCGCCCCGAACAAGACGCTCGCCGCGCAGCTCTACGGCGAGTTCAAGAGCTTCTTCCCCGACAACGCGGTGGAATATTTCGTCTCGTATTACGATTATTACCAGCCGGAAGCCTATATCCCGCGCACCGACACCTATATCGAGAAGGATTCCTCCATCAACGAGCAGATCGACCGCATGCGCCATTCGGCGACGCGCGCGCTGCTCGAACGCGATGACGTCATCATCGTCGCCTCGGTGTCCTGCATCTACGGTATCGGTTCGGTCGAGACCTACTCGGCGATGACCTTCTCGCTGAAAAAGGGCGGCAAGATTGAGCAGCGCCAGCTCATCGCCGACCTCGTGGCGCTGCAATACAAGCGCACGCTCGACTTCTCCCGCGGCACCTTCCGGGTGCGCGGCGACACCATCGAGATTTTTCCGGCGCACTACGAGGACCGCGCCTGGCGGGTCTCTCTCTTTGGAGATGAAATCGAGAAGATCGCCGAATTCGATCCGCTCACCGGACGCGAGACCGACGAACTGAAATTCGTCAAGATCTACGCCAATTCGCACTATGTCACGCCGCGCCCGACGCTCATTCAGGCGATGCAGAGCATCAAGGCCGAGCTGAAGATGCGGCTCGATCAGCTGGTGAAAGCCGGACGCCTCCTCGAAGCCCAGCGGCTCGAGCAGCGCACGCTGTTCGACCTCGAGATGATGGAGGCGACCGGCTCCTGCGCCGGCATCGAGAATTACTCGCGCTATCTCACCGGACGAAAGCCCGGCGAGCCGCCGCCGACCTTGTTCGAATATGTCCCCGACAATGCGATCGTGTTCGTCGACGAAAGCCATGTCACCATTCCGCAGATCGGCGCGATGTTCCGCGGCGACTTCCGGCGCAAGGCGACGCTCGCCGAATACGGTTTCCGCCTGCCTTCGTGCATGGACAACCGTCCGCTTCGCTTCGAGGAGTGGGATGCGATGCGGCCGCAGACCATTGCCGTCTCGGCGACCCCGGGCGGCTGGGAACTCGACCAGTCCGGCGGCGTCTTCGCCGAGCAGGTGATCCGCCCGACCGGCCTGATCGATCCGCCGGTCGACATCCGCCCCGCGCGCACGCAGGTCGACGACCTCGTCGGCGAGGTGCGCGAGACCGCGCGCAAGGGCTACCGCTCGCTGATCACCGTGCTGACCAAGCGCATGGCGGAGGACCTCACCGAATATCTGCACGAGCAGGGCATCCGCGTGCGCTACATGCATTCGGACATCGACACCATCGAGCGCATCGAGATCATCCGCGACCTGCGGCTCGGCGCGTTCGACGCCCTCGTCGGCATCAACCTCCTGCGCGAGGGCCTCGACATTCCGGAATGCGCGCTGGTCGCGATCCTCGATGCCGACAAGGAAGGCTTCCTGCGCAGCGAGACCTCGCTGATCCAGACCATCGGCCGCGCGGCGCGCAATGTCGACGGCCGCGTCATTCTCTATGCCGACCAGGTGACCGGCTCGATGGAGCGCGCGATGGCGGAAACCGGCCGCCGCCGCGAGAAGCAGGAGGCCTACAACAAGGAGCACAACATCACGCCGGCTTCGGTGAAGAAGAACATCGCCGACATCCTCGATAGCGTTTACGAGCGCGATCACGTGCTGATCGACACCGGCGACGGCCGCGGCGACTTCGCCGAAGCGGCCACGATAGGCCATAATTTTGAGGCGGTTCTGGCTGATCTTGAAACCCGGATGCGCGAGGCCGCCAGCGATCTGAACTTCGAGGAAGCCGCGCGCCTGCGCGACGAGATCAAGCGCCTGCGCGCCACCGAGCTTGCGGTGAACGACAATCCGGTGACCAAGCGGATCGATGCATCGGGCCGCGGCAAGGGCGGCAAGATCGATGTCTCCCGTCCGCACAAGCCGGCGCTCGACGAGATGGGCGTCGCCTCCTATCACGAGGTGCTGCCGGATCGCCCCGGCGGCAAGGGAAAGCGCCGCCGTCCGTCGGTGCTCACGCCGGGCGAACAGGTGCTCGACGGCACCGAGCGCGAAGCCGGCCGCCCGCATTTTCCCGATCTCGACTCCATGGGCCCCGGTACCGAAGCAGTGCCCTATCGCGAAGGCGGTCCGCGCTCGACACTCGGCAAGCCCGGTCAGCGCGGCGGCTGGACATCGAAGAAATTCAAGAGGACATAGCGGCCCCTTTCAGCGGCCGTTCGGACACGGCGTGACGCAG
>NZ_DATMRX010000040.1:0-12103 GCF_035565855.1 Pseudorhodoplanes sp.
TTCGGCAACGCCCATTTCAAGACCTCGACCAACCGTGCGCCACGTCATGCCAATCCAGGCCAGCCGGGCGAGGAACGCACCATCCGGCTGCGCCTGAAGCTGATCGCCGATGCCGGCCTCGTCGGGTTACCCAATGCCGGCAAATCCACCTTCCTGGCCGCGGTGAGCGCGGCCAAGCCGAAAATCGCGGATTACCCCTTCACGACGCTGCATCCGCAGCTCGGCGTCGTCGCGGTGGACGGACGCGAATTCGTGCTGGCCGACATTCCGGGCCTCATCGAAGGCGCGCATGAGGGCGCAGGACTCGGCGACCGGTTTCTCGGCCATGTGGAACGGTGCCGCGTGCTGCTGCATCTCGTCGACGGCACCAGCGAAGACCCGGCTGGAGCGTACAAGACCGTTCGCGCCGAACTCGAGGCCTATGACGAGGTGCTCGCGGAAAAGCCGGAAATCGTGGCGCTCTCCAAATGCGACGCCATGACCGACGAGGAAATCAAGGCCAAGGTCAAGGCGCTCAAGAAAGCCGCGAGGCGCACGCCGCTGGTGCTGTCCGCGCAGTCCCGGCAAGGCGTGCCGGAGGCGCTGCGCGCCCTGCTCGATGTGATCGACGAGGCCCGCTCGGCGGAGGAGCCCGCTCCCGAAAAAGCAGCTGCCTGGCAGCCGTAGCCGGCTCGGCCGCGGCCTCTTCACGCCTTCAGCATATCCCGCAGCCTGGCCGCATCGGCCGGCGCCGCGCTCTTCTGGTCATTGTCGAAATAGACATAGACATCGCGACGCTGCCGCTTCCACTTTCGGATCTCCTGAGCCCAGCGTTCCAGCGTCGCATCGCTGTAATGGCCCTTGTAGCGGCCGCCCGGTCCATGCCCGCGCACATAGACGTGTCGCGCCGTGACGGCCCAGGGTGCCGGTGCGTCGGCATGGTCGGACAGGCACAGCGCGATGTCGTGATCGCGCAGCACATCAAGAATGCGGTCGTCGTACCAGCTGTCGTGACGGAATTCGAACACGTAAGGACGCTTGCGCCGGAGCAATTTGATGAAGGATGCGAGGCGCTCGCGGTCCGCATGAAATTGCGGCGGCAATTGAAACAGCACCGGCCCCGCCTTGTGGCCGAGCTTGCGCAAGCGGGTCTCCATCAACGCAATCGAATTGCGCGACTTTTCGGACAGCCGCTTCCAGTGGGTGATGAATTTCGACGCCTTCCACGCGAAAACGAAATCGTCTGGGGTCTGCGCTGTCCAGGCTTCGACCGCCTCCAGCGTCGGGGTCCGGTAAAAGACGCCATTCAGCTCCGTGGTATCGAATTGCGTCCCGTAATAGGTCAGCTGGTGCCTGACCATCAACTTCGGCGGAAAGAACGGCCCTCGCCAGGAGGCATAGTGCCAGCCTGACGTACCGATGCGGATGCGAGCCATCTGACCTGCCGCGGACGGACCATGACGAATGCGAAATTGACTGATATTCAACGCCGCGCCGGGCCGACGGTTCGGCCCGTCTAACCCCATCGTCCGCATGTCAGCCCGCCTGCCCGCCCTCCCCGATTTCCGCCGCGTCGTCATCAAGGTCGGCTCGTCGCTCCTCGTCGATTCCGCCGCCGGCCGGTTGCGCGAGGACTGGCTGCGCGCCTTGTGCGAGGACATCGCCTGGCTGCATAGCGGCAAGCGCGACATCCTGGTGGTCTCATCGGGCGCGATCGCGCTCGGGCGCTCGGTGCTGAAACTGCCTCGCGGCGCGCTGGCCCTCGAGGACTCGCAGGCTGCGGCCGCCGTCGGACAGATCGCGCTCGCGCGCATCTGGGCGGAAACACTCGCCACCCATGGTATCACGGCGGGGCAGATCCTCGTGACCCTCGGCGACACCGAGGAACGCCGCCGTTATTTGAACGCGCGCTCGACCATCGACCGGCTGCTGGAATGGAAGAGCGTGCCGGTGATCAACGAGAACGACACCGTCGCGACGAACGAAATCCGCTACGGCGACAACGATCGCCTCGCCGCGCGCGTTGCGACCATGACCAGCGCGGATCTCCTGGTCCTGTTGTCGGATATCGACGGTCTTTACGATGCACCGCCGAGCGCGGGCGGCGGCGCGAATCTCGTGCCTGTGGTCGAGCGGATCACGCCGCAGATCGAAGCGATGGCCGGCGCCTCGGGTTCGGAATTATCGCGCGGCGGCATGGTCACGAAGATCGAGGCCGGCAAGATCGCGACCACGGCCGGCACGCATATGGTGATCGCATCCGGCAAGACGCTGCATCCGTTGCGTGCGATTGCCGATGGGGGACGCTGCACCTGGTTTCTGACGCCGGCCAATCCGGTCACCGCGCGCAAGAAATGGATCGCCGGAGCGCTCGAACCGAAGGGCACATTGTGGATCGATCAGGGTGCCGTCGCCGCGCTGCGCCGCGGCGCCAGCCTCCTGCCGGCCGGCGTCAAGCGCATCGACGGCACGTTCCAGCGCGGCGATGCCGTGACCATCCGCGATCTCGACGGTATCGAAATCGGCCGCGGTCTCGTCGCCTATGACGCCGATGATGCCGCAAGGATAATAGGGCGCTCCTCTGCAGACATCATGATGATCCTCGGATTTTCAGGCCGCACCGAGATCGTGCACCGCGACGATCTCGTCCTTACGGGGCACTGATCGCAGCGATAGCTGGAATCCGGACCCTCATTTTTTGCTGCAATACCAGCCTGTTGCAAAACTGCCGCGAGTGTTGCGCAGGCACATGTTGATAGATTGTGGCGGCACGGAATCATACCGCAGCAACGCCACATGCGCCGCGTAGTCTAATCGGCGGTGAGTGGCGTATGAGGGTCGCTGAAATACCGGCCGACCACCGGTCGGAATGTGTCGGTAGCGTATAGTTGCGTATGCGTTTCGACGGACGGTTCACTGATCCGCGTCTTGGCAGGTTCTCCCCTGACCATACCTGCTACGGATTTGTCGAATGGGCTGGGGGCGATTCTTCGTCCGGTACGCCGCCACTACGTCGATGATAACGAGACATCCCGGTGCCTCCCGGAATGTCTCGTTATTTTTTGCGCAGACGCGTTCTTGCCATCAACACCTGACGGTCTCAGCGGACCGGAAAATCGAAATAGGTGTTGGAAAACGGCTCGTTGCGTAGCGTGAAGTGCCACCATTCCTTGTCGTAGGGAAGAAAACCGCGCGCACGCATCGCGTCTGCGAGGATCTTGCGGTTGACGCGCGCTTGCGCGCTGACCTTGCCGTGTTGTCCCGATTGCGGCGAGAGGAAATCGAACGGCGTACCCATGTCGAGTTCCTGGTTGTCGGACAGCCTGACCAGAGTCAGATCGACGGTCGAGCCGCGCGAATGGCCCGAGCGCGAGGCGATATAGCCTTCGCGGAACAGATTGCTCTTGGCGACATGCGGGTAATATTCCGCCTTGGTGCTGTTGTCCGAGCCGCGCGCCCAGCGCACGAAATGTCGGACGGCGCGCGCCGGGCGGTAGCAGTCGAACACTTTCAGACCAAGTCCACGCGGTTTCAGGTCGCGCTGGACCGCCGCGAGCGCCGACGCCGCCTGATGCGTCAGAACGCAGACCGGCGCTTCATAACCGTCGACATGGGCGCCGACGAAATTTTGGGTGCCGAAATAGCGCATGTCGACGACGAGGCCCGGAACCACCGTCGCCGCATCGACGAAGGCCGCGGGCCTCGCAGACTGGCTTGCCAGGCTTTGACTTGCCGGGCTTTGACTTGGCGCGCTTTGGACTGGCGGCTTTTGCTGAGCGGTCACGGGTGTCCCTGAAGCGGCAAAGACGACGAGGCCGAGCCCGAACACGGCTCGAATCAGGCGGGGCCCGATGCGAGCTTGCCCGGCTCGCGCCAATTCTTCAATTTTTCCAATGACATCCATCTGAAATCCTGATCGGCCAAAGGCGATTTCCGGCCCCCTGACACTCGCTCCGGCGAAGCGTTACATGTTAGAACCGCGTCCGAAACAGATCCGACCGACACAATGACCGCACCGCTCAAATCCGTCGATTCCACCGATACGGTGGCCGCCCTGATGCAGGACCTCGGACGCCGTGCGCGCAAGGCCGCGCGCACGCTTGCGCTCGCTCCGTCCGCGCAAAAGGACAAGGCGCTGCATGCCATGGCGGATGCGATCCGGGCGACCACGACCGAAATCATCGCCGCCAACGAAGCCGATGTCGCCGACGCAAAGGCGGCCGGCGTCACCGGCTCGTTCCTCGACCGCCTCAAACTCGACAACAAGCGCGTCGCTGCCATGGCCGACGGCCTTGAGGTGGTGGCGCAGCTCAAGGACCCGGTCGGCGACGTCGTCGCCAAATGGAAGCGGCCGAACGGCATGACCATCGAGCGGGTACGCACGCCCATCGGTGTGATCGGCGTCATCTATGAGAGCCGCCCGAACGTCACCGCCGACGCCGGCGCGCTCTGCCTGAAGGCCGGCAATGCCGCGATCCTGCGCGGCGGCTCGGATTCGCATCGCTCGTCGCGCGCCATTCACGCTGCGATGGTCGAAGGCCTGCGCAAGGCCGGTCTGCCCGAAGACGCCATTCAGCTCGTGCCGGTGCGCGACCGCTCCGCGGTCGGTGAAATGCTTGCCGGTCTTGGCGGCAATATCGACGTGATCGTGCCGCGCGGCGGCAAGAGTCTCGTGGCGCGCGTGCAGGAGGAAGCGCGCGTGCCGGTCTTCGCCCATCTCGAAGGTATCTGCCACGTCTACATCGACAAGGCGGCCAGGGCTGCGATGGCGAAGGACATCGTGCTCAATGCCAAGATGCGTCGGACCGGCGTGTGCGGCGCGGCCGAGACATTGCTGATCGACAAAAGTGCGCCGGCGAAAGTTGCGGCGCCGGTTGTCGCCGCCCTGCTCGATGCGGGATGCGAAGTGCGCGGCGACACCGACATCCAGGCGCTCGATCCGCGGGTGAAGCCCGCAGCGCCTGAGGATTTCGGCAAGGAATTCCTGGACGCGATCATCGCGGCGAAATTCGTGGACGGAGTCGACGGCGCCATGGCGCATATCGCGCGTTATGGCTCGCAGCATACCGATGCCATCGTCACGCAGGACAAGGCGACCGCGAACCGCTTTCTGAACGAAGTCGACTCCGCGATCGTGCTGCATAATGCGTCGACGCAATTCGCCGATGGCGGCGAATTCGGTTTCGGCGCGGAGATCGGGATCGCCACCGGCCGGATGCACGCGCGTGGTCCGGTCGGCGTCGAGCAACTCACCTCGTTCAAGTATCGCGTGCGCGGCAACGGACAAACCCGCCCGTGACACTGCATCCGTCGCAAGGGCGGCGATGATCAAGCGCGCAGACGATCGTCCGATCGAACGCACGCTGGTGAAGAGCGTCACCAAACAGCGCGTGGCGCTTCCCCTTCACGCGCCCGGCATGCGCATCGGATTGTTCGGCGGCTCGTTCAATCCAGCGCATGATGCGCATCGCGCTGTCACCCTTTTGGCGATGAAGAAGCTGCAGCTCGACCGGGTCTGGTGGCTGGTCACGCCCGGCAATCCGCTGAAAGATACCCGCAAGCTTCCATCGCTCGACGAGCGCATCACGCAGGCCACCGCGCTTGCCGATCATCCACGCATTGACGTCACCGGCTTTGAGTCCGCCATCGGCGCGAAATATTCGTTCGATACGATCCGCTGGCTGCTGACCGAGGCGCCGGACACCCGTTTCGTCTGGATCATGGGCGCCGACAACCTCAAGGACTTCCACCGCTGGAAGAACTGGCGCGACATCTTCCTGATGATCCCCGTCGCCGTGGTCGATCGCGGCGGCCTGTCGCTGCGGGCCGCGTCCGGACCGGCCGCGATCAGCTTCGCCCGGGCCCGTATCCCGGAAAACCGGGCCTCAACACTGGCGGATCAGTCTCCGCCGGCCTGGGTCTACCTCCACGGCGTGAAATCCGACCTGTCGTCCACGGCCATCCGGCAAGCCAGGGAAAGCGGGACGGAACCGGGCGGCAGTTGAAAGTATTTTTGCAACGTGCCTACACTTGCGCGTGGTGAGTCCCCATTTCATCCGGGCGCAAACCAAAGAAGGAAAGGATACCCTGAGCACACAAGTCATCGCGCGGACCCGTGCAAAGACCAGTGCCGTGCCGCAATCGGTCTCGGAGGTGCGTGACGCCTCGCAGACCCTGAACATTGTCCTCGAGCGCCTTGATGAGATGAAGGCCGAGGATATCGTCACCATCGATCTTACCGGCAAATCCTCGATCGCTGACAGCATGGTAGTGGCCTCCGGCCGCTCCAACCGGCATGTCGGATCGATTGCCGATGACATCGTGGAACATCTCAAGAAATCCGGCCTGAAATCGATTCAGGTCGAGGGCCAGCCACATTGCGATTGGGTCCTGATCGACGCCGGCGACGTGATTGCACACGTCTTCCGTCCGGAGGTCCGCGACTTCTACGCCATCGAAAAAATGTGGTCCGGCGGCAAGAGCGGGAAGGCGCAGGATACCGCGCAACGCCGGTCGAGCTGACGGCGGACGACACCGATGCGCGTGCTGGTGCTCGCGGTCGGCCGCATGAAGAAAGGAGCGGAGGCGGAACTCGCCGATCGCTACCTCAAGCGCGCATTGCAGGCGGGCCGCGCGATCGGCATCCGGAGCATCGACGTCGTCGAAATCCGCGAAAGCCGTGCGCAGGACAGCGCCCGCCGCATGGTCGAAGAATCCATCGCCATCTCTACGCTGATCCCTGAGGGCGCGATTGTCGTTCTTATGGACGAGAAGGGCGAAGGCCTGACCAGCGCCGCCTTTGCGGACCGGGTCGCCCGCTGGCGGGATGGAGGTCAGGCCAGCCTTGCCTTTGTCATCGGCGGGGCGGATGGACTCGCTGACACACTCCGTGAACGCGCCAGACTTATATTAAATTTTGGACAGGCCACTTGGCCGCATCAATTAGTACGTATCTTGCTTCTAGAGCAGTTGTACCGAGCTATCACGATCCTGTCCGGCCACCCATATCACCGAGATTAAGGCATCCGTGGATGCCGTAAGGCATAAGAAGGCCGTGATTCGGCGGCACACATGAGCTGCATGAGCACATTTCGCAGGACATCCCTTGGGATCCGCCCGGTCGTGGCGGCCTGCGGGTTTGCTGCGATCGCCGCAATTCCGCCAGTCTTTGCGCAAACCAGCGCGGAAAAGCCTGAGCAGAGCGCGGCTTCCGAAAGCGAGATTCTGAAGGCGCGCGAGCAGGAGCTGGCGGCCATCCGCGCGGAACAAAAACGCGCCGCCGAAAGCGAAGCCAAATTGCGGGCGGACATCGAGGCGATCGGCAACGATCGCCGCCGGCTGAACGCCGACCTGATCGGCACCGCCGCGCGCATGCGTGAGATCGAAGCCCGGCTGTCAGCGACCGAGGGCCGGATCGCGCCCCTGGAAGAAAAGGAGCGCGAGCTCCGCCAATCGCTGGACAGCCAGCGATCCACGATTGCCGAAGTGCTGGCCGCCCTGCAGCGGATGGGACGCCGACCACCCCCCGCCTTGCTGGTCAATCCCGAAGACGCCGCGAAGACCCTGCGCGGCGCGATTGCACTCGGCGCCGTGGTACCGGAATTGCGGGACCGGGCGGCGCGGGTCGCGACGGATCTCGGCGCCTTGCAGCAACTGCGCACCGACATCGCTAATGAGCGCAGCCGGCTGAACTCCGATCTCTCGGTTCTGTCCGAAGAGCAGCGGCGCATGACGCTGCTCGTGGAAGAGCGGCAGAAGCAGCAAAAGGCCTCCGAACAGGCGCTTGAGCAGAGCCGGGCCCAGGTCGAAGCGCTGGCGCGACAGGCAGGAACTCTTCAGGACCTGGTCACGCGTCTTGAGCGGGGCCTCGACAACGCAGCGCGTGCCCGCGAACCGGTTCCGGATCACAAGAGCGCGACCAAGCCGGCGCTCGCGGCGCTGAACGATCCGGGCCGGCTGTCTCCGGCGATTGCCTTTGCCTCCGCGCGCGGCACCCTGCCAATGCCGGTCAACGGCATCAAAATTCGCGATTTCGGGGCGAACGATGGTATCGGCGGCTCCGAACGCGGGATTTCCATCGCCACGCGACCCGGAGCGCAGGTCACGGCGCCTTGCGATGGCTGGGTGGTCTATGCCGGGCCATTCCGGTCCTACGGGCAACTCTTGATCCTGAATGCGGGCGGCGGGTATCATATCGTGCTCGCGGGTATGGACCGGATTTCCGTCGGCCTTGGGCAGTTCGTTCTGACTGGCGAACCTGTCGCGGCGATGGGCAGCGGCAGCAGTCAAGTGGCGTCAGCTTCATCGGTCGGGGCCAGCCAACCGGTCCTCTATGTCGAATTTCGCAAAGACGGCACGCCCGTCGATTCCGGCCCTTGGTGGGCCAAGAAAGAAAGTGAGAAGGTCCGCGGATGATGCGCAAGACATTCCTCGTACTGGTGGGGGCGGCGACAGGAGCCGCGCTTACGCTCGTCGCTGTGCAGCCGCGGCTTGTGTTTTCCGGAATGAGCGCAAGCGCAGCCGCATCGGCTGACACCTATCGCAACCTCAATCTGTTCGGTGACGTATTCGAGCGCGTGCGCTCCGACTACGTCGAGAAGCCCGATGACAGCAAGCTGGTCGAAAGCGCGATCAACGGCATGCTGGCCGGCCTCGATCCGCATTCCAGCTACATGGACGGCAAGAGCTTCCGTGACATGCAGATCCAGACCCGCGGCGAGTTCGGCGGGCTCGGGATCGAAGTCACGATGGAAGACGGCCTCGTGAAAGTCGTGGCGCCGATCGACGAAACGCCGGCGGCCAAAGCCGGCATTCTGGCGAACGACATCATCACGCATCTGGACGACGAAGCGGTGCAGGGGCTGACCTTGAACCAGGCCGTCGAGAAAATGCGCGGACCGGTCAACACCAAGATCAAGCTGCGTGTGATGCGCAAGGGCGCCGAGAAGCCGCTCGAAATCTCGATCACCCGCGACATCATCCGCGTTCGCGCGGTGCGCTCAAACACGCAGGGCGACGATGTTGCCTATATCAAGGTGACGCAGTTCAATGAGCAGACCACCGAAGGGCTGAAGAAGGCGATCGCCGACCTGACCGCCCAGATCCCGAACGACAAGCTGAAGGGCTTCATCCTCGATCTGCGCAACAATCCGGGTGGCCTGCTCGATCAGGCAATTTCGGTGTCGGACGCGTTTCTTGATCGCGGCGAGATCGTCTCCACCCGCGGCCGCAACGTCGCCGAGACCCAGCGCTTCAACGCACGGGCCGGCGATCTGACCAAAGGCAAGCCGATCATCGTTCTGATCAACGGCGGTTCGGCATCGGCCTCGGAAATCGTGGCCGGCGCGCTGCAGGACCACAAGCGTGCGACGGTTCTCGGCACCCGCTCCTTCGGCAAGGGATCGGTGCAGACCATCATCCCGCTCGGGGCCGGCAACGGTGCGCTGCGGCTGACGACGGCGCGCTACTACACGCCGTCCGGCAAGTCGATCCAGGCCAAGGGTATCAGCCCGGATATCGAAGTGCTGCAGGATGTGCCTGAGGACATGAAGGCGCGCGCCGAGTCGAAGGGCGAGTCGTCGCTGCGTGGCCATCTCAAGGCCGATGGCGACGAGCAGACCGGCTCGCAGTCCTACATCCCGCCGGATGCGAAGGACGACAAGGCGCTGAAGATGGCGGTCGATCTGCTGCGCGGCACGGTGACCAACTCGGCATTCCCGCCGAGCGGCAAGCGCGCCGAGGCGGCGAAGCCGTAAATCCTGCCTGGAGCTGTCAGGACAAGACCGAGGGCGGCCGCAAGGCCGCCCTTTTCGTTTCGGAAGCGCCCGTTGCGGGCCGGCCGAATCCTACTCCGTGCTAGACTGGGTGGATGATTCGCGATCCCCGGGCCAGCCGCCGTGGATGATCTGAACAAACCGCTCGGCCAAGGCCCGTCTCCGAAGACCCGGCTCTCGATTGGGCGACTGGCTGCGCACGGCCTCGCCGCGATCCTCGTTGCCATGCTCTGCGGCTTCGCATTGTGGGTGGCGGTGGTGCGCGACCCGCTGGGCGGCGAGCCGGTCGCGGAGGCGCCGATCGCCGTGCAGACGGCAGAAGCAACACGTCTGCCCTCGCTGCCTGAAAGCCCGTCGCCGCCGGCACTTTCGCAACCACAAGAGGCTGCACCGAAGACGGTCACGATCATCGACGGCTCGAGCGGCAAGCGCCAGGAGGTTGTCATTGGGTCCTCCGAGAGCAAGCGCTCCAGCGGCGATCCGCGCGTGCTTGAGCAATCGCGCCACGGTCCGATACCGCGCATCTCGTCCGATGGTCTGCGGCCGTCCGACATTTACGCTCACAAGCGTTCGGCCGCGAAAGCCGATCCGGACGGACCGCAGATCGCGATCGTGGTCGGCGGTCTCGGTGTGAGCGCGACGGCGACGGCGAATGCGCTGTCGAAATTGCCCAGCTCCGTCACATTCGCTTTCACGCCCTATGGCGCGGATCTCGACACGCTGGTGTCGCAGGCGCGCGAGAAAGGCCACGAAGTATTGCTGCAGGTTCCGATGGAACCGCACGACTATCCAGACAACGACCCCGGCCCGCAGACGCTGTTGTCGTCGCTCTCGGCCGAGCAGAATATCGATCGCCTGCATTGGCTGTTCAGCCGCATGCAGGGCTATGTCGGGATGATCAATTACATGGGCTCGCGCTTCGCGAGTTCCGATCATGCGATCGCGCCGGTGCTCCGCGAGGCTTCCAGGCGCGGCCTGATCTATGTCGAGGACGGCTCGATCGCGCGCAGCCAGGCCGGCCAGATCGCCGGGGCGAACAAGTTGCCCTACGCCAGGGCCGAGGTCGTGATCGACGCCGTGCCGAGCGCGGTCGAGATCGACAATGCTCTGAAGCGGCTGGAGACGCTCGCGCGCGGCGGCAATGTGGCCGTCGGTTATTCCTCGGCGCTTCCGGCCAGTATCGACCGTATCGCCAAATGGGCGAAGTCGGCGCAGGGACGCGGCATCGTGCTGGTTCCGATTACCGCCGCGGCGATCCGGCCGCGCTCGACCTGATCCACGGCCGCCGTCACGATCTTGCAAAAGCCCACGGCACCGGCACACAATCCCGACATGTCCAAGGATAAATACGAAGACCTGCCCTATCGCTCCTGCGTCGGCATGATGGTGCTGAACCACGAGGGACATGCCTTCATCGGCCGCCGCACCAACGGTCCGGAGCATGTCGATGCGGTCCATTCCTGGCAGATGCCGCAGGGCGGAGTCGATGAGGGCGAAGATCTGTACGATGCGGCGCTTCGCGAATTGCAGGAAGAGACCAGCATCCGTTCGGTGGTGAAGCTCGGCGAGATCGACGAATGGCTGTCCTACGACATTCCGCGGCAGATCGCCGGCCGCGCCTGGAAAGGCCGGTATCGCGGGCAGCGGCAGAAATGGTTCGCGTTCCGCTTCACCGGCAACGACAAGGAGATCAACATCCTGCATCCCGTCGGCGGGCATAAGCCCGAATTCGTCGAATGGCGCTGGGAGCCGATCCGCAACCTTCCGCGGCTGATCATTCCCTTCAAGCGGCCGGTCTACGAGACAGTGGTGCGGGAATTTTCCCGCTTCGTCGATTGACGGCGGGATAGCGTGTCGATGCGAAGGCGCGCTGCTCTCGTAGCCGTCACGCTGGTCACGTTTGTCGCGGCTTCGGCGAGCGCCGACGACGAAGTCCGCGTGCGCACCGACAATGCAATCTACGAACTACGCGACGATCCGAAGAACGACGAGATCAAATGCATGTTCAGGGACGGCAGTCGGCTCACCTGTATCAAGCGCGACCTCGTGATGTTCGGCAAACCGGTCCGCACCAGGGATTACACGATCATTCCGAACGCCGGGTCGCGCCGGGAGCATTCGACAAGGACGTTTGCCGGCGTAAGTAACGGCGGTTTCGGCGGGACTCCGCGCGAACAACAAAAAAGCCGGGCATGGGCCCGGCTTTTTGCAACTTCAGCGTAGCGCCGCGCGCTCAATGCATCGCGGTGCCCTGCAGGTGATAGTCCAGCGCCTTGAAGTGATCGAGCCGGGCTATCTCCTTGTCGACCGCGTCGCTGGTTTCCTGCCGCATCTTCGCGACCTTGTCTTCC
>NZ_DATMRX010000041.1:0-5584 GCF_035565855.1 Pseudorhodoplanes sp.
CGCTGTCGCTCGGCGTCGTCGGCAGCTACTCGCGCGAAAGCGCCAACCTCGCCGTCAACGCCGCCGACTTGGTGTGTTTCATCGGCACCGAGACCGGTGGCATGACCACGCATTTCTGGGCGGTGCCGAAGATCGGCACGCCGGCGATCCAGATCGACATCAACCCGCAGGCGCTCGGCTTGAACTATCCGCTGCAGGCCGGCGTCAACGGCGACGCCAAGGTAACGCTGCAGAAGATGCTTGCCGCCGCCGACAGGACGACCGCGGGCAAGCGGAAGGCCTGGGTCGCTCAGGCGCAGCAACTCCGCAGCGACTGGTACGCCAAGTACAAGCCGATGCTGGAGTCCGACGCGGCGCCCATCCATCCGGCGCGCATCTGCCACGAGTTGTCCAAGCATGTGCCCGACGATGCCATCGTGGTGGTCGATACCGGCCACGCCGGCATGTGGATGGGCGGCATGTACGATCTGAAAAGCCCGAACCAGAGCTATATCCGCAGTGCCGGCCATCTCGGCTGGGCGTTTCCCGCCGGGCTCGGTGCGAAATGCGGCGTGCCGGAGCGCCCGGTGGTGACGTTCACCGGGGACGCCGGCTTCTGGTACCACATCGGCGAAATCGAGACGGCCGTGCGCTGGAAGATCAACGCGGTTACCGTGGTCAACAACAACGGCGGCGGCAACCAGAGCAAGCGTGGTTTCGACCGCGCCTATGGCGGCACGCAGACCGAGCGCGGCCGCGAGCTTTGGACCTTCAACAAGATGAATTTCGCGCGCATCGCGGAGGACATGGGCGCGCTCGGCATCCGCGTCGAACACCCGTCGGCGTTTCCCGCGGCGTTGGCCCAGGCGCTTGCCGCCAACCGCCCCGCCATCATCGACGTCGCAACCGACATCGAGGCGTTGGCGCCGACGGCCGTGGCGTGATGCGGGTTAAAGCGTTTTCGAGCGAAGCGGATATCGGTTCGCGTGAAGAACACGCGTCAAAACGAGGATTCTAATCGCAGGCACCGAGCGCTGTGTTGATCGCATCGCGAAGCTGATCGGACGAGATCGGCTTCGCGAGCACCGGCGCGTCCGGCAGCAGGCGATGGATGTGCGCGCGCGTGGTGGGATCGCCATGCGCGGTGATGAAGATGATCGGGGTATCGCGCTGCTCGCGAATGCGCTGCGCCGCCTCGATGCCGTCCATCCGGCCGGCAAGGCGGATATCCATCAGGATCAGATCGACATCCAGATCGGAAGCCTGCTCGATCGCGCCGATGCCGTCGGGCACCAGGCCGCAGACCTCGAGGTTGTGTTCGCGTGACAGCGATTCGAGATGCCAGGCGACCAGCAATTCGTCTTCGACGATCAGGATTCGAGGAGAAGCCGTTACCTCACGCTTGTACCCGGCGGTCGTCGTCTGCGTTTCCGGTATCATGGCGTGCGCCCCATTGCGTCGCGGAACATATTAATGGTTCGCCGCTTTCGCGCCAGCCCTGTTTCGTCCATGCGTTGAAGCGGCTCAGGATTGCTATCCGCGACGCAGCCTAGGATCAAAGCCCATCCCGCCGCTGGGGAAAAAAGCCTCCGCCCGGTATCGGAGGATGGGGTTATCGGAACGGCGCTCAGGACTCCGGGACCAGCGGCGGCGGATAGGGGTCGCGCGAGGAGGCCCATTTAGGCTGGAACCGATCGTCTTCGCACTGCACGACGACATCGGCCTCGCGACCGTTGCGGCTGTCGAGATGGGCCAGCGCTACCGCGTCCCGGAATGCATCGTTGCGGCGCTCGTAGGGCTCCGAGTTCTCGCCATCGCATTGAATTTTCCAGGCGCCGTCGTAAACCACATAGTAACGGCTTCTGTTGGTCGGTCCGTCCATCCTCGACTCCTGCACCCTTTCCATCGACCGGCTTTCGGCCCAGCCGGGTTGGTTGCACGGACGGGTCCACCGGTCAGGCCTGTGATTGCGGTATCCCGTCGCAGGCCATCATGCTGGGGCAGCAATGCGTCGTAGGAGTTACCGTTCCGTGAGCACACGCAATCGTGCGTGGCCCCTGTGAATTGCGGTGACGGTAGGGGCGCCGCGGTGGGCAACGCTTAAAAAGGCCCGATTTCCGGGCCGGCGCGCCGCGTCAAGCGCCGGCGCCTGTCGCCTGGGCGCTATTCTCCATGATCTGCTTGATCTTGGGCCAGTCCTCGTGCCCGCGGCGCTTCATCAGGTCAAGGTAACCCGCATTTTCCCAGTTGACGATGGCGTCCTGGAAGCTCGGCCGCGCCTTGATCCGGCGATACCAGTCGGCGGTCCGAGGCGTCGGGTCGAGCAGGCCCATGACGTCGAGGTGTTCCAGCCGCACGATGTAGGGCGTGAACGCCGCATCGGCGATGCTGTAGCGGTCGCCCGCTAGCCACGCGTGCTGGGCGAGCGCGTTGTCCATGTCGCGATAGAGCGTGAGCAGCCGCTGGATCGCGATGTGGAAGAACGGCGAGTCCAAGCCTTTCTCGATGACGTCGCGCCGCCGCTCGCGCTTGATCGGATCGGGGATGCTCTCGAGCATTTGCTTTCCGGCCTCGCCGCGCGACAGATACTGGTGGCGGAAGGCGACGCCGAAGCTCAGGATGGCAATGCCGGCGTCATGGACGCCCTCGTCAAGCTGCTTGGTCCACAGCCGCATCTTGGCGCGACCGAACGGATCGTCCGGCTTGAGCGGCCGCTCGGGAAAGCGCTCGTCAAGATATTCGTTGATGACGTTGGATTCCGGAACGGCGAGGTCGCCGTCGATCAATGTCGGCACCACGGCGCGTGGATTGAGCTTGATGTACCATTCCTTCTGGTGCTCGCCGGCGCGCAGATCGAGATGGCGGCTCTCCCACTCAAGGCCCTTTTCCGCGAGCACCAGGCGCACCTTCTGCGCGCAGCTCGACATGTCGTTGTGATAGAGTGCGAGCGCCATGACGTCATCCTCCGAAGGATTGCTTTTCTGTTTTGAGGTCTACTCCAGGGTCGCGATCCGTTCCACCGTTCGGAGAACGTGCTTTGCGCTTGACCGCGTATTGCATACGATGCGGGCGCCCATTGAACGGTTCGGGCTTCGGCAAATCAATTGCATTGGGAGAGTTTCATGATCGTCCGCCGTAGCCTGCTCGTGGCCGGAATGTTCGCGCTGGCGTTGTCCGGCTCGATTCCTGCTCGCGCGCAGGATTATCCGGCCCATCCGGTGAAGATCATCGTACCCATCGGCCCGTCCGGCAGCTACGACATCCTGGGACGGTTGGTCGCCGATCAGCTCAGCAAGCGGCTCAATCAATCGTTCGTCGTGGAGAACCGTCCAGGCGGCGGCACCATCGTCGGTACCAAGGCCGCGGTCGCCGCGCCGCCGGACGGCTATACGCTGCTGGTCGGCGGTTTGAGCAACGTCGTGTTCAATGCCGGGCTTTATAAAAGCCTGCCCTACGATCCGTTGAACGATCTTGTCCCGGTCGCGCTCATTCTGAATATCTCCTACACGCTCGTCGGCTCCAATAACCTGCCCTACAAGACGGCGCAGGAGATCGTCGCCGCCGCCAAGGCCAAGCCCGGCACGATCAAGCTCGCGAACGCCGGCATCGGCACCGGCCAGCATGTGCTCGGCGCGGCGTTTCAGGCGATCACGGGAACGAAGTTCCTGGAGGTGCCGTATCGCGGCTCGTCGCTGGCATACCCCGACGTGCTGTCCGGACGGGTCGATCTGTTCCTCGATTCCACGCCGGCGGCGCTGCCTTACGTCAAATCGGGGCAGGCGCGAGGCATCGCGATCCTGGCCAAGAACCGCAATCCTGGAGCGCCCGACCTGCCGACCATGACCGAATCCGGTGTGCCGGGTCTCGAGATCGATTCGTGGATCGGGATTTTCGCGCCGGCCAAAACGCCGCCGTCAGTCATTGCGCTCTTGCGCAAGCACATCGCCGAGGCCGGCCCCGAAATGAAGCCGCGGCTCGCGAGTGTCGGCGGCGAACTGATGGACGTGCCCGCGGACAAGATCAATGCCGTCGTCAAGGCCGACTACGACAAGTGGATCAAGATCATCAAGGACGCAGGGATTCACCTGGATTAGGGACTCACCTGGATCGACGAAGCGGAGAAGGGCGGCCCGCTGCCCGGCCCCCTAGATCTTCAATTCGGTGAGCGTCTCCTTGGCGAACATTTCCTCGACGGCGACCTTGCGCTCGGTCAGGCCTTGTTCGTGGCAGAATGCGAGGAACGGTTCGAGCGTCTTGCGGTTCCGCTCGACGCCGTAGGGCCACGGATCGCCATCGGGGAACAGGAGCTGGTTGGTTTCCTCGATGTGATCGTTGCTCCAGGCTGTCGGCACAAAGGAAATCTGCCCCTGGTAGAGTGCGGGCAGGCAGGCGCGCTTGGCTTTCTCGAAGGCTTCGAGGATGTTGCGCGCGATCCAGCGGTTTGCCTCGTAGGTTTCGCGGCGCACGACGACGACATGCATGATCGGGAAGATGCCGGTCTTCTGGAAATAAGCCCGCTCCTGTTCGCGATAGTCGGGAACGAGACGCTTCACGCCGTGCTTGCCGTTCAGGAAAACGTCGGGTGGGCGGGCGCTGATGAGCGCGTCGATCTCGCCGGCGAGCAGCAGTTCGTTCAGGCTCTTGTCGGCAACGGGGGTGAGGCGGATGCCGGGCGGCAACGTGAACTTCGCCATTTCCTTGCGGCCGCGGTCGTTGACGCCGGCCTGAATCCAATCGATCGACGTCAGCGGCACGCCGACGTCGTGCTGCAGCCAGCCGCGCACATAAGTCACGGCGGTCTGCGTCCATTGCGGGATCCCGACGCGCCGGCCCTTGAGGTCAGCGGGGCTTTTGACCTTCGAGTCGGCGGTCACATAGATCGAGCCGTGCCGGAACACCCGCGAGGGAAAGATCGGCAGCGCGATCATCGGGGCGTTGCCGCGCGCGGCCATCGTGCAATAGGTGGCCAACGAGAACTCCGAGATTTCCCATTCCTGCGACGACAGGAAGCGATAGGCGATCAACTCGAACGGATGATTGAGCACGCGCAGGTCGATCCCCTCCGGCTTGATCCGGCCGGCCGCGAGTTCGCGGGTGTGGAGGTAGTCGCCGATGGCGAGCGTGAGCGGAAGGTCGGACATCGTCGGAAGGCTCCATCAAGACGCCGTCGCGGTCATCCCCGTTGCGCTGCAATGAAGGAACGGGATGCCGATGGCGACCGGCTTGTATAGCCTGAATACAGGTCCGATACAGCGGGCCCTCGCAATGTTCTCCCGGTTGTGAGAGGGGCGATCCGAGATCGCATGGCGGAGGAATTGAGATGAAACTGGCGAGCTATGTTGCTGGCGGCAAGGAATGCTACGGCGCGGTGGTCGGCGATGGCGTCGTGACCATGACGGGGCACGGCTCGCTGCGCGAGGCTCTGGCCGCCGGCGCGCTCGACGCGATGCGCAAGGCGGCGTCCGCCGCCAAGCCGGACCATGCGCTCGCCGATATCCGCTTGCTGCCCGCGATCCCCGATCCGCGTAAGATCCTTTGCGCCGGGGTCAACTACCGATCCCATGCCGCTGAGATCGGGCGCGAGCTGCCCAAGCAGCCGAGCATG
>NZ_DATMRX010000042.1:0-10681 GCF_035565855.1 Pseudorhodoplanes sp.
CCGGCATTCGGGTTCGACTGCGGCGAGGGTCCGGAGGGCGAGCCGGTTGATGATGTCATGGGGCCTGCGCGATTCGTGGGGTGGGACGTTGAGGATAGCACAGGCGTCGCGGAATGCCGGCGGGGGGCGTCTCGACCTCACGTCATCCTAAATGGATCGCCACTCGGAGCGCCCGATCAAGCGCTGGTCGCTTTGCTAATCAGCTTCTTCGCCAATTCGATAATCCGCAGGCGTCACACTTTCGCGTGCAGACACGGCGCAACGCACCATTTCCCTCCCCCGCTTGCGGGGGAGGGTCGATCGACTGAGCGATAGCGAAGATCGGGGTGGGGGCTGACTTTACGAAGCAAGGCTTGCTAGCGAAATCCCCCCACCCGGCTCGGCGCTTCGCGCCTCGCCACCCTCCCCCGCTTGCGGGGGAGGGAAAGAGAGAGCAGCTCGGACGCTTCGCGCCCTCCTGAGGATGAGGCGGAATAAGCGTCTCGCGGACGGAAAGAGCGAGTTACTCAGCCGCTTCGCGCAGCGGCACGGCTTCCACCTTCGCTGCGCAATACTTGAATTCGGGGATCTTCCCGAACGGATCGAGCGCGGGATTGGTGAGGAGGTTCGCCGCCGCCTCGACATAGGCGAACGGTATGAACACGACGCCATCGGGCACCGCGTCGTCCTGACGCGATTGCAGCTCGACCGAGCCGCGCCGCGTCGTGACGCGCACCATGTCGCCCGGCCGGATGCCGAGCTTGGCAATCGTGCCGCGGGATAGCTGCGCGATCGCGGTCGGCTCGATCGCATCGAGCACGGTGGCCCGGCGCGTCATCGAGCCGGTATGCCAATGTTCGAGTTGGCGGCCGGTCGAGAGAATGAAAGGATATTCGTGATCCGGCGTCTCGTTCGGCGGCGTCAGTTTCGCGGCCACCAGCTTGCCGAAGCCGCCCGGACGCGGGAAGCCCTTGTCGAAAACGACATCGCGGCCCGGCTTGTCCGGCGCATCGGCCGGATAGGTCACCGCATCCTCGCGCTCGACGCGCTCCCACGAGATGTTGTCCAGCGCCGGCATCATCGAAGCCATTTCTGGATAGACCTCGCGCGGATGGGTGTAGGTCCAGTCGAGGCCCAGGCGCTTGGCGATCTCGATGGTGATCCACCAGTCCTCGCGCGCATCGCCCGGCAGCGGCAGCGCCTTGCGGCCCATCTGCACCTGGCGATTGGTGTTGGTGACGGTCCCGTCCTTCTCCGGCCAGGCCGACGAGGGCAGCACGACGTCGGCATAGACCGCGGTCTCGGTGAGGAAGATGTCCTGCACCACGAGATGCTCGAGATGAGCGAGCGCCTCGCGCGCGTGGTTGAGGTCGGGGTCGGACATCGCGGGGTTTTCGCCCATGATGTACATGCCGCGGATCACGTCGTTATGGATCGCGTCCATGATCTCGACCACGGTGAGGCCGCGCTTCGGATCGAGCTGCACCTTCCATTTCTCTTCGGCGGCGGCGCGGAATTCCGGATTCTCCACCGACCTGTAGTCCGGGAAGAACATCGGGATCAGGCCGGCGTCGGAGGCGCCCTGCACATTGTTCTGTCCGCGGAGCGGATGCAGGCCCGTGCCCGGCCGTCCGATCTGGCCAGTGATCAGCGACAGCGCGATCAGGCAGCGCGCATTGTCGGTGCCGTGGGTGTGCTGCGAGACGCCCATGCCCCAGAAGATGATGGCGCTTTCGGCGCGCGCGAAGGTGCGAGCGACCTCGCGCAGCACATCGGCCTCGATGCCGCAGATCGGCTCCATCTCCTCCGGAGTGAATGCCTTGATGTGCTCCTTGAAGGCATCGAAGCCTTCGACATAGGTCTGGATATATTGCTGGTCGTAGAGCTTCTCTTCGCAGATGACGTTGAGCATCGCGTTGAGCATCGCGACGTCGGCGCCGTTCTTGAACTGCATCATGCGCCACGCGTGACGCTTCAGCGCCTGCCCCCGCGGGTCCATGACGATCAGCTTGGCGCCGCGCTTGGCGGCCTGCTTGAAATAGGTCGCGGCGACCGGGTGGTTCTCGGTCGGGTTGGCGCCAATCACGATGATGACGTCGGAATTCTTCACCTCGTTGAAGGTCGCCGACACCGCCGCCGAGCCGACGCCTTCAAGGAGCGCCGCAACCGACGACGCATGGCAAAGCCGCGTGCAATGGTCGACATTGTTGGTGCCAAAGCCGGTGCGCACCAGCTTCTGGAACAGATAAGCCTCTTCGTTCGAGCATTTCGCCGAACCGAAGCCGGCGAGACCCTTCGGGCCGTGCTGTTCGCGGATTTTCAGAAAGCCCTGAGCGGCCTTGTCGAGCGCTTCGTCCCAGGTCGCCTCGCGAAAATGCGTCCACGGATTGGCCGGGTCGATGAATTCATGCGGGATTTTCGGCACGCCTTCCTTGCGGATCATCGGCTTGGTGATGCGCTGCGGATTATGCACATAGTCGAAGCCGAAGCGGCCCTTCACGCAGAGCCGGTTCTCGTTCGCGGGGCCCGCCTTGCCGGTGACATAGAGAAGCTTGTCGTCCTTGATATTGTAGGTGAGCTGGCAGCCGACGCCACAATAGGGGCAGACCGAATTGACCTGCCGGTCGGGATATTCGGTGCGCACGTTGTCGGCATTGACCAGCGAGGACGGCATCAGCGCGCCGGTCGGGCAGGCCTGCACGCATTCGCCGCAGGCAACGCAGGTCGACTGGCCCATCGGGTCGTCGAAATCGAACACAATCTTCTCGTTGTGGCCGCGGCCGGCCATGCCGATGACGTCGTTGACCTGCACTTCGCGGCAGGCGCGGACGCAGAGATTGCACTGGATGCAGGCATCGAGATTGACCGCCATCGCGA
The DNA here is from genome assembly GCF_035565855.1 of Pseudorhodoplanes sp. GTDB lineage: Bacteria > Pseudomonadota > Alphaproteobacteria > Rhizobiales > Xanthobacteraceae > Pseudorhodoplanes. The sequence goes on from NZ_DATMRX010000042.1 coordinate 2,857, forward strand.
CATGGCTGCGGTCGGGCGCGGGCATCTTCTCGCGCTCGGGGAAGCGGCCGGTCTCGATCCCCATCTTGTCGGCCCAGCTCCAGAACTTGGAGACGGGATCGTGCGACGTCGCGCGCTCCGGCTGATCCGAGACAAGAAGGTCGAACACCATCTTGCGCGCGGTCTCGGCGCGATGGTTCGAGACATTCACCTTCATGCCGTCGGCGGGCTTGCGGATGCAGCTTGCCGCCAGCACGCGCTCGCCCTCGATCTCGACCATGCAGGCCCGGCAATTGCCGTCGGCGCGGTAGCCGGGCTCGGGCGAATAGCACAGATGCGGGATCTCGATGCCCTCGCGCTTGGCAACCTGCCAGATGGTCTCGCCTTCGCGGGCATGGACCTCGCGTCCATCGAGCGTGAAGGTGATGGTTTTCGGACCGCTGCCCTTGCCATCGACGGCGTCGATCGGACCTTTGTGAGTGACCGCAGGACGGCCCTCGTTCTTGGTCGCGCCTCCGGCGGCGCCCTTCTTGTCGTTGCCGTAGCCCACTGGAATTGTCGTATCGGTCATATGATTACCAGCCCTTCAGAGGCTTTTTCAGGTCATCCGGAAAATGCTTCATCACGCTCTGCAGCGGATTGGGCGCCGCCTGCCCAAGGCCGCAGATCGAAGCGTCGCGCATCGCGGTCGACAATTCGTTCAGCAGGCTCTCATTCCAGGGCCCCTGCTCCATCAGCTTCACCGCCTTCTCGGTCCCAACGCGGCAGGGCGTGCATTGGCCGCAGCTTTCGTCCTCGAAAAATTTCATCAGGTTAAGGGCGACAGCCTTCATGTCGTCGTGCTGCGACAGGATCACCACCGCATGCGAGCCGACGAACGAGCCGTGCGGTTCCAGCGTTCCGAAATCGAGCGGGATATCGGCCATGCTTTCCGGCAGAACGCCGCCGGATGCACCGCCCGGCAGGAAGCCCTTGAACTCGTGGCCCTCTTGCATGCCGCCGCAATATTCGTTGATGAGTTCCCGCATCGTGATGCCGGCCGGCGCAAGCTTCACGCCCGGATTGTTCACGCGGCCGGACACCGAGAAGGAGCGGAAGCCCTTGCGATTGTTGCGCCCATGCGAGGTGAACCAGGTGGCGCCGCTGGTCACGATGTCACGGATCCAGAACAGCGTCTCGATGTTCTGCACGAGCGTCGGGCGCCCGAACAGACCGACCTGCGCGACATAGGGCGGACGATGCCGCGGCAGGCCGCGCTTGCCCTCGATCGATTCGATCATCGCGGATTCTTCGCCGCAAATGTACGCACCGGCGCCGCGCCGCAGATGCACCCTGGTGTGCGGGGTCAGCCCCGCCGCTTCCACCTTCGCGATCTCCTCCAGCAGCATCAGCCGCAATTCGGGATATTCGTCGCGCAAATAGAAATAGACTTCCTTGGCCTCGACGACCCAGGCGGCGATCAGCATGCCCTCGATGAAGCGATGCGGATCGCGGCCGAGATAATAGCGATCCTTGAACGTGCCGGGCTCGCCCTCGTCGCCGTTCACCGCCATCAGCCGCGGCCCTTTTTCCGCGCGCACGAAAGTCCATTTGCGTCCGGTCGGGAAGCCCGCGCCGCCGAGGCCGCGCAGACCCGAATCGTCGACCGCCTTGATCATCTCCTCGCGGGTGCGCACGCCATCGAGGCAGGATTTCAGGAGCGCATAGCCGCCTTCGGAGCGGTAGATGTCGAATGACTTGCCCGGCTCGGCCGCATGCGCGTGCGGGCGCGCCTTCACCGCCTCATCGACCTTGGCGACATTGGCGTGGAAGGTCTGGACATGCCCGACCGCGACCACCGGCGCGACATCGCAGGCGCCCATGCAGGGCGCGCGGATCACACGAACGTCCTTGCCGTATTTCGCCTGCAAATCCTTCAGGAGGTTTTCGGAGCCGGCCATCGCGCAGGACAGCGAGTCGCACACGCGCACCGTGACCGCCGGCGGCGGTGTCTCGCCTTCCTTCACCACATCGAAATGCGCGTAGAAGGTCGCGACCTCATAGACCTCGGCCAGCGCCATCTTCATCTCTGAGGCAAGTGCCGCGAGATGACGCGCGGACAGGTGACCGTAGGTGTCCTGGATGAGATGAAGGTGCTCGATCAACAGATCGCGGCGGCGCGGGCGATCGGTCAGGAGCGCCTGGATTTCCGCCAGGGCATCGGTATCGACCTGCCGGCCCTTCGGGGTTTGGCGGGCCCGCCTGCCGCGGCCGCCCGAACCATCAAAACCTGTGGAGGTGGAACGAGTTAGGGTGTCTGTCGCGCTCATATCGCACCATCGCGAAGCAGACTGATTAGAACAATCCCTAACTACCGATACGTCGATAGAAATTTCCTATCGTTCTTTGCAAGTGACTGAATTTCCGGTAGTTTTGGAACCCATGCTGGACAAGCTCGAATATCTGATGGCGCTGGCCCGCGAAGAGCATTTCGGACGCGCCGCCGATTCCTGCGGCGTGACCCAGCCGACGCTCTCGGCCGGCATCAAGCAGCTCGAGGAACAGCTGGGCGTCATGCTGGTGCGGCGAGGCTCCCGCTTCATCGGCCTCACCCCCGAAGGCCAACGGACGCTGGACTGGGCGCGCCGCATCGTCGGCGACAGCCGCGCTATGCGGCAGGAAATCACCGCGCTCAAGAAAGGTCTGACCGGCCGTCTCAAGATCGCTGCGATCCCAACCGCGCTCGCCATGGTCGCGGCCATCACCACGCCGTTCCGGGCACGGCACCCCGATGTCCGCTTCACCATTCTGTCACAGACCTCGATCCAGATCCTCACGCATCTGGAGCATCTCGAGATCGATGCCGGCATCACCTATCTCGATAACGAACCGCTCGGGCGGGTGAATACGGTGCCGCTCTATCAGGAGCGCTACCAGCTGCTGACTTCGCACGACGCCCCGCTCGGCACGCGCGAGCAGGTGACCTGGGCCGAAGTCTCGCAGGTGCCGCTTTGCCTTTTGACACCCGACATGCAGAACCGCCGCATCATCGACGAACTCCTGCGTTCGGCCGGCGGCAATCCGCAGCCGACGCTGGAATCGAATTCGGTGGTGGTGCTGTTCGCGCATGTGCGCACCGGCCGCTGGGCCACGATCATGCCCTCGAAGCTTGCGGAGACGCTCGGGCTCACCGACACGATCCGCGCCATCCCGATCGTGGAGCCGGAGGCGGTGCACACGATCGGCCTCGTGGTGCCGGCGCGCGAACCGATGACCCCGCTCACCGCGGCGCTGGTCGCGGAAGCCAAGCGCATGGCGACGGGCCTCAAGAGCTGACGCGGCGCGGTTGCCTGAGACGTGCGACGCCGACTCATCCTTCAGCGGGCGATCCAGTCAACACAACCGCTGCAAGCGTTTACTGGATGCCCCGCTTTCGCGGGGCATGACAAGAAATCGCCGATGCGATTCCACAGATGCCACATCCGGACCGGGCACGAGCCGCCGATCCGGATGCAGTCACTTGGGCAATATGCTTGGCCGGCTCAGGCGACCTTGATGTCCATATGGGCGAACATCGCCTTGCGTGCGACTTCGTCGAACTCGGTCTTGAAGGCGTGGCGATCCTTCAGCGCGTTGGCGATCTTCGCCGCCGGACGCGCGTTAATCTCGTCGACCAGCCGCTTCAGGTTTGGAAATTTCGTCCACATGTCGTCACCGGCCACGAACGGGGCCATGCGCGCCCAGCCCCACAACGCCATGTCGACGATGGTGTAGGTCTCAGCTACCATGTATTTGCGGGTGGCGAGATGCTTGTCGACCACGCCGTAATGCCGCTGCGCTTCGTACACGTAGCGGTTCACCGCATATTCGAGCTTCTCCTTGTCCGGCGCATAATGGCGGAAATGCACCGACTGGCCGGAGAACGGTCCAAGGCCTGAGGCGACCCACATCAGCCAGGACAACATCTCGCCGCGGTTCTTGTCGGATGCCGGCGGCAGGAACTTGCCGGTCTTGTCGGCGAGATAGAGCAGGATCGCGTTGGAATCGAACACGGTGACGTCGCCGTCGACGATGGCCGGCACCTTGGCGTTCGGATTGATCTTCAGATATTCGGGGCCGTGCTGTTCGCCCTTGCGGGTATCGACCGGGATCGCCTCGTAGGGAATGCCGGCTTCTTCGAGGAACAGCGCCACTTTCACCGGATTGGGCGCGCCGCTGTAGTAGAATTTGAGCATACTTTTCTCCCGTCATCGCGCGTCATGGGTCAGCGCGCTTTCCGATCCGGCGTCAGCCACAAGATCGGCGCGCATGAGTATCACGAAATCCGCGCCGGGATAGGCGTCTCGCCATAGCGAGAATGCATGACACGCCATCAGAAGCGGTCCCATTCCGGACGGTCGCCGAAGCGCGCCGCGAGGAAATCGACGAAGAGCCGCGTCTTGGCGGCGAGAAACCGGTTCGGCGCATAGAGCGCGAAGATGCCAAGACCGACCGGAGGATGATCCGGCAGCACGACCGCCAACCGGCCGGCCGCGATGTCGGGTCCGACGAGGAATGTCGGAAGCAGCGTGATGCCGTTGCCGTGCACCGCCGCGGCGCGCAACACGTCGCCATTGTTGGAGGAGAGCGCCGTGGTGACCGGCACGGACACGATCTCGCCGCCGGCCTTTAGCTGCCAGCGCTGCGGCCCGGAGGCGTGGCCGAAATAAAGCGCGCGGTGATCGACGAGGTCCTGCGGTGTGCGCGGGATGCCGTGACGTTCCAGATAATCCGGCGAGGCCACGAGCACGCGCCGCGCCGGCGCGAGCTTGCGCGCGATCAGGCTGGAATCCTGCAGCACGCCGATCCTTATCGTGACATCGACGCCTTCTTCGAGCGGATCGATGAAGCGATCATTCATGATCGCCTCGATCCGGAGATCGGGATAGGCCGTCATGAATTCGGCAATCGCCGGCGACAGATAGAGCATGCCGAAGGACATCGGCGCGTTGACCCGCAGCAGGCCCTTCGGCTCGTCATGCAGGCGGGAGACCGCGGATTCGGTCTCCTCGATATCAGCGAGGATGGCGACGACGCGCTCGTGATAGGCGCGACCGGCCTCTGTCGGCGTGACGCGGCGGGTGGTGCGGTCGAGCAATCGCACCGCCAGATGCCGTTCCAGCTCCGTCACCGCTTTCGAGACGGCCGAGCGCGTCAGCCCAAGCTGGCGCGCGGCATCCGCGTAGCTGCCGCTGGCGACCACCCGCGCATAGGCGCGCATCGCCTCAAGCCGGTCCATATTGTATCCATTTTAGAACCAATATGTTTGAAAGATACCAGATTGATGATCGTTTCGCATCAAAATAAGGTTCCGCTTATCAGATCGCGGGCCACCAACGGCAAGCGGCAAAAGCGCAGCGGAGAAACCCCATGGCCAAGTCGGCAAACCCGTTCCTCGAGCTCCTCACCCCGGACAACAGCCAGCTCCTCTTCATCGACCAGCAGCCGCAGATGGCCTTCGGCGTGCAGTCGATCGACCGCCAGACCCTGAAGAACAACGTGGTGGCGCTGGCGAAGGCGGCGAAGGTGTTCAACATCCCGACCACCATCACCACGGTCGAGACCGAAAGCTTCTCGGGCCACACCTATCCGGAACTGCTCGCCGTTTATCCCGGCCACAAGATCCTGGAGCGCACGTCGATGAACTCCTGGGACGACCAGAATGTACGCGATGCGCTCGCGGCGACCGGTCGCAAGAAGATCGTGGTGTCGGGCCTGTGGACCGAAGTCTGCAACCTGATGTTCGCGCTCTCGGCGATGGATGAAGGCGACTACCAGATCTACATGGTCGCCGACGCTTCGGGCGGCACCTCGGTGGATGCGCACAAATACGCCATGGACCGCATGGTTCAGGCCGGCGTCATTCCGGTCACCTGGCAGCAGGTGCTGCTCGAATGGCAGCGCGACTGGGCGCGCAAGAAAACCTACGACGCGACCATCGCGCTGGTGCAGGAGCATTCGGGCGCCTACGGCATGGGCGTCGATTATGCCTACACGCTGGTGCACAAGGCGCCGGAGCGCGTGAAGCACGGCGAGCGTATCGGGCCGAACCCGGCGAAGTGAATTCGCGCGAAGCACCTGTTCCGCCCTCATCTTGAGGGCGACCGAAAGGGAGCGTCTCGAAGGATTGAGGGCGTCCCCCATCCTTCGAGACGCGGTCCGGCGGACCGCTCCTCAGGATGAGGCCGAACAGGCCTCTCGCCGAGTTCGTAGCCCGCATGAAGCGAAGCGGAATGCGGGAACACGCGCCGGATTTCGCTGCGCTCCATCCGGGCTACGATGAATGCGGGGGCAGCCCGAAATTTTTTGCGGCGGATGTCACACGGGGCCCGTCCTCACTCGTCTTGGGTTCGGAACCAACCCGAGAAGGAGCCCCGCTCATGACCGCAAAATTCGATCTCTTTGCCGCCGCCCCCGATCTCGCGAAGAAGTGGATGGGCCTGTCGCTCGCCGTCTCCTCGAGCCTCGAACCGAGCCTCGTTCACCTCGTCGAGATCCGCGCCTCGCAGATCAACGGCTGCGCGAACTGCATCAACCTCCATGCGACCAATGCCCGCGCCAAGGGCGAAACCGAACAGCGCATCTATCTGTTGTCAGCATGGCGGGAGGCGCCCTGCTATACCGACCGCGAGCGCGCCGCGCTCGGCTGGACCGAGGCGCTGACCCGCCTGTCCGAAGGGCATACGCACCAAGCCGCCTATGAGGACCTGAAGACGCATTTCAGCGAGGAGGAGCAGGTGAAGCTGACGCTGATGATCAACATCATCAATGGCTGGAACCGGCTCTCCGTGGGCTTCGGCCTGTTCATGGATCCGCAGGCGGTGAAGGCGGCGCAAGCCAGGGTCGCCGCATGACGGCCACCCGGCCAGACCACGCGGACGCAGCGGCCAGCTTCGAGCCGCTGCGTCCGAAGCTCACCCGCATCGCCTATCGCATGCTGGGCTCGGTCGCGGACGCCGAAGACGCGGTGCAGGAAGCCTTCATCCGCTGGATGCGCACCGACCGCGACGGCGTGCGCGAGCCGGAAGCCTTCCTGCGCCGCTCGGTCACGCGGCTTTGCCTCGATCAGCTGAAATCGGCGCGGCGCAAGCGCGAGACCTATGTCGGACCATGGCTGCCCGATCCGGTCGTGGAGGAGGGCGAGGAGGACGACGTCACATTGCCCCTGATGCTGGCACTGGAACGCCTCTCGCCGCTTGAGCGCGCGGCTTTCCTCCTGCACGACGTGTTTGGGATGTCGTTCGACGAAGTGTCCGAGACGATCCAGCGCGATGCCGCGACCTGCCGCCAGCTCGCCGCGCGGGCACGTGCGCATGTGCGGCAGGCGCGGCCCCGCTACAAGGTGGAGAAGGACCGCGGGCTCGAGCTCGCGGAGGCCTTCTTCGCCGCCTCGCGCAGCGGCGACATGAAGACGCTCAGCGCAATGCTCGCAGCCGATGTCAGCGTGCATTCGGATGGCGGCGGCAAGCGACCGGCCTTCCTGCAACCGGTGCAGGGCTTTGATGCCGTGATGAAGCTCTGGGAAAAGCTTGCGGTCGTGCTGAAGCACTATCCCTCGAAACTTATCCGGGTTGCGGTCATCAACGGCCTGCCCGGCTTCGTCACGCTGGAAGCGGACGGCGAACTTCAGACCACGGCGCTCGACATCGAGGACGGGAAAATCGTCGCGGTCTATGTGATGCGAAATCCCGACAAGCTGAAGCACCTGCACTAGCGGCGTCTGCGATCGGACGTGTGCTCTGCGCCAACAGAAAAGGGGTGGCCCAGCGGCCACCCCTTCTGATTCACGTGCGCTCTGGAGCCGCTTGATTTTCGCTCTCAGAACAAT
>NZ_DATMRX010000043.1:0-2291 GCF_035565855.1 Pseudorhodoplanes sp.
CGCCGATCTTCACGCACGCATTGATGGCCCGGTATCCGTCCTGCGAGATCGGCGCATATTACGCGATCATGCGGTCGGCGCGCATTCTGGACGATCTCGAGCGGATCGGCGTCCCCGGCGTCGTTGGCGCGTATTCGCATCCGGCCGCCGCTTCCGGATGGGGCATGGTCGTCGTATCCCTTCAGCAGAAATATGCCGGCCACTCCGCGCAGGTGCTGGCGCTCGCCGCGCAATGTCCGGCTGCGGCCTATTTCACCAAATGGGTCATCGTGGTCGACGAGGACGTCGATCCGACCGATCTCAACGATGTTCTGTGGGCGCTGTCGACGCGGTGCCACCCGTCGGAGGACATCGACATCCTGCGCAACACCTGGTCGACCGGCCTCGACCCCAGTCAGTTTCCGCCGGAAGCACGCCCCTATGGCTCGAAGGTGCTGATCAATGCGTGCAAGCCGCACCGCCATCTTGCGCAATTCCCGCAATCCACCCTGCTGCGGAAATCCGTGCACGATCGCGTCGTGTCGCGCTGGTCGGAACTGGGCTTCAGCGGGAAACCGCGAACCATGACGTCGTTCCACGACGAGTAGCGCGCGCGTCACGAAACGCGGGAGGCGAGCAGTTCCTATTCGCCTTAATGCGCCTCACGCGTCTTCGCGGCATAGGTCTCGAAGGCCTGGCGCAGCGCGGGCGGCAACTCCACCGAGCGCCGCGTCGTCAGCGACATCATTGCCGTCACGGTGCGCGCGCGCAGCCGCTCGATGCCATCCTTGTGGCCGACGATCACTAGCGTCAGCGACGACCGCCCGATCCTCTCGACCAGCAAAGTCAGGTCGAGCTTCTCCCCCATCCGGCTCGGAATCTTGAAGTCGGTATCGACATGGACGAAGGGGAAGCCGTGCTGGTCGTGGATGATGAGATCAGCGTAATTCACCTGAAGCTCTTCGGTGTACCAGTCCTCGATCAGTCCGTTGACCATGTTGAAATAGTGCGGGAAGTAAACGATGCCCGCCGGATCGCAGTGCGAGAACCGGATCTGCACGGTTCGGGTGAACGCACCAGCCGGCGCATTGAACTTGGTTTCCTGCATCCTGGTCTCGCTTGCTGTCTCAATTGATGGTTCGCGTCGTATCGCCTTCGCACGCGTGTGGGCAATGCGTCCTTAGTCCTGCCGCTGATACATGATGATGGACAGATACTGCATCGGCGCTTCGATGAGCTCTTCGGGGCCATGCCTCGCCGCCGCGTCGAAACACAACGTGTCTCCGGGCTCCATCACGTAGCTATCGTCGCCGTGGCGATAGCGCACCTTGCCTGAAAGCATGTAGATCAGTTCGACGCCCGCATGCCTGAAATGCGTGTACGGCACAGCGTCGTCACGAAGCGTGATCAGATAGGGCTCGACGACGACGTTGCCCTTCATCGAATTGCCGAGCAGGTCATATTGATGCCCCGCCTTCGTGCCGCGGCGTTCGATCCGGACGCCGCGGCCGGCTTTCACGAACGAGCAATCCCGGCGCTCCTCACTCTCCGAGAACAGCCGGGTGATCGGCACATTCAGACTCGCAGCGAGGGCCTTGAGCGTCGCGAGCGACGCGGAAATCGCACCATTCTCGATTTTCGACATCATGCTCGCCGACACCCCGGCGGCAGCGCCGAGTTCCGCAACGGTCAGATCGAGGGATTTTCGCAGCCGCCGCACCTCTGCGCCGATCGCGACCTCCAGCGATCGCGGCGTGTCCTCCGCGGGTGCGAGCGAGCCGGTCCGCAGCGCCACCTCGTCCTGATCGCTTGCGACCTTGCGCGCCGTTTTCTTGATGGGGCGTTTGCCCTTGTCCCGACCGCTCATGACATCCTCGCAAAAGCCCCTGAGCACGTACCGAACCTGTTCATAGGCTATGTTCTTACCAAGAACAATTCGTTCTTGCTAGTTGACGCACCCGTGGCGCGCCTCTAAGGTTTGGCATCGCCGTCCCGTCAGGGAAACATCAATTATGTGCGGAATTGTCGGGCTTTTTCTGAAGTCCAGGATGCTCGAGCCGCAGCTCGGCGCGATGCTGTCGCAAATGCTCGGAGTCATGACCGACCGCGGTCCGGACAGCGCCGGCTTCGCCGTCTATGGCGCTGGCGACGGCAACCATATCAAGCTGACCCTGCGCTCAAACCTCGGCAACGACATCGACACGATCGCCGACGAAATCTCGGCCGACATCGGTGGGCCGCTCGCCAGTTCGAAGCGCGGCAGTCATATCGTCCTGACGACACCGAAAAGCATCGAGCAGAAAGTTCGCGAC
>NZ_DATMRX010000044.1:0-5712 GCF_035565855.1 Pseudorhodoplanes sp.
GCCGGTCGATGTATCTTCGCTGCCGGCGGGCCGCCAGCGATATGGCCTCTTCACCAACGAGCGCGGCGGCATTCTCGACGATCTGATGTTCGCGCGTCTTGCGGACCGTTTCTTTGTTGTCGTCAATGCGAGCCGCAAGGACGAGGACGAGCGGCATCTGCGCGACAGGCTGCCGGCGAGTTGCGAGATCGAGCGTCTTGAAGATCGCGCGCTTCTCGCCTTGCAAGGCCAGCAAGCGGCGGAGGTGTTGAGCGCCGTCGCGCCCGAAGCGGCAAGCATGGCGTTCATGGATATCCGCGAGGTGAATATCCTCGGCGAGAACTGCATCGTCACGCGCTCCGGTTATACCGGCGAGGACGGTTTCGAAATCAGTGTGCCTGCGGCGATCGTCGGGCGTTTTGCCGAAGCCTTGCTCGCGCACAAACAAGTGCTGCCGATCGGGCTTGGTGCGCGCGACAGCCTGCGGCTTGAAGCGGGGCTTTGTCTCTACGGCTCCGACATTGACGAAACCACCACGCCCGTCGAAGCGGCGCTCGGCTGGGCGATGCAAAAGAGCCGCCGGCCGGGCGGCGCGCGCCCCGGCGGATTTCCGGGCGAAACCGAGATTTTCCGGCAGTTGAGGGACGGCCCGGCGCGGCGCCGCGTGGGCTTGTTGCCCGAAGGCCGTTCGGCAATCCGGCATGGCGCGGCGCTGTTCCGCGATCAGGATTCCAGGGATGTCATCGGCCAGGTCACGTCGGGCTGTTTCGGGCCGACGGTCAACGCGCCGATCGCCATGGGTTACGTCGCAAGCGGCATCGCCGATGACGCGCTTGTGTATGCCGAGCTGCGCGACAAGCGCGTGCCGGTGCGGCTCGCGCCGCTGCCGTTCGTGCCGCCGAACTACAAACGTAAAGCGTAATCGCAATTCGAGGGGAGAATAACGATGCTGAAATTTACCGACGATCACGAATGGCTTCGTGTCGAGGGTGACGTAGCCGCGGTCGGAATCACGGACTTTGCGCAAAGCCAGCTCGGCGATCTGGTGTTTGTCGAGCTGCCGAAAGTGGGCGCAACGGTGAAGAAGGGCGATCCCGTCGCCGTCGTCGAATCCGTAAAGGTCGCCTCCGACGTCTATGCGCCGGCCGATGGCGAGGTCGTCGAAGTGAACGAGGCGGTGGTTGGCGAGCCGCAGCTCGTCAATAGCGACCCGCTGGGCAAGGGCTGGTTCTTCAAGCTCAAGCTGAGCGCGCCCGCGCAGCTCGACGGCATGAAATCGGAAACCGAATATCAGGCGCTGGTCGCCAACGGGTGAAGCACGTGAGCCAGTTCATGAAGAATCGCGCCGAGCCGATACCGTTCCGCGACCGGCATATCGGAATTTCCCCGGCCGACATCGGCAAGATGTTGCAGGGCCTCGGCTTCGCCGATATGGCGGCTTTCATCGCCAAGGCGCTGCCGGCGGATATCCGTCAGCGGCAGCCGCTCGAACTCGGACGCGGCCTGTCGGAAGCCGAGATGCTGACGAAGGCGCGCGAGCTTGCGGCGAAGAATAAAGTGTTCACTTCGATGATCGGGCAGGGCTACTACGACACGTTCACGCCGCCGGTCATTCTGCGCAACATCATCGAAAATCCGGCCTGGTACACGGCCTATACGCCGTATCAGCCGGAGATCAGCCAGGGCCGGCTGGAAGCGTTGCTCAACTTCCAGACGATGATCGCCGACCTCACCGGCCTGCCGATCGCCAATGCGTCGCTGCTCGACGAGGCGACGGCGGCGGCGGAAGCGATGAGCATGGCGCGGCGAATTTGCCAGGCCGAGCGTGACACCTTCTTCGTCGATGACGATTGCCACCCGCAAACGATTGCCGTCATTCGCACGCGCGCCGAGCCGCTTGGATGGAAAGTCGCGGTCGGCAATCCTGAAACCGATCTCGATCCCGGCGCCGTGTTCGGCGCGATCGTTCAATATCCCGGCTCGTCGGGCAAAATCCGCGATTTCCGCGAGTTGATGGCGGCGCTGCGCGCGGCCGGTGCGGTCGGCGTCATGGCGGCCGACCCGCTGGCGCTGACCTTGCTCGCTTCGCCGGGCGAGATCGGCGCCGATATTGCTATCGGCTCGACGCAGCGCTTCGGCGTGCCGCTCGGCTTCGGCGGCCCGCACGCGGCTTATATCGCGACCGGAAAATCCCATGAGCGGCTGTTGCCCGGCCGCCTTGTCGGCGTCACCGTCGATCGTGACGGCAGGCAGGCCGTCCGGCTCGCGCTGCAAACGCGCGAGCAGCATATCCGGCGGGAGAAGGCGACGTCGAACATCTGCACTGCGCAGGTGCTGCTGGCAATCGTCGCTGCGATGTACGCGGTCTATCACGGGCCGGACGGATTGCGGCAGATTGCGCAGGCGGTTGCCGGCAAGGCATCGGCGCTCGCGCAGGGCTTGAAGCGGCTCGGCCATGAGCTCGCTCATACCGAATTTTTCGATACCGTCGCGGTCAAAAGCAAAGGCAACGATGACGAGATTTTGCGCCGCGCGCGGGATCTCGGCATCAATTTGCGCCGCTTTAGCCTGCGCGGCTCCGCTTTCATCGGCATCAGCTGCGATGAGACGACAACGGCGGCGGAGATCGAAAAGGTCTGGCGAGCCTTCTCTTCCAGCGAGGCGGGGCTCTCGGGCGAAGTCCTGGCCGAGGAAGCAGGCACCGCCATTCCGGCGCCGCTCGCCCGCAGCAGCGAATTCATGACGCATCCGGTGTTTCACCGCTACCGTTCCGAAACCGAGATGCTGCGTTATCTCCGCCGGCTTTCGGACATGGATCTCGCGCTCGACCGGACGATGATCCCGCTCGGATCGTGCACCATGAAGCTGAATGCGACAGCGGAAATGATTCCACTGACATGGCCGGAGTTCGGCCGCATTCATCCTTACGTGCCGGCCGATCAGGCTGCCGGCTATCAGTGGCTCGCGCAGGATCTGGAGAAGAAGCTCTGCGCCATCACGGGCTACGATGCGTTCTCCTTCCAGCCGAATTCCGGCGCGCAGGGCGAATACGCAGGGCTGCTCGCCATTCGCGCCTATCATCGCGCAAGAGGCGATAGCCAACGCAACGTCTGCCTGATCCCGGCATCGGCGCACGGCACCAATCCGGCTTCCGCCCAGATGGCCGGGATGAAAGTGGTTGCCGTGAAATGCGACGCACAGGGCAATGTCGATCTCGCCGATCTCGAAGCAAAGGCCGGGCAGCACGCCGGCGAGCTTGCCGCGGTCATGGTCACTTATCCTTCGACGCACGGCGTTTTCGAAACGGCCATTCGCCGGATCTGCGAGATCGTTCACGCGAGGGGCGGCCAGGTTTATCTCGATGGCGCCAACCTCAACGCACAGGTCGGCCTCGCGCGGCCCGGCGACTATGGCGCTGACGTCAGCCACATCAACCTGCACAAGACCTTCTGCATCCCGCATGGCGGCGGCGGGCCGGGCATGGGGCCGATCGGCGTCAAGGCGCATCTTGCGCCGTTTCTGCCGGGCGATCCCAACGTGCCGCCGTCGCAGAAGCCATCAGGCGCCGTTTCCGCCGCGCGCCTCGGCTCGGCTTCGATCCTGACGATTTCGTGGATTTATATGGAGATGATGGGCGGCGAGGGACTTACGGCGGCGACGGAAGCCGCCATCCTGAACGCCAATTACATCGCGAAACGCTTGGAGAAGCATTATCCGCTGCTGTTCAAGGAAGCGGATCGTCTGGTCGCGCATGAATGCATCGTCGACGTGCGGCCGTTCAAGGCGAGCGCCGGTATTTCGGTTGAGGACATCGCCAAGCGCCTGATCGACTATGGTTTCCATGCGCCGACCATGAGCTTTCCGGTTGCGGGTACCTTGATGATCGAGCCGACGGAGTCGGAATCGCTCGCGGAGCTTGATCGCTTTTGCGACGCGATGATCGCCATCCGTGGTGAAATCCGCGATATCGAGGAAGGCAGGCTCGACCGCAAGGATAATCCGCTGGTGAATGCGCCGCACACGATCGGCGAAGTGACAGCGGACGAATGGAAGCACAGCTATTCCCGAAAGCTTGCCGCCTTTCCGCTTCCGTCGCTTGAGCACGGAAAATATTGGGCGCCGGTCAGCCGTGTCGATAACGTCTACGGCGACCGGAATCTTGTTTGCTCGTGTCCGCCGATGGAAGAATACGCCGGATAGCACGCGAACTCTGCGTTTCGCCCCCGGCGTGAGGTGCGGGGCTGCCGCCGCAAAGCGAGGCAACTCCGCGCCGCGCGCTGAACTGCGCAATTCTCCGAAAACGCCGGCGGTCAGGCCGCCTTGTGCGCCCCGGTCTTTTCGTTCTTTGCCGCCTGATCGAGCTGCTTGAGCTGCCCGGCCGCGGCCTTGATTTTCGCGAGCTGCGCCGGATCGTCGAGGTTCGACAGCATCGGATACATCGGCCCCATATCGGCGATGCCGGCAAGTGTGACGGCTTCGTGCAGCACGCGGAGCGGCGAGATACCGTCGCGATGATCCTCGAGCGGCAGGAACAGCGCGCGGATCTCGGCCGCGCGCGCGTAGTCCTTCGCCTTGAGCGCGTGCAGCAGCGACGTCGAAAGATAGGGCGCGACGCAAACCGACCCGGAGGTGAAGCCGGTCAGCTGGAAGTCGCGCAGATGATCGATTGCCGGGCGCTCGCCGATGCCGCTGATGATGAGATCGCGGCTCACGGAATTGAGCACTTTCTTCAGATATTCATCCTTCAGCGGATCCTCGAGCACGACCGCGTATTTGATGGCGCAGATCGCGCCATCGCGCGCAAGCGCGCCGATATCTTCGGGCTTCAGATAATTTTCCGTCTTGAGATACGCGATCACCGGACGGCCGAAGCGCTCGGCGATGCGGGCGATGCCTTGCGCGGCGCCCGCCGGCGTCACCGGAAAATTGAGCGGCAGCACCATGCAGGTCGGGAATTTCATGTCGCGGAGAATTTTGGCCTGATCCATCGCCTTGCCGAAATCGGGGCCGACCGACGGGATGACCCAGGAGTCGGCGTCGGCAAGACCGGCGATCGTTTCGACGGTGTCGGCGTAGTCGAAGACGCCGAGATTGTAGAAATTGGCATTGCCGCCATACATCAGCGTGGTGACGCCGCCATCCTTCAGGTAGCGAATCAGCTTGCGGTTCTCTTCGATATTGAGCGAGAGATCCTTGTTGCGCGCGAGCGGCGGCACCGCGAGCACCGATGCTTCCAAATCGCTTTTGGTGACGGCTGTGGTCTTCATCGGGTCTCTCCTGGTCGTTTGAAAAAAATCGCGAATTAATAAAGGTGCTGGCCGGAGTCGGTTCGCAGCAATTCTCCGGTCAGTGTGTTGGCGCCCTCGACGAGAAACAGAACCTGACGCGCGACATCGGCGGGCCACACGCCGCGCCGCAGCGGAAATTTGGTTTCCGCCTGGCGCATTTTTTCCTGATAGCCCTGTTCCGACAATATTTTCTGCATCCAGCCGCCGAGCAGGCCGCCAGGGCAAATGGCGTTGACGCGTACTTCCGGCGCGAGTGCGCGCGCGAGCGAAAGTGTCAGCGTATTGAGCGCACCCTTCGAGGCGGCATAAGCCATCGAGCTGCCGCTGCCGAGAAAACCCGCCATCGACGAGATATTCACGATTGCCGCGTCCTTCGAAGCCTTGAGATGGGGTGCCGCGGCGCGCGCCATCTGAAACGGCCCAACGACGTTCACGGCATAGAGCT
>NZ_DATMRX010000045.1:0-11099 GCF_035565855.1 Pseudorhodoplanes sp.
CCGGCCTCATCCTGAGGAGCATTGCGAAGCAATGTGTCTCGAAGGATGGGGCGGGGGCGAACGGCAAGCGCCTCACAGCGATTGCACATAGGCCTCGTATTCCTCGCGCACGGTGAAAATATGCGCGCGCATCGCTTCGGCCGCGACCGCGCGCTGGCCGCGCAGGATCGCAACCACCACCTTGTCGTGCTCGACATAGGATTTCGACAACCGTCCGAGATTGCGAAACTGGGCGCGGCGGAATGGCTGCACGCGCGCGCGCGTCGCGTTGGCGACTTCGGCCAGATAGGCATTGTGCGCACCCGCATAGATCGCGCCGTGAAAGGCTTCGTTGATCTCGTGATGACGCTGCGGGTCTGCGGCCTGGATCAACAGGCGCAGCTGTTCGTGCACATTCTCGAGCTCGCGCCGTTCAACCGCCGTCATACGCTCGGCCGCGAGACCCGCGCAGAGGCCTTCGATTTCGCCCATCGCCTCGAACATGCCGACCAGCCTGTCTTCGCTCGGCCGCGCGACCACGGCGGCGCGATGCGCCCGCGCATCGACGAGTCCGCTCGCGGCGAGCTGACGGATCGCTTCGCGCACGGGTGTTCGTGAGACGCCGAAACGCGCCGCAAGCTCGGTTTCGTCGAGCGGCGTGCCCGGGGCCAGCACCCCGCGCACGATGTCGTCCGCGATCTGCAGCCGCAATTCCTCGGCCAGAGTCCGGCGGCTGGCATCGGCAGCGCGAATGTCGCGGGCCTGGAGGGTCATCGCATCAGCCCCGTTTCGGTGCGTCCTTGGGCTCTTCCATCAGGCTGACATGAGCGGCGACCACCCGCCAGCCCTCCGGGAAGCGAACCCAGGTCTGCATTTGACGTCCGGTGCGGCCGGGCGCCGAAGGGCGCTGATAGAGCGTCGAAGCAACGGCGAAGTCGCGGCCATAGGTGGTGATAACGGTCTTCGACAGCGTGCGTCCGAGCGCGACCGGCGAACGCGCGGAGCGAAACGCCTTGATCTCTTCGTACCCGTACAGATTTTCGGTCGCACCGTAGCGGATCGTCTCCGGAGCATCGCGGAACATGGCGTCGAGCACATCGACCTTGTTGTTGACGAGCGCATCTTCGTATCGCTCGAATTCCGCCGTGACCTCGGCAACAACGTCCGGCAGATTAATCTCAAGGGCCATTCCAGTTTCTCTCCCATACCGGTCATCTTTGATCGCGCGGGGCTGTTCTCGCCGATCCGGGACACGCTTAGCTCAACGGCGGTCGCGGTGCCATAACCGCGCCTTGCGCCTCAAGATAGTGCGCCACGCGTAACGCGATGTCCTCACGCCACGGCGCGGCGATGACCTGCACCGCGACCGGCAGCGGTTCCAGCGGAACCGGCACCGCGGCCACGGGCAGACCGATGAACGAGATCGGCTGCGTATAGATGCCGATATTCGGCCGCACCGGCATTTCGACGCCATCGAGCACAAAGGTCTGCTGACCGATGGCCGGGGCCGCGCAGGGCGTTGCCGGTGCGAGGATCACATCGACGTCCCTGAACAGCGCCAGCACCTCGTCGCGATACCAGCGCCGGAATTTCTGCGCCTTCACGACAAGCGATGCGGGAATCATCGCGCCCGCAATCAGCCGGTCCCGCGTCGCGGGATCGAAATCGTGCGCGCGCTGGCGCAAGCGGTCGAGATGCAGCGTAGCGCCCTCGGTCGCGGTGATGACGTAGGCCGCGGCTCTCGCCCGGTGCGCTTCCGGCAATTCGATCTCGCGCGATGCGCCGAGCGCTTTCGCGACACGTTCGATCGCCTGCAGCGCTTCGGGGAACGCACCCTTGCGAAAATATCCGCCGGCAATCGCGAAGCGGAGCCCCTCGATGCCGCGATCAAGCTGCGGCAGCGTCGGTTCGACCGGACGGTCCACGCAAGCCGCATCGTCGGGGTCATGGCCCTGCATCGCGTCATAGCTGATCGCGAGATCGCGGGCACAACGGGCGAACGGCCCGAGATGATCGAGGCTTGCGACGAACGGAAAGCTGCGCGCGCGCGACAGCCGGCCATAGGTCGGCTTCAGCCCGAAGATGCCACAGAAGGACGACGGCACACGGATCGATCCGTTGGTGTCCGAGCCCAAGGCAAGCGGCACCAGTCCGCCCGCCACCGCCGACCCCGATCCGCCCGACGAGCCACCGGACATCCGGCTCACATCATGCGGATTGCGCGAGGGCCCGTCATGGGCGTTCTCGCCGGTAAAGTCATAGGCGTATTCGCCCATATTCAGCGCACCGACGAGGATTGCGCCCGCGGCTTCCAGCCGCTCGATCAGGGGCGAGTCCTGTTGCGCTGGCGGCCGATCGCGGTTGATCTTCGAGCCGGCGCGTGTCGGAAGACCTTTGACGTCGAACAAATTCTTCACCGCAAAGGGCACGCCGGTGAGCGGTCCGGCCGGCCGCCCAGCGGCCCGGTCCGCATCCAGCGCATCGGCACGGTCAAGCGCCCGCTCGCCCGTCACATCGGTGAAGGCGTTGAGGGCCTGGTTGCGATTGCGGATGGCCGACAGCGCGTCCTCGACCACCGCGCGCGCGGTGAGGTCGCCGCGCGAAACGGCCGCGGCGATTTCGTGAGCCTTTGCGAAGCCGAGTTCGGACATGATTACGCTCCGTAAACCGGCGCAGGCTCGGCCTCGTCCTCGAGCGGAAACTCCTCCACGAGCTTCGCCATCCGGAACGTCACCTCGACATTGGCGCGTATCGCGGGCATCCACTCTGCTTCGATCGGTAGTCCGAGCAGAGCGGCTGACGATGCGATCCAGCGATCCGTGACATCCTGATCGTTCATCGCTTGTCTCACACAGGCGGGTGCGGGATCGCCGCCAGCAATTCCTTGGTGTAATCGGACTTCGGGTGGCCCATCACCGCTTCGGCGCTCCCCTCCTCAACGATCTTGCCGCTGCGCATCACGATCACGCGGTCGCAGAGCAGGCGCACCACATTGAGATCGTGCGAGACGAACAGATAGCTCATGCCAAGCTCGTACTTCAAATCCTCGAGCAGGTTGAGCACCACCGCCTGCACCGAAACGTCCAGGGCGGCCGTCGGCTCGTCGAGGATCACGAGTTCAGGCGACAAGGCGATGGCGCGCGCAATGCCGACACGGGCTTTCTGCCCGCCCGACAATTGGTGCGGGAAACGGTCGAGCAATTCGACGGGCAGTCCGACCTGACCGGCAAGGACTTCGCATCGTGCGCGGATCGCATCGCGTCCCCTGATATCGCTCATCCGCATGATGGGATCGGCGATCGCCCGCTCGGCGGTGAATCGCGGATTGAGCGACTCGGTCGGATCCTGGAACACCATCTGGATGCGCTTGCGCATCGGCGACTTTGCGAATTCCTTGGCCGGGATCGAGCCGATGTCCTCGCCATCAAACACCACCGACCCGGAGGTCGGATCGAGCAAGCGCATCACCATCATCGAGGTGGTCGATTTTCCGCAGCCGGATTCGCCGACGAGGCCGACGCTCTCGCCGCGCTTGATCTCGAACGAAATGCCGTCGACCGCCTTGAAGGTCTCGGGCTCCGGCAACTGATCTTTCTTGCGAAAGAAGCTGGCGAGCGAACCTGGCGCTCCCTGGCGCGGATATTCCTTCACAAGGCTCGACACGACGAGCAGCGGGGATTTGTCCTCGAGCTTCTCCTCCGCCGGATCGGGCGCGGGCAGCGGCGGCGCCGCCATGTCTTCGGGGAGAAGATCGCGCAGCGAAACGCCGAGCCGCGGCGTCGCCCGCATCAGCTTCCGCGTATAGGCATGCTGCGGCGCCTTGAAGATCGTGGAGGACGCGGCGGTTTCGACCACCCGGCCCTTCTCCATCACCACCACCTTGTCGCAATAGGCTGCGGCAAGGCCGAGATCGTGGGTGATCAGAATCGTCGACATGCCGCGTTCGCGGGTCAGCTCGACCACGAGATCCATCACCGCTTTCTGCGTGGTCACGTCGAGGCCGGTGGTCGGCTCGTCGGCAATCAGCAATTGCGGCTGGCAGGCGAGCGCAAGAGCGATCACCACGCGCTGACACATACCCCCGGACAGCTCGAACGGATAGGCATGGAAACGCTCTTCCGGTCGCGCGATCCGCACCTTCCGGAGCGCCTCGATCGCCTTCTCCTTCACGTCGGAGGGCTGCGCCTGCACATGTTGCAGCAGCACGTCGCTGATCTGGTCGCCGACCTTGCGGATCGGGTTCAGCGCGGTGCGCGGGCTCTGGAAGATCATCGACATTTCGCGACCGCGCAGGTCGCGCATTTCCCTCTCCGGCGCATCGCGCACGTCGATGCCGGAAAAGGTAATGGCGCCGTCCGCGATCCGGCCGGCGCGATCCAGGATGCGCATCACGGCATAGGAGGTGACGGACTTTCCGGAGCCCGATTCACCCACGATGCCGACGGTTTCGCCCTTGGCAACGGTGACGTTGACGTGTTGCACCGCCTTCACGACTCCGCGGCGGGTCATGAATTCGACAGTCAGGTCGCGAACATCGAGGAGCGTATTGGTCGTCATGGCTTGCTCCTTCACGTGCGCCGCTGCGGATCGACGATGTCGCGCAATCCGTCACCCAGCAGGTTGAAGCAGAACACCGCGAGCATCAGCGCCGCGCCCGGAAAAAACGCGATCCACCATTCGCCCGATACGATGAAGCCCGCCCCTTCCGCGACCATGATGCCCCATTCCGGCGTCGGCGGACGCACGCCGAGCCCGATGAAGGAGAGGCCGGCCGCGTTCAGGATCGCGTAGCCCATGGTCAGCGACATCTGCACCACCATGATCGGCATGATGTTTGGCAGAATTTGCGTCAGGAGGATGCGCCATTCGCCGTTTCCGGACAGCCGCGCCGCCTGCACGAATCCGGCCTCACGCCGGACATTCGCCTCGGCGCGGGCGACGCGGGCATAGAGCGGAAAATTGATGATCGCGGTGGCGATCACGATGTTCGTCACAGTGTTGCCGAGTGCGGCGACGATGCCCATCGCGAGCACGAAGAGCGGAAATGCCATGATGGTGTCGGCGATCCGGCCGACGATGCGGTCGGTCCAGCCGCCGAAAAATCCGGCCGCCGTTCCCGACAAACCGCCGAGCGCGAAAACCAGCGCCACCGAAGCGACCGCGATCAGCATGTCGAGACGCGCCGCGACCATCACGCGGCTCAGGATGTCGCGGCCGAGCTGGTCAGTGCCGAACCAATGCTTCGCGGACGGGGGCTGCAAGGCCGAGGTCGTGTTGCTGGCCAGCGGGTCATAAGGCGCGATCCATGGACCGAAGATCGCGCACATGGAGATCAAGATGAAGAGGCCGAAGGCGAGACCTGTGACCGGATTTTCCGAGATCACGTAGCGGGCATGGGCGAAGACCGAGGTCTGTTTGGCCGGTGCGGCCGCGGGGGTCGCATCCTTCTTAGCGGCGGCACTCGCGACCGCGGTCGCGATCGCTGCGGCCGCGGCCGGTGCGTCGGTTGCGGCGATATGGGCGGTGTCGAGATCGGGACGCTGGTTCATCCTTCGAGCCTCACGCGCGGATCGATCACGCCGTACAGAAGATCGATCGTCAGGTTGAGCAGCACGTACATGATCGCCATCACCAGAACGAAGCCCTGCACCGGCGCAAAGTCCGACGCGATCAGGGCCTCGATGGCGTAAGAGCCAATGCCAGGCCAGGCGAACACCTTTTCGACCAGGACATTCGCGCCGAGCAGAAACGAGAAGACCATGCCGAGTGTGGTGATCACTGGCAGCATGGCATTGCGGAACGCATAGGTGACGATGACGGTGCGCGGGGTGAGCCCGTTGGCGCGCGCCGTGCGTACGAAATCCGATCCGAGCACCGCGAGCATCGAAGCGCGGGTCATGCGCGTGATCGGCGCGAGCGCGAAGATGGCAAGCGTCGCGGCGGGAAGGATCAGTTGCGACAGCGAGGCGCGGAAGGTTTCGAACTCGCCGGCGAGAAGGCTGTCGATCAGATAGAATCCCGTGACATGCGGCGGCGCCGAATAGAACACGTCCAGCCGCCCGAGCGGCGCGGGAGACCAGCCGAGCAGGTAATAGAAGACATAGACGAGGATCAGGCCGGTGAAGAATACCGGCAACGAGACGCCCGCGGTCGCGATCATGCGGCAGGCGTGATCGATGAAGGAGCCTTGTTTCACGGCGGCCGCGATCCCGAGCGGCACCGCGATCAGCATCGATATGATCAGCCCGACAAGCGTCAATTCCGCGGATGCCGGAAGCCGCTGCGCGATGTCGCTGCGCACCGGCTGGCCCGATGTCAGCGACTTGCCGAAATCACCACGGCTGAGCTCGGTGACATAGCGCACGAACTGCTCGGGCAGCGACTTGTCGAGGCCCAGCGACCTGCGGACGTCCTCGATCGCCTGCGGCGTCGCCGCGGGTCCGGCGAAATAGGCGGCCGGATCGCCGGGCAACACGCGGGTCAGAAGAAACGTGACGATGATCACGCCGATGATGGACGGGATCGTCGTTGCGAGACGCTTGCCGATTTGCCGGATCACGAGCTGGTCCTCTTTGCCACCACCGCGGCCTTCACCTCGCCCTGAAGGGGGAGCTCGGCGGGACGAAGCCCGACGGGTGGGAGTCAGTCCCTGTCGCCTGGATTGATGCCCCCTCCCCCCTTCCAGGAGGGAGGGAGCACACGCGTTTTGCCGTTACGACTTCACCAGCGCCCGATAATCGAGGCGGCGGTGGAACCAGTATTGATAGCCGGAGATGTTCTTCTGCATCGCGACGTTGGAATACGGCTGATAGAGCGGGATGCGCGGGATGTCGGCGAAAGCGAGATCGACAAACCCTTTCACATCCTTCTCGTATTTCGCCTTGTCGCCCACGGCCGCCGCATCGACGGCGCCATCGATCAATGCATCCATGGCCTTGGACTGGTAGCTCATGGTGTTGAAGATCGAATTCTTGCCGTGATAGCACCAGATGAAGAAGTATTCCGGATAGTCGAGCCAGCCCGAGAACACGTTGGTGTAGAGCGGCAGCACCTTCTTGTTCAGTTCGGTGCGGAAATTCGCGCCCGGGATCTTGTTGATCGTGCACTTGATGCCGATCTGGCCGAGCGCTTCCTGCACCAGGATGCAGAGCGGTTCATTGACGCCGGCAAAGCCGAGATCGAATGACAGCGTGGTCTCGAAGCCGTTCGGATAACCGGCTTCCGCCAGCAGCTTCTTGGCCGCCTCGATATCGGTCTTGTATTTCGTCGGCTGCGGCCAGGCGACTTCGGTCGGCTTGTCGGGCGCCGCGCCATAAAGCGGCGTTGCAAGGCCGAATAACACGGCGTCGACGATCTTCTGGTACGGCAATGCGTAGGCCACCGCCTGCCGCACCTTCAGATTGTCGAAGGGCGGCTTGGTGACGTTCATGCCGATATACTGGCAGCCATTGGAGAACGGCGTCGACACGATGTTGAGCTTGCCGGCGTCCTTGAGCTCCACGAAATCCTTGTTCGGCAATTCATAGGAAATGTCGGCGTCGCCGCGCTCAAGCAGCGCGCGACGATTGCCGGCAGACGGCACCATGCGCCAGATGATGCGCTTGGTCTTCGGCAGCGGGCCGCCCTTCCAGCCATCGAACCGCTCCAGGATGACTTCGGAGCCGGGCGTCCATTTGGTGACGCGATACGCTCCGCTGCCAACGGTGTTCTGCTTGGTGTATTCGAGGCCCCAGGGATCCTTTTCGGTCGCGTGCTTCTTCACGAGTTCGGAATTGTAGATGGCCGGCACCACCACCGCGAGGTCGGGGATGGTCAGGCGATCCTTCTTCATGAAATCGACGCGCACGGTGTTGTCGTCGACGACAACGAATTGTTCGGGCTTGGTCAGCGAACCCGCGCCCATCTGGAAGGTCGGGAAGCCGCCCACCGAGACCGCGCGATCGAGCGACCACTTCACGTCCTTGGCCTTGACCGGCGTGCCATCCTGGAAGGTCGCGTTCTTCTTCAGCTTGAAGGTCACGGACATGTCGCCGATGTTCATATCGTCGGCGAGTTCAGGCTTGAACTTGTCCTTGTCGTAATAGGGCTGGCCGGCCGGACCCGTCTTCATCTCGTGGCTGATCAGGCGGTCGTAGCAATTCCACGCCACCTCGTAGCCCGGCACGTTGGTGCCCACGCCATGAATATCGATGTTGTTCGGACCGCTTTCGGAGACGACCAGAATGGTCTCCGATCTCGCCTGCGCCTTGGCCGGCGAGAAAATCGCCGGCGCGCCGATGGCCGACGTTGCAGCAATGGCAGTGGTGGATTTCAGAAATTCGCGGCGATTCATTCTTGTGCCTCCGGGTCCCTCTGTGCTCGGCCTCGGATGCACTCCCGCAAAGCTTGTGCCAGCTCGGGCACGGCGGGGCGGAAATTTCATAAAGCAATGATCGCGCGAATGAATTCCTCCTTCGCAAGCGTCAGCAGCGCCGGCAGCGTCAGCGGCCACCAGCGCGGCTATTGCATACAATAGGGTTATTTGTGATTATTTATTGAGCAGATAACCAAATTGAGCAGGGGCCCCGGGCGCGTCACTTGCGCTTCTTGGCGCTTCGCTTCTTCGAAGACCGTTTTGGAACCTTCTTGCCCTCGGACCGGGCCTTGGACAACCCGATCGCGATCGCCTGCTTGCGACTCTTGACCTTGCCGCCGCGGCCGCCGGGCCCCGACCGGGCCTTGCCCCGCTTGTAGTCGTGCATCTCCTTTTCGACATCCTCGGAGGCGCTGCGGGAGTATCTCCGGGACGATTTTTTGCTGGATCTCTTGGCCATATGTTTTCTCCGATGCGAGGAACAGGCGGGAAACGCCGGACGTTCTTCCGGCATGACACGATTGCGCACATCCCACGATCCAAGGCGCTCCCGACGCCCGAAACGGCTGGTTCGGGCATTCGACGATGACGAGACCGACGAGACGATCATCGGACTGGGCTTCATCGACACAAGGAACGCCCCCGAAACGGGGGGCTCGGCTCAATCCTCGACCCAGGATTGAAGTTCCCGCTCGCCCGTAATCGGCGACGATAAGTCAGCCAAACGGCACCTCGGGACGCGATCTCGTCGGTCGAAGCGTCCGCCGCGCGTGATGTTCCGGAATTGAGATCGCGGCCGGCGGATGCTGTATTCACCCGGGCTTTGTGCACATCCATCACGTCCAATTGTCGCAGATGGGCCGACGGTCTTTACCCACCTGCAATGATAGGGTCCTGAGAATCGCGAACGCGATCAAGACCGGCATGCGCAAGGCAATCGGAAGGGGGCACTTTCAGATGAATGAGCCACGGTGGATGAGCGGGCCTCCGCGCGGCATTCTGATGGCGACCGATCTCAGCTCGCGCTGCGACCGCGCGCTCGACCGGGCCGTCCTCCTCTCGGAGCAATGGCAGGCGAAGCTGACCATCCTGCATGTTCTCGAAGATCCGGCGAGTTGGGATGACGAGGCACCCGCTCCGTCATGGCGGCGGCCCCCCGATCCGTTCGCGATCGCGCAGCGCAGGCTGGTCGAAGACGTCGGACCCGCGGCCATGTCGGCCTCGCTGGTGGTCGAGGAAGGGGTGCCGAGTGAGGTCATACAACGCACCGCCGAAGCGCGCGGCTGCGATCTGATCGTCACTGGAATCGCGCGGGACGAACCGCTCGGACGATTTTTGCTGGGCAGTACGGTCGAGCAATTGCTGCGAAGCTCCGCCCGGCCCCTGCTCGTGGTGAAGAACCGGGCCCGGCATGCCTATCAAAACATCCTGGTGGCAACGGATTTTTCCGAAACCTCGCGCCACGCGCTGGAAATGACCGTCAAATATTTTCCGGGGCAGGCCTTCAGAATCTTCCACGCCTACGAGGCGCCGCTGAGCGGCTTCACCACGGATACGGCATCATATCGCAGTCAGTACCTGACGGGGGTCGAGGCGCAGTACAACGCCTTCGTCAATTCATCGCCGTCCGCCGATTTAATCCGAAAGCACGCCACCCCATTGCTGGAATTCGGCGCGCCGGATCGGCTGCTGCGCGACTGCGTCAGGGAAACCGGGGTCGATCTTGTCGTTCTTGGGACGCAAGGGCGCAATGCGCTGTTCGAAATGATCGTCGGGAGCGTCGCCAAGCAGATCATGGCCGAGCTGCCGTGCGACGCGCTGGTGCTCCGTGAGCCGGATGCGGCGGCCGAGTCGGAATGACCTTGGATCACTGCGCCCGAACGTCTCACGTCTCGGGCGCTTCGACGAGGTGTACGACGCCGGCCACCTGATCGACCGGCACGATGAAAGCGAGCCCGTGTCCCGGCGCGGTGAGTTCGGCGGCGCGCACGATCTCGGCGAGGATCGTCTCCGAGATATCCCGCGGGACCAGCGTCAGCACGATTTCCTTCTCCGGCTCGATCTGGATGCCGAAGACGCGCTGCTGTTCGTTGCGACCGATGCCGCGTCCATAGACAACGGTGCCGCCATGCGCGCCGGCCTTCATCGAGGCTTCCAGCACCGTGTCTCCCCAGCCCTTGCGCACGATACTGACGATCAGGCACGGATTGAGCATCCTGGTCACTCCGGTTGGCGAGTCTTCAGACGAATGGCAACACCCAGCATCATCACTGATATGATCGGGGCAAGCGCGATCAGGGCAATGAAGCCAAAGCCCTCGACGACGATATTTTCACCGCCGATCGCGCCCGCCGCGCCAAGGGCCAACGCCAAAAGGAAGCTGTTGGCGAGGGGGCCGGTCGCGACGCCGCCGGCGTCCGCTGCAATCGCGACAAAGTCCCGGTCGCTCAGCCACAGCAGCACGATCGCAAGAAGATAGCCGGGCACCAGGAGGTACAACAAAGGGATCGCGAACACGATCCGCAGCATCCCAAGGCCCACCCAGACCGCGACGCCGGCGCAGACCGCCAAAAGCAGCATGCGGCTCGGGATTGATCCGCTCGACCTGTTTTCGACCTGCTCGGCCAGGATGCGGACGGCAGGTTCGCCCCATGTGGTGACAAATCCGAGCAGCACGGCGACGAGAACGACGAGCCAAACGTGGTCGATTTCGCCGAGGGCCTTCCCGACCGCGCGCCCGAACGGAAGAAAGCCAATGCCGATCCCG
>NZ_DATMRX010000046.1:0-6071 GCF_035565855.1 Pseudorhodoplanes sp.
GCAGGTTGTCGAGACGATGGAAGGCGCGCTCGACGCGGTCATGGGCCTCTCGGCCTTCCGCGTGCCGCAGCGGGCGGAGGCCGACTGGCCAGCGTTCCTGGCGCTGTTCTCCGGCCTTCGCTTGCGTTCCGCGAGCTGGCCGGCCGATCTCGAGCAGGCACGGCTATGGTACGAGCCGCATCTCGAACGCATCCACGAGGACGCCGCCGCCCGCCGCGCCGACCTTCTGCAGCTCGAGCAAATCGCCGCCGCCTACGGCTCGCGCGAGCGCTTCCTGACCGACCTCACCCTCGATCCGCCGGATGCGGTGAGCGACCAGCCCGGCCCGCCGCATCTCGACGAAGACTATCTGATCCTGTCGACGATCCATTCCGCGAAAGGCCAGGAGTGGAAGAAGGTCTTCGTTCTCAACGCGGTCGACGGTTGCATGCCGATCGATCTCGCCGTGGGCGAAAAGCACGAGATCGAGGAGGAGCGCCGGCTGCTCTATGTGGCGATGACGCGGGCCAAGGATTCGCTCCATCTGATCACGCCGCAGCGCTTCTTCACGCACGGCCAGGCCCGCAACGGCGACCGCCACGTCTATGCCTCGCGCACGCGCTTCATCCCCGACCACATCCTCGACCGCTTCGAGCGCGTCGCCTGGCCGCCGGCGCCGATGCCGCAGGGGCGCATCGGCCAGCCGCGCGTCGAGATCGACCTGAGGAGCCGCATGCGAGGGATGTGGAAGTAGTACGAACAGGCTCAGAAAGTGCCGCCTCGGCCGCAGTTTCGCACCAAGGAGCGTACGAGAGGGGGACCTGCAAGAGAGCTTGCGCGTGAGAACGCGCCGCTATTGTCTATCCCCGCATCGCCCTCTCCAGCACCTTGAAAACCCTCTCGTCTCCGCATTGGGCGACGTTGAAGCGCATGAAGTGCGGCGCGGTCTGGGATGGGCTGAACGCGTTGCCTGGCGCAAGCACCAGCTTTTCCGCGAGGGCCCGGCGCGCGACCTCGCCGGCGTCGAGCCCATCCGGCAGGCGGCACCATAGGAACATGCCCGCCACCGGCTCCAGCCATGGTTCGATGCCCAGTCCCTTCAACCGGCGGTTGGTGGCGGCCATGGCTTTCGAGAGCCGCGCGCGCAGCGCCTCCATATGCTTGCGGTAGCTGCCGTCGGTGAGGGCCGTGAGGACGAGTTCGGCAGAAAGCCGGCGGCTCGAAAAGTCGGTGGCGATCCTGAGGTCGACCAGATTGTCGATCCAGTCGCGCGGGCCGGCGATGTAGCCGCAGCGCACCGAAGCCGAGAGCGTCTTCGAGCAGCTGGCGATGCGGATCACCCGCTCGAGCCCGTCGAGCTCGGCAAGGCGCGGCGCCGGCTCATGCTCGAAGTCGGCGAAGATGTCGTCTTCGATGACGATCAGCTCGTGTTCCGCCGCGAGCTTCAGGAGCCGGTGCGCGACGCTTGGCTGCAACGAGGCGCCCGTCGGGTTCTGCAGGCCGGAATTGGTGATGTAGAGGCGAGGCCTGTGTTCCGACAGGGCCTGGGCGAAGAGCCTGAGATCCGGTCCCGTCGGCGTCAGCGGAACGCCCACGACCCTCGCCCGGTGCGCGCGCAGGAGCGCGAGGAAATTGAAGTAGCAGGGGTCGTCGACGAGCACGGAATCGCCGGGCTCGATCAGGAACCGGCAGAGCAGGTCCAGGGCCTGCGTGCAGGATTCTGTGATCAGGATCTGGTCGGGCGCGGTCTCGATGCCGCGCTCGGCCATGCGGCGGGCCAGTAGCTGGCGCAAGGCCGGAAGCCCGCGCGGCGAGCCGTAGTCGGTGAGCGTCGCCGGCTCCGCCGCCCGGACGATGCCGCGCAACGCGCGCCGCAGGCTCTCGACCGGCATCCATTCGGCGGGGAGCCACCCGCAGCCGGGCTTGAGCAGGTCGGTCCCGGCTTCCAGCGACTGCCGCGACACCCAGAACGGGTCGACGGCCTGGTCGAGGCGCGGGCCGATCTCGGCCAGGGCCAGCGGCGCCAGGGGCGCTGCGACGTAAAAGCCGGAGCCGGGTCGCGAACGGATCGTCCCCTCGGCCGCCAGCCTGTCATAGGCCTCCACCACGGTCGACTTCGACACCTGCATGGTTTCGGCGAAGGCGCGGATCGAGGGAAGCCTCGACCCGGGGGTAAGGGAACGACGGGCGATGCGGTCGCGGATGGCCCCCATCACGCGTCCGACCCGTGTGCCCTCGGATTCGTTGGATGCCGATCGGTCCACCGTACTGCCACCTTCTCCAATACAGTTCGTCGAAATCGTAATGCACCGTCTCTGGAAAAGACAAGGGCTTCGGCGAACAGATGCGTCGAAACGAAGGGCTGGGCTCGCGATGGACAAGACGACCGAAGGCTGGATCAACGGATTGCTGGGTGTGCTGATCTTCAGCGGCTCCTTGCCTGCGACGCGCGTCGCCGTGGCCGAGTTCGACCCGGTTTTCCTGACGACGGCGCGCGCGACGATCGCCGGTCTTCTCTCTGCCTTGCTGCTTGTCGCGATGCGGCAGAAGCGGCCGCAACGCGGCGATCTCGTTCCGCTCCTCATCGTGTCGCTCGGCGTGGTGGTCGGCTTCCCCCTGTTGACGGCGCTGGCGCTCAAGCACGTCACTTCGGCGCATTCGATCGTCTTCGTCGGGCTGCTGCCGCTGGCGACCGCGATCTTCGGGGTCCTTCGCGCCGGCGAGCGGCCGCGCCCGCTGTTCTGGCTGTTTTCAGGCTTCGGCAGCGCCCTGGTGGCGGGCTTCGCGCTTGTCCAGGGTTTCTCGGCGTCGCCGGCGGGAGACCTTCTGATGCTCGCGGCAATCGTGGTGTGCGGGCTCGGCTATGCGGAGGGTGCGAAGCTGTCGCGCAGGCTAGGCGGATGGCAGGTGATCTGCTGGGCCCTGGTGCTGTCGCTGCCCGTCATGGGCGTGCTGACGCTCGCCACTTCGCCGGCGTCATGGAACGGCATCGGCGAGCCGGCCTGGATCGGCCTCGCCTATGTGTCGCTCTTCTCGATGCTCATCGGCTTCGTCTTCTGGTATCGCGGTCTGGCGCTCGGCGGCATCGCCGGCGTTGGCCAGTTGCAGTTGCTGCAGCCTTTTTTCGGCCTGACTTTGGCGGCCTTCCTGCTCGGCGAAGCCGTGAGCATGCTGATGGTGGCCGTCACTGCCGCCGTCGTACTCTGCGTTGCCGGCTCCCGGCGTTTCGCGAAATAGCGGCAAGAACAAACATCTGAAGCATGTCGCCCGAATCCGATCCCGCGCGACATGCTTTAGGCGCGAATCAGATTCCCTCATCCGGCTTCGATGTTCTATTGTGGCGGGCTGCCATAGGGAGTCCGCTTGAATGCCCGTTATTTTCATCGTGATCGTCCTGCTCGTGGCAGCAGTGCTGTGGTGGTACCGGCGCAAGATGATCAAGGAAGCAGCCAACGACGTTGCCGACGTTCTCGGACGGGTACGCGGATCTGTTCGACGGGAACGGCTCGAAGGCAAGGACGAAGTATCGGCGCTCACGGCGATCGACGACCCGGTGGTTGCCGCCGCGACGCTCATCCTTGCCGTGGCAACCGACGGGCCGCGCATGACCAGGGAGCGCGAGCAGGCGCTGCGCAAGGTCATTGTCGGCGTGGCCGCCCAGGGCAAGGCCCATGACGCCATCGACTACGCGAAATGGGCGACCGGCCGGGTGGGCGACGCGGGCGTGGTGATCGACACGCTGGCGCCTCTCCTGCGCGAGCGGCTCAATGAAGCGGAAAAAGGCGACCTCATCACCATGACGCGGCGCGTCGCGACTGCCGGAGGCCCGCCGCTGCCGATGCTCGAGATGCGCATGCACAAGCTCCGCCAGAAACTGGGCGTGGTGGTGCACTGAGCAGGGCGCCGGCCGCAGGAGGCTGCACCTCCGGGCGCCGCTGCGATGCCTGCAAATCCGCCATCAAGGCATTCGTCCAAAGAAAGCAGAGGCAAGGAAAGCCCCAGGATGTCTGCCGCATCGTCCGGTGCCAGAATCAAATCAGGATTCGAAAAATGTTGACGTGGACAAGGTCCTGCCCATAGGAGGGAGACAGCCGAAAGCAGGTCGGAGGTAGGAATGACGAGGTGGGAAGTGCCGTTGCCGGATCCCCGTCTTCATCAGTCAAAGCTTCAGGTGCGTCCCGAGTGGATCGACACCAACAATCATATGAATGCCTGCTACTATCTGGCCATCGTCAAGGAGCCGGCGATGGCGGCGCATGATTCCTGGGATTATGGCGAGGACTTCCGCAGGCGTACCGGGGAGTCGAACTTCGTGATCGACGCCGACGTCGCCTATTTGCGGGAGATGCTTCTGGGTGACGAAATCACCGTGACCACGCGCCTGGTCGAGGTGGACGACAAGCGCATCCGGGTGCTGTTCGAGGTGATCAACACATCGCGCAACTTCCTTGCGGCCTTGGTTCAATACCGGATCATCCATGTTAGGCTCGGGCCACCGCCCAAGGTGGTATCGATGCCGGCCGATCTCCATCAACGATTGCAGGAGCAGCTGGCTCTGCATCGATCCGTCCCGTTGCCCGACGGCGTCCAGAGGTTGAAGGGTTTCGAACGTTCACGTGCGAGCTAGGAAGAGCGCGATTGCCATGGCCCATACTCGTTCCCGCGCTCCGCAGGATGTCGCACTCCCGCCGGCGCCGCCCCCCCGGAACTCCGGCAAAAGCAAGCCCGCGGCGGACGATCAGCGTGCCGCCGTGAGGAAGCTCAGGAAGGCCGAAGTAACGCGAAGCCGCATTGTCGATGCCGCCGCCCATGTGTTCTGCCGCAAGGGCTATGCCTTGACGCGGCTCAGCGACATTGCCAAGCGCGCGCGCACCCAGACCGGCAGCATCTATTACCATTTCGAATCACGTGAGGCGATCGTGGCCGAGGTGCTGCGCGTCGCCAATCAGCGGACCCAGGATCGGGTCATCGACGCGATCAACGCGCTGCAGCCGGATGCCGACGTGCGCGACCGCATCACCGCGGCGATCCATGGCCATCTCGAGGTGGTCCTTGCCGGCGATGAGTACATTGCCGCGCATATGCGCATCTTCGACCAGCTTCCGGCCAGGCTGCGCGAGCGATTTCTCCGTGTCCTCGACGAGAACGCCCAGCTCTGGCGCGCGCTGCTCAACGAGGCCAGGGAGGAGGGGCTCGTCCGCGACGACGTCGATCTATCGGTGATCCGGTTGCTGCTGATCGGCATGATGAACTGGTCGGTGGAATGGTACCGGCAAGGCCGCCTGACGCCATCGCAGATCGCGGACCAGGTCACCATCCTGCTCTTCGAGGGAATCCGCCGACGCTAAAGCATGTCGCGCAAGTTGATTTGCGCGACATGCTTCGCGCTAATGGTTTCGTGCATGTGGTTACCCAAACCGCTGCACGGTCGGGTGAACGCATCGGCCGAATTTTGCCTCTTTTGCCAAGGGTTTCTAGAGAGTCCCGGACGTGGTCAAGGCAGGGCAAAGCTGCATCTCCGTCACGCGAAAAATCCGAATTCGAATTCGAATTCGATTGACAGCCACGGTCCCGCTGTGATGATCTCCCTCGCGTCGCCGGGGGGAGAGCCCGCGATCGGGTGGCTGCCACGCCCGCCATCACCAGGGAGGATATGGAATGTCTTCGATCTCTCGTCGCACCTTCGTGGGCGCCGGCGCCGCGGCCATCGGGGCAGCCGCGACCGGCTTCACCACCAGGGCATGGGCCCAGTCCAAGGATCCGATCCGCATCGGTATCCTCTTGCCGCTTTCAGGCGCGCAGTCGACCTATTCGGCGGACTGCCAGTTGTCGGCGCAGATCGCCGTCGACCAGATCAATGCCGCCGGCGGCATCATGGGACGCACGCTGGAGATCATCTATCAGGACGACAAGGCGAACCCCAATGCGGCGATTGCGGCGGCCAAGGAGCTGACCGGGCAGGGGATCAATCTCGTGATCGGCGGCCTGAACACGCCTTCGGCCCTTTCGGTCGCGGGTATCATGCCGGAATCGAAGAGCGTCTTCATGACGATCGGCTCGGTGGCCGACTCGTTGACGCACGAGTCCTTCAA
>NZ_DATMRX010000047.1:0-1587 GCF_035565855.1 Pseudorhodoplanes sp.
GGGCCGATCATCCGGCCTTTGCGCAGATCGCGAAGGCTTGCGGACTGGTGTGAGGGGTCGAGGCTTGCGGATTGGTGTGAGGCCTCGTGTCCCGGACGCGGTGCAGCATGGAGCGAAGCGGAATGGTGCACCGCTGAGCCGGGACCCATTATCGAATTGCATCCATTCTTGAGTCCCGGTTCTGCAGCGCACCGCTTCGCGCTGCGCCGCGCCCCGGACGCGAGGCTTCAGGGAGCGGCAAAGTCGCGCAACACGTCCGCAATACAGCCCGCAATGACGCGCCATCCGACTTGTGCTAATAAACTGACATGACCAAGCTCGAAGAGATCGAACAAGCCGTGAGCCGGCTCACGCCCGATCAGCTTGCCAAGTTCCGCGACTGGTTCGAGGCGTTTGACGCTGCACGCTTCGACGAAAAGATCACCAGGGATGCGACGAGCGGCAGGCTCGATGCGCTGGCGGAGCGCGCGCGCGAGGATTATCGCAAGGGCCGCGCCCGCGAGCTATGAGACATTTCGCGAGCCCGGATTTTTGGGACGCCTACCAAAAGCTTCCCGCTTCCGTTCGCGAGGTCGCCGATCGAAACTACGCACTCCTCAAAGACAACCCGAAGCATCCTTCGCTGAACTTCAAGAAAGTCGGCCAGTATTGGTCTGTACGGGTGGGACTCCGTTACCGCGCGTTGGCGGTGGAGGTCGATGAGGGCCTGCTGTGGTTCTGGATCGGCTCGCACTCCGATTACGACGCGCTGATGCGCTGAGCGGGCTGGTGTGAGACCTCGTGTCCCGGACGCGGTGCAGCATGGAGCGAAGCGGAATGGTGCACCGCTGAGCCGGGACCCATTATCGAATTGCATCCATTCTTGGGTCCCGGTTCTGCAGCGCACCGCTTCGCGCTGCGCCGCGTCCGGGACACACCAGGCGTCAGCGAGCGGCAAAGTCGCGCAAGACCTCGCCGATCACTCGCGTGAGGTACGCCACATCCTCCTCGCCGATGGTCAGCGCCGGCGTGAGATAGATCACGTTGCCGATCGGCCGGATGAACGCGCCCTTCTCGACAAAGGCGCTCCGCAACGCCGCGAGATCGTCGATCCGCTCAAGCTCGACCACGCCGATCGCGCCGCGCACGCGCACATCGGTGACACCCGGCAGATCGCGGCAAGGCTCAAGACCCGCGGCCAGCCATCCCTCGATGCGCGCCACATGCCGCAGGCGTTCGCCATCTTCGAACAGGTCGAGCGAGGCATTGGCTGCCGCGCAGGCGAGCGCGTTCGCCATGTAGGTTGGGCCGTGCATCAGCGCGGCCATCGGATCGTCCGACCAGAAGGCGTCGAAGATACGCCGCCGCGCCACCGTTGCCGCGAGCGGCAGCGTGCCGCCGGTCAGCGCCTTGGACAGCGTGAGGATGTCCGGCACGACGCCCGCGCGCTGGCACGCGAACATCGTACCGGTGCGGCCGAAGCCGGTGAAAATCTCGTCGAAGATCAGGAGGAGACCGTAGCGATCGGCAAGGCTGCGGAGCCGCGTGAGCACGGACGGGTCGTGGAAACGCATGCCGCCGGCGCCCTGCACCAGCGGCTCGACAATG
>NZ_DATMRX010000048.1:0-11561 GCF_035565855.1 Pseudorhodoplanes sp.
CCCAGCGCGATGGCGCGCGAGACCGCGGAAATCCCCGCGGCAACCGAGCGGCTGCTCGCGCAGGACCGGCTGTTTTCAACGATCGTCCAACGGATCGGGCAAACCAAACCGCGGGTCGTCGTATTCTGCGGCCGCGGCAGCTCAAGCCATGTCGGCGTCTATCTGCGCTACCTGTTCGAAGCGCGGCTCGGGATCCTTGGGTCGGCCGCCGCGCCGTCGATTGTCACGGCCTATCACAGCCCGCCGGATCTGCGCGGTGCATTGTGGATCGTGATCTCGCAATCCGGGCAAAGTCCGGATTTGGTGGCGGCGACACAAATGGCGCGGCAGGCCGGCGCTCTGACGCTCGCAATCGTCAACGACGAGGGTTCGCCCACTGCTGCGGCCTCCGAACTGGTGCTGCCGATCGGCGCCGGCGCCGAACGATCCGTGGCCGCGACGAAAACAGTCGTGCTGTCGATGATCGCCGGAGCCCGGCTGGTCACGGAAATGTCCGGCGATCCGGAATTCAAACGCGCGCTGGAGTCCTTGCCTTCGCGGATGACCGCCGCACTCGCATGCGACTGGTCTGCATGGTCGAAGAGCGTCGCGGGCGCGCCAGCCGCGTTCGTTGTGGGGCGCGGCTACGGACTCGGACCAGCGCGGGAAATCGCGCTCAAGCTGGCGGAGTCGCTCCTCGTTCCGGCTCTCGGTTACAGCGCGGCCGAGCTGCGGCACGGGCCTCGCGCATCTGTCAACGCCGCGACCCCTGTCCTGTTGATTCGCCAAGCGGATGCTGCCGCTGCCACTGTGGATGCGTTGGCAGATGATCTCAGGCCTGGAAGCGATCTGATATTCACCGCCGGGGGCGATGCCGGCACGCTGCCCTGGATCGGCGACGCTCATCCCGTCGTCGATCCGGTCCTGATGCTGCTTCCGGCTTACCGCGCCATTGAATTTGCAGCATGCCTGCGGGGCTTTGACCCCGACGCTCCGCCTCATCTGAGCAAGGTCACATATACGCTGTGAAGGAAAGCTGAGTTTCCCCGGTCTCTGCTTATCCGCAGCGTCGCCGCATATTCAACCCGGCGCATCAGCGAGCCACTTCGGTCGTACGGCGGAGGAACGCATAGGGCTCACTTCTACATTGGCGATGTCGCGGCGATCCCCAGGCTAAACGCGGCACGATGGGGGAGCTGAGCAATGTCGGCATGGCTTTTTGCAATGCACCACATCCAGTGCATTGACGCGGTGACCGGATGAGTATCAGCTAGCCCGTCACGAATTGCATCGTACCTGACGATAGTCGTGTGGAAGGATAAGTGATGGACGCTCGTCTCGACGACGACGCCGGCTACGTCTCCACGGGCCATCTTCCATCTCCTGAGGATGTGCAGCGCCTCGTCCGCGATGCCTACGATCGTTTCAAGTCAAACGACGAAGGCGAAAACTCACAGGTCTATCCGGCACTGGCGCGCGTGCCGCGCGATCTCTTCGGCATCTGTGTCGTCGGTACGAACGGCAATGTTTTCGCCGTCGGCGAGACCGATCATGAATTCTCGATCATGAGCGTGTCGAAGCCGTTCATCTTCGCACTGATTTGTCAGCTGATCGGTCACGACGAAGCCCGCGCGAAGCTCGGCGCGAATGCGACCGGCTATGCCTTCAACTCGGTCGCCGGCATCGAGCGGATGCCGGACGGGCGGACCAACCCGATGGTCAATGCCGGCGCGATCGCCACCACGAGTCTCGTGCCGGGCAAGACTGTGGCCGACAAATGGACGTTTATCCACGACGGTTTGTCGGCCTTTGCCGGGCGCAAGCTTCCGATGAACGAGGAGGTCCTCAAATCCGCGCAGGAGACCAATTTCCGCAATCGCAGCATCGCGCAGTTTCTCCTCAGCGTGAACCGCATGTATTGCGAACCGATGGAGGCGGTGGACCTCTATACGCGGCAGTGCTCGCTCAATGTCAGCGCCAAGGATCTTGCCGTCATGGGTGCGACGCTCGCCGATGGCGGGGTCAATCCGATCACGAAAGAGCGTGTCGTCGATCCGGCGGTGTGCCATTACGCGCTTGCCGTGATGACGACCGCCGGACTTTACGAGACATCCGGTGACTGGCTTTACGACATCGGGCTGCCCGGCAAGAGCGGCATTGGCGGCGGTATCGTCACCGTCTCGCCCGGCAAGGGCGGACTGGGCACCTTTGCGCCGCCGCTGGACGCAGCTGGAAACAGCGTCAAGGGGCAACTCGTCGCGAAATACCTGTCCCAGCGGCTTGGCATGGATCTCTTCGTCTCTAAGCCGGAAATCTGATCGTCGTTGCGAAGTGCGTTTGACGCCATGAAGCTCAAAGTCCCGAGGAGGGATTAATGACGACCATAGCGGCGCCTGCCAATCACGCGGAAACGCAAGAATCGTGGGTGCCGATGATCGCCATCGCGCTCGGACAGATGATCATGTCCTTCAACGTGGCTTCACTGCCGGTCGCGTTGAGCGGCATGGTGAAAAGCTTCAACGTTCCGCCGACCACCGTCGCAACCGGCATCGTGGCCTATTCAATGCTGGTCGCCGGTTTCGTCATGCTGGGCGCAAAACTGGTCCAGCGATTTGGTGCTGCACGCGTCTTCCGGGTTGCCGTCATTGTGTTCTGCGCCGGTCAGGCGTTGATGACGTTCAGCCCGACGGCCACACTGATGATCACCGCCCAGGCCGCTATTGGAGCCGCCGCATCCGTGATCGTGCCTGCGCTGGTGGCCCTCATCGCCGAAAATTACAGCGGACGCCAGCAGGCGACGGCGGTTGGCGCGCTCGGTTCCGCGCGCGCTTTGGCCGGTGTTCTCGCCTTCGTCATCGGCGGGGTCCTCGGGACGTTCATCGGATGGCGCCCGGCCTTCGGCATTTTGATAGCCGTTTCGGCCATCGTTTTCCTCCTCAGCTTCCGTCTCAAGACGACCGACGGCAGGCCGGACGTGAAGATCGATATGGTCGGTGTTGTCCTCGCGGCAGCGGCAATCATTCTCATCAGCTTCGGCTTCAACAACCTGAACCGGTGGGGGCTCGGCATTGCGACCGCCCATGCACCATTCAATCTTCTCGGCCTGTCTCCTGCACCGATTTTCATCGTCGTCGGAATCGTGCTCGGCCAGGCCTTCCTCATGTGGACGCACAGACGCCAGGAGGCTGGAAAGACGCCGCTGCTCGCGCTCGACGTAATCGATTCACCAAAGGAACGCGCAGCCGTCTATGCCCTGTTCGTCGTCGTTGCGCTGGAAGCGGCGCTCAATTTCACCGTGCCTCTATATATTCAGATCGTGCAGGGCCAGTCGCCGATCGCCACCGCGGTTGCCATGATGCCATTCAACCTGACGGTGTTCTTCACCGCCATGCTCGTCGTCAGACTCTATTCGACGCTCACGCCGCAGCGGATCGGCATTTATGGCTTCATACTTTGTACGCTGGGACTGCTGTGGCTCGCCTTCGTCGTGCGCAATGACTGGAGCGCAGTGCCAGTTCTGTTTGGACTGGTCACCTTCGGTATCGGTCAAGGCGCGTTAGTCACGTTGTTGTTCAACGTACTCGTCACCGCTTCACCAAAGGAATTGGCAGGCGACGTCGGCTCGCTTCGCGGCACCACGCAAAATCTTGCCGCCGCTGTCGGAACTGCTGTCGCTGGCGCCTTGGCGGTCGGGCTGCTGACCACCATCATGCTTGGCAACATCGCGGCAGCGCCGAAGCTGACGCCAGAGCTTCAGGCACAGGTCGATCTCGACAGCATCAACTTCATCAGCAACGACCGGCTACAGACCGTCCTCGCCGGCACGTCCGCGTCTCCGGCGCAGGTCGCAGAGGCCGTGCGCGTCAACACGGAATCACGCCTGCGCGCGCTGAAGATTGCGCTGCTCATTCTCGCAGGGCTGGCAATGCTTGCGATCATCCCGGCCAGCCGCCTGCCGAACTATATTCCGGGCGAGATTCCGGACCCGTCGCAAGGGACTGGACGGAAGACCTAGAGGATCGTCGCCAAATTCCGCTGCCGGCCACCTGCCAGGCTGGCTCGCGTTCAAATTTTAAAGCCGGGTTGTTACAGCGCGGCTAAATCTCAGCTTTGCCGTTTCCGAGCCGGGTGCAGGTCATCGGGGCCGCATGACCGCCCGCGACTTTGCCGCGCGAATGGTGCCCTTTTTGACCATCAAGAAAAGCCTGAAGCGCGGAAATCGCGATGGATTGCCCGTATTCGCGCGGATGGCATAGCCTCGGACCCCAAGGATAGTTCATAATTCATCCCAACGATCTGCCGGCTTTGGACTCCCAAAGTTGCGCAGGAAGTGGATATTTGTGCGCGCACACCATTGGAGCGTCCGATCATGAGCAAAACGGTCAAGTCGAGTGCGAACCAGAGCGGCCTGTCACGCCGGGGGCTGCTGGCGGGCGCCAGCGTCGCGGCGATGAGCGTTGCGATGCCCGGGGTGCTGCGCGCGCAGGCTCAGCCGGTCAAGATCGGCGTCCTTCACCCCGTCACCGGCCCCCTCGCCTATGAAGGCGAGCAGTCCCGGCGCGGGGCCCTGCTCGCGATCGAGGAGATCAACGCAGCGGGTGGCATCAAGTCCCTGGGCGGCGCCAAGATCGAGGCGATCCTCGCCGATGCGCAGTCGAAGCCCGAGGTTGGCGCGGCCGAGGTCGACCGTCTGGCCGAGGCCGGCGTGGTGGCGGTCCAGGGCCCCTATGCCTCCGGCATCGCGCTCGCCACCACCCAGGCCGCGGCCAAGCACAATCTGCCGCATCTCGTCGACGTCGGCGTGGTCGATGCCATCGTCACGCGCGGCCTGCCGACCACTTTCCGCTTCGCGCCGGGCTTCGGCAAGGTCACGTCGTTCGCGCTGGACGCTCTGCAGAAGATCAATCAGGCCGCGGGCAGCCCGGCCAAGACGGTCGTCATCGTGCATGAGGACGGCGCCTTCGGCTCGGGCATGGCGAAGCTTCTGAACGAGCGGCTGCCGGGCCTTGGCTTCCAGGTGATCCAGACCCTGAGCCATCCCACCCCGCAACGCGACTTCACCAACATCGCCCTGCAAATCCGGCAGGCGAACCCGGACCTGATCATCCCGTCCAACTACAAGAACGACTTCATCCTGATGTCGCGCACGCTGCAGCAGCAGCGCGTCAAGCCGAAGGTCGCGACCTACGCCCTTCTTGGCGGCGCGGCGTCGAATATCGGCTTCGCCAAGCAATATCCGGAAGCCGCCGAATACATCATGGATTGCAATCACTGGTACAATCCGACCAAGCCGCTGTCGCAGGCTTTCGCCAAGAAAGTCGCGGAGAAGGGATGGGATCTGACCTACGAGGTCATGCTCAACTACTCCTGCATGCGCCTTCTGGCCGACGCGCTGGAGCGCGCAGGCGCGCCTGATCGTGCCAAGGTCCTCGAGGCGCTCGCCTCATCGACCTACAGCGATCACATCATGCCTTATGGGCCGACCAAGTTCGAAAAAGGCCAGAACATCGGCGCGCAACCGGCGAATACGCAGATCCTCAAGAGCAATGTCGAGGTGATCTATCCGCAGGAATTCGCGTCGGCCAAAGCGGTGTATCCGCGTCCGTGAGACGACGCGTTGCACTGATACGGCGGCAGGGCTGCTGACATGCTCAATGTCGGGCTGCTGCTGCCAGCCGTTATAAATGGAGTGACGATGGGGGCGGTCTATGCCCTCATCGCGCTCGGTTTGACGCTGATCTACGGCGTACTTCACATCATAAATTTCGCGCATGGCAGCCTGCTGATGCTGGCGCTGTACGCGGCGTTCTTCCTCTATGCGCTCGGCGGCGTTGATCCTTATGTTGCGATCTTCGTGTTGATGCCGGCCTTCTTCGCACTGGGCTACGTGCTGCAGCGCTTTGTCATCCATCCGGCCAGCCACGGCCGCGACGAGAATATCCTGCTCGTGACGCTCGGACTTGCCATCATCATCGACAATCTGGCCCTGTGGCTCTGGACCTCCACAACGCGCACCATCGACACCAAATATTCCTTCGAGGTCGTAGACCTCGGCGTGGCGCTGATCCCATTGCCCAAGGCGATCGCGTTTTTCGGTGCGCTCGTGCTCGCCGCAATCCTGTGGTGGCTGATCGCCTGGACCGATCTCGGCAAGGCGATCCGCGCCGTGGCCCGCGAACGCGAGGGCGCGCGGCTTGTCGGCATTCGCGTCGAGCACATCTATGCGATGACCTTCGGCCTCGGC
Source organism: Pseudorhodoplanes sp. (assembly GCF_035565855.1). Taxonomy (GTDB): domain Bacteria; phylum Pseudomonadota; class Alphaproteobacteria; order Rhizobiales; family Xanthobacteraceae; genus Pseudorhodoplanes. Next base: position 6,224 of record NZ_DATMRX010000048.1, read on the forward strand.
ACCGCGGTGGTCGCGGCGGCGGCCTGCCTTCTCCTGCCCGCCTTCTATGTGACCCCGCAGGTTGGCTACGCTTTCGTATTGGTCGCGTTCACCACGGTGGTGCTCGGCGGCATGGGCAGCTTTACCGGCGCGCTGGTCGCGGGATTGCTGCTCGGCGTGGTCGAAGCCTTGTGCGGCCTCTATTTCGGTGAAAGCCTCGGACAGATCGGGATCTTCGTGATCTTCATCCTTGTTCTGTTGTTTCGCCCGACCGGTCTGTTCGGAGCGCGCGCATGAGCGCCCGCGTCGCCGGCGTTATTCTGCTCGCCGCACTCCTTTGCGTACCCTTCGCCGTACGCTCGGAGTTCTGGCTGTCGTTCTGGTTGCTCGTCCTGATGTTCGCGTTCCTCGGTCAATCGTGGAACGTGCTCGGCGGCTATGGCGGCCAGTTCTCGTTCGGCCACGCGCTGTTCTTCGGGATCGGCGCCTATGGCACCGCCGTCTTGCAGGTCCGGCACGGCATCAATGCCTATGTCGCAGGTGCAATGGCGGTCGCGATCGGCGCCCTCATGGGTGGCATCATCGGTCTTCTGGTCTTCCGTTATCGGCTGCGCGGCGCTTATTTCGCGCTCGTGACCCTCGCTTTCGCCGAAGTTGCGCGCATCCTCGTTGCCTCGTTCCAATATACGGGCAGCGGCTTCGGCATACTCATCCCGCTGTCGCGGAGCGTGGAGAATTTCCAGTTTGCCGACCGGCGCGTCTTCTACCTGCTCGCCTGGGTTCTGGTCGTGATCGGAAGCCTGATCGCGATCTGGCTCGAGAATTCGCGCTTCGGCGCGCAGCTGATGGCGGTGCGCGAGAACGAGGATGCGGCGCAGGCGCTCGGCATCAACATCGTCCGCACCAAGGTGCTGGCGATCGCGCTGTCCGGCGGCATGGCGGCGACTGTCGGGGTGTTCTATGTGCAGAACTACCTGTTCGTGGACAGCCACATCGCCTTCGGCCCGGCCATGTCGATCGAGGCGCTGCTGGTCTGTCTCGTTGGCGGCCTCGGATCGGTATTCGGCCCCCTGTTCGGCTCGGTGGTGCTGCACGCCATCGGCGAAGCGGCGAAACAGGCGACCGGAAACGCGCCGGGCCTCAACCTTGTGCTCTACGGCATCATCCTGATTGTCGCGCTGCGCTTCCTGCCGAACGGCATCGCCGGCCTGTTTGCGAGGCGGACTCGCCCCAAGCGGGAAGCGGCCAATGCTTGAGGTTCGCGATCTCGGCAAGCGCTTCGGCGGCATCGCGGCGGTGGACGGCACCTCGCTCGATGTGGCGCAGGGCGAGATCGTCGCCCTGATCGGACCGAACGGCGCCGGCAAGACCACGTTGTTTGCGGCGATCACCGGATTCGTGCCGCCCGATACTGGCCACGTCCGCTTTCTCGGCGAGACCATCACAGGCCTTCCGCCCCATGCCATCTGCGCGCGCGGCATGGTGCGCACCTTCCAGATCGTGCAGCCGTTCGGTGCGCTCACCGTGCGCGAAAACATCGCGGTCGGCGCGCACCTGCACCACCCGCGCCGAACAGAGGCACTCGCCAGGGCCGAGCAGGTCGCGGCGCAGGTCGGCCTCGACAAGCGGCTCGACCAGCCTGCATCGACACTCACGGTCGCAGGCCGCAAGCGCCTCGAGCTTGCGCGGGCACTCGCCACCGAGCCGAAGCTGCTCCTGCTCGACGAGGTGATGGCCGGCCTGAACCCGACCGAGATTTCGGAGATCGTGCCCGTAGTTCGCGCCATCCGCGACAGCGGCGTCACTGTGATGCTGATCGAGCATGTGATGCAGGCAGTGGTAAGCCTGTCCGACCGCGCCTATGTGCTCAACAACGGACGGATCATCGCCTCTGGCACAACGGCCGAAGTTGCGAGCGACCCGAACGTGATCGAAGCCTATCTCGGACACGGCGCCGCCGAGCGCGTGAAAACCCAGTTGCAGGCCGGCCATGCTTCTTGAGGTCCAAAACCTCGACGCGGGTTACGGCGCGGTCCCGGTGCTGCGCGGCGTCTCGATGCAAGTCGCGCCGGGTGAAGTGATCGCCGTGCTCGGCTCGAACGGGGCAGGCAAAACGACGCTCAACCGCGTGTTGAGCGGGCTGATGCCGCCCTGGGCCGGGTCGGTTCGCTTCGAGGACACCGACGTCACCGGCCGCGATGCATCGCTGATGGTGGAAGCCGGCCTCGTGCATGTCCCCGAAGGCCGCCGCGTGTTCCCGAACCTCAGCGTGCGCGAAAACCTCGAACTCGGCAGTTACCGCCGGGCGCGCGCCAACCGGGCTCGCAATTTCGATCGTGTCGTCAGCATTTTCCCGCGTCTCAAGGAGCGCCTGGCGCAGGCCGCCGGGACCCTGTCGGGCGGCGAACAGCAAATGCTCGCGATCGGCCGCGGATTGATGGCCGAACCCAAGCTCCTCATTCTCGATGAGCCCTCGCTCGGCCTCTCCCCGCTCCTCGTCGAGGAAATGTTCAGCCTGATCGAGCGCATCCGCGACGAAGGTCCTGGCATCCTCCTGGTTGAGCAAAATGTCGTACAATCGCTCGCGATCGCCTCGCGCGCCTATATGCTTGAAAACGGCAACATCGTGCTGGAAGGTCCGGCCGCCGTGTTGCGCGACGATCCGCAATTGAAGAAAGCCTATCTCGGTCTTTGATATGACGAGCCTGCGCGCCCGCTTGAAAATACCCGGCCTGGTCGTCGCGCCCGGCTGCTACGACGCGCTCTCCGCGCTCCTGATCGAGCGCGCCGGCTTCGAGGCAGCCTATGTGTCCGGCGCGTCCATCGCCTATACACGGCTCGGCCGGCCCGATATCGGGCTCGTTTCCTTCAGCGAACTCACCGACATCGTGAGTGCGATCAGCGAACGGGTCTCGATCCCTCTGATCGTGGACATGGATACCGGCTTCGGCAACGCACTGAATGTGCAGCGGAGCGTGAAGCTCCTGGCGCAGGCCGGCGCCTCGGCGCTGCAGCTCGAAGACCAGGTGACACCGAAACGCTGTGGCCACCTTACCGGAAAAGAGCTGATCTCCACCGCCGAGATGTGCGGGAAGATCAGGGCAGCCCTCGATGCGCGGCCGAGCGACGAGGTGCTGCTGATCGCGCGCACCGATGCGATCGCAGTCGAAGGTTTCGACGCCGCGATCGCCCGCGCAGAAAGCTATCTCTCGGCCGGCGCGGATGTGCTGTTCATCGAGGCGCCGCAGACGCTCGAGCAGCTCGCCGCCATTGGCGAGCGCTTTCGCGGCCGCGCGCCGCTCCTCGCCAACATGGTCGAAGGCGGCAAGACCCCGCTGCGGGATGCGGGCGAACTCGAAAGGCTCGGCTTCTCCATTGCGATCTTCCCAGGTGGCACGGTGCGCGCCCTCGCCCATCACCTGTCCGATTATTTCGCGAGCCTGAAGGCGCACGGCACCACCGCCCCGTTCCGCGACCGCATGCTCGACTTCAAAGGCATCAACGACATCGTGGGCACGGAGGCGATGCTCGAAACCGGAAAACGCTATGAGTAGTCTCGATCCGGTCACGCTGGCCGTCCTCAAGGGCCGCCTCGAACAGATCGCCGACGAAATGGACGCGACGCTGTTCCGCACGGCCTTCAATCCGATCATCGCGGAGGCGCGCGACGCCAGCCACGGGCTGTATCACGCGCAGACCGGCGAGACGCTGGTGCAGGGCAAGGCCGGCTTGCCGATCTTCGTCGGCGCGATGGCGTTTGCCGTCAAAGCCGTGATCGAAAAGTCCGCAAAACAGGGCGACCTCGCCGACGGCGACGTCTATATCTTCAACGACCCTTACGACGGCGGCACGCATCTCTCCGACTTCAAGCTGGTGCGGCCCTTTTTCCGCAGCGGGCGCGTGTTCTGCTGGCTCGCCTCGGTCGGCCACTGGCACGATGTCGGCGGCAACGTGCCGGGAAATTACAATCCCGTTGCCACCGAATGCTTCCAGGAAGGCATGCTGATCCCGCCGGTGAAGCTATTCGCCAGGGGCGAATTGCGGTCCGATGTGATCGACATCGTGTCCGCGAATTCGCGCCTGCCCAACAGCGCGTATGGCGATCTCAACGGCCAGATCAACGCGCTGGACCTCGGCGTCCGCCGCCTGTCGGCGCTGCTCGACGAATTCGGCGACGATACGGTCGCAGCCGCCATGACCGAGCTGCGGGACCGCGCGGCGCAGCTGATGCGGGCCAATATCGCCGAGCTGAAGGATGGCACCTATTCCGCCGACGACTATCTCGACAATGACGGCATCCGCGACGAGCCGCTGAAGATCGCGCTCGACCTGCGCATCGAAGGCGACTCGATGACCTTCGATTTCTCGCGCTGCTCGCCGGCATGCGCGGGCCCGGTCAACATCTCGCGCTCGACCACCATTGCCGCCTGCTATGTCGCGCTGAAGCACGTGTTCCGCGACGTCCCGGCCAATGCCGGCGTGCTCGATCCGATCCGCTTCATCATTCCCGAAGGATCGATCCTTGCCGCAACGCGGCCGAAGCCAGTCGGCGGCTATACCGAAACCATCCTGCGGATGATCGACACCGTGTTTGTCGCGCTGTCGCAAGCCTGCCCGGACCGCATCAATGGTTGCGCCTATGGCACGATCAACGCGCTCTCGCTTGCTGGTCACCGCAAGGACGGCCGGCGCTGGGTGATGTTCTCGTTCTTCGGCGGCGGACACGGCGGCCATCCCGAGGGCGACGGGCTTAATCACGGCAATGCGCCGATCTCGACCGCGACCATCCCGCCGGTCGAAATCCTCGAAGCGGCCTATCCCGTCATGTTCACGCGCTGGGCGCTGCGCCCGGACAGCGGCGGGGCGGGACGCCATCGCGGCGGCCTCGGGGCGATCTACGAGATCGAGCTGCTCGAGGAGCAGGCCGACGTGTTCCTGTTCGGCGAGCGCGGCCGCTTCGCGCCGCCGGGTGTCCTTGGCGGCGAGCCTGCTGCACTCAACCGCTTCAGCGTGATCCGCAAGGACGGCATGGTCGAGACTCCGCCGATGGCCTCGAAATGGGTCGGCATCAAGCTCGCAAAGAATGAGCGCGTGCGGCTGGAGACACCGGGCGGCGGCGGCTTCGGAAAGGCGAAGGAGCGCCCCGAGGCCTTGATCGCACACGACATCGAGAATGGATACGTGACGCGCGAGGCCGCGCGTCGCGCCTACGGCAAGACGGACGCAGCATGACACGGCGTCTTGTGATCGGCGTGGACGTCGGCGGCACGTTCACCGACCTGTTCTTTCTCGACGAAGAAAGCGGCAAGTCGTGGATCGCCAAGGTGCCGTCCACGCGCGGGCGCGAGGCCGCCGGCTT
>NZ_DATMRX010000049.1:0-5791 GCF_035565855.1 Pseudorhodoplanes sp.
AGGGCAATCGCGTCAGCGCGGTGCCTGCGACTGAGCTTGCCGCCAGCCGCTGAGCGGGCGGTGCGAACCACGGATTCATAGTCACGGATTGCCGTCATGGCCCGGTTGATCGACTACGCCATCAGCCACGCGCGGCTGACCATCGTCACGCTCCTGTTCCTGCTCACGGCGGGGCTCGTGGCCTATGAGACGATCCCCAAGGAGGCGGAGCCGGACGTCCGCATCCCGATCGTCTACGTCCAGCTCACCCAGCGCGGCATCAGCCCGGAGGATTCCGAGCGGCTTCTGCTGCGGCCGGTCGAGACGCAGCTCAAGTCGGTCGGCAACGTCAAGGAGATGCGCTCCACCGCCTATGAGGGCGGCGGCTACGTGCTGCTCGAATTCGAGGCCGGGTTCGATTCGAAGGCCGCGCTCGCCGACGTGCGCGCCAAGGTGGACCAGGCCAAGCGCGATCTGCCCAAGGATGCCGACGAGCCGAGCGTGCAGGAGGTCAACCTGTCGCTCTACCCGGTGCTGGTCGTGGCGCTATCCGGGCAGGTTCCCGAGCGCACCATGCTGCAGATCGCCCGCAACGCCAAGAACGCGGTGGAGCAGGTTCCTGGCGTCCTGTCGGCGGAACTGCGCGGCGCCCGCGACGAAGCGGTGGAGATCATCGCCGAGCCGATGCTGATGAAAAGCTACGGCGTGTCGCTCGATCAATTGATCGCGGGCTTCAATGCCTCCAACAGTCTCGTCGCCGCCGGCGCGTTGGAAGGCTCCACCGGACGTTTCGCCGTGAAGGTGCCGAGCCTGATCGAGCGGCCGCAGGACGTGCTGAAGATTCCGCTTGCCGCATCGAGCGGCGCGGCGGTCACCATCGGCGATGTGGTTCGCATCAAGCCGACGTTCAAGGACGCAACCTCGGTGACGCGCGTCAACGGCCAGCCGGCGATGACCATCGAGGTGTCGAAGCGCACCGGCGCCAACCTGATCGAAACCGTCGATGGCGTGAAGAAGACCATCGAGGCACTGCGCAAGACGTGGCCGGACGCGCTTCAGGTCACGTTCACGCAGGACAAGTCGAAGGTGATCCGGCAGATGCTGGCCGACTTGCAGAACTCGGTGGCGACCGGCGTTCTGCTGGTCGCGATCATCATCCTGTTCGCGCTCGGATTCCGTGCGTCGCTGTTCATCGGCATCGCGATCCCGGCCTCGTTCCTTGCCGGCGTCCTCGGCCTGCAATTGGGCGGGCTCACCGTCAACATCGTGGTGCTGTTCTCGCTGATCCTTGCGGTCGGCATGCTGGTCGATGACGCCATCATCGTTTCGGAGTTCGCCGAACGGCGGATGGGCGAAGGCGTGCCGCCGAAGGAGGCCTATGCGCAGGCCGCCAAACGGATGTCGGGGCCGGTGATCGCCGCAACCGCAACCCGCGTGGCCGCGTTCTCGCCACTGCTGTTCTGGCCCGGCGTGGTCGGCGAGTTCATGAAATATCTGCCGATCACGCTGATTGCCACACTCTCCGCCTCGCTTGCCGTCGCACTGTTCTTCACACCGACGCTCGGCGCGTTGCTCGGCAAGGCAGCCACCCATCCGCATGACGATCGCTCGCGTGAGAACGGCCTTTATATGCGCACGGTGCGGCTTGCGTTGCGCCGGCCCGGCGCGACGCTCGCCATCGCGGCGGGGCTTCTCATCGCGGTGCAAGTTGGTTACGGCAAGTTCGGTCGTGGCGTCGAATTCTTCCCGGCGGTGGAGCCCGACTATGGTCAGGTGATTGTCCACGCGCGCGGCAATCTCTCGCTCGATGAAAAGAATCGTCTCCTCGCCGATGTCGAGCAGCACGTCCTGCAAGCCAAGGGATTGCAGACGGTCTACACCCGCGTCGGCGAGCAGCCGCGTGGTTCGAGCGAGATCAGCGAAGACACCATCGGCGTCATTCAGTTTGAATTCTCCGACTGGCGCGCGCGCCCGCCGGCGCACGAGATCATGGACGGCATCCGCGAGGCGACGGCGGACATTCCCGGCATCCTGGTGGAGGTGACCGCGCCGCGCGCCGGTCCGCCGACCGGAAAACCGATTCAGGTGCAACTTGGTGCGCTCGATCCCGACATGCTGCCTGCGGCGGCCAAGAAGGTCGCGGCGATGCTGGCGCAACGCAGCGACATTCGCGATCTCGACGATGGCCTGCCGCTGCCCGGCATCGATTGGAAGATCGAGGTCAACCAGGCCGAGGCCGCGAAATTCGGCGCCAACCCGGCGACGGTCGGGACAGCCGTTCAGCTTGTTACCAATGGCGTGAAGGTGACCGAATACCGCCCCGCCAGCAGCGATAAGGCCGTCGATATCCTGGTGCGTTTTCCCGAGGGCCGGCGCAGCCTCGACCAGATCGACGAATTGCGCGTGCAGACGCCGTCCGGTGCGGTGCCGATCGGCAACTTCGTCGAGCGCGTTCCGGCTCAACGTGTCGGCTACATCAATCGCGTAGCGGGCAATCGCGTCATGACCGTCTCGGCGAACGTGGCGCAGGGCGTGCAAACCGCGACGCTGCAGGAAGAAATCGCGCAGGAGTTGGCGAAGACCGATCTCGGCAACGGCGTGACATGGAAATTAAAGGGTGAAGACGAGGAGCGCGCCAAGGCGTCGGCCTTCCTGATGAAGGCGTTCGGCACCGCGATCTTCCTCATCTTCGCGATCCTGCTGGCGCAGTTCAATCGGCTGACATCGGTGGCGCTGGTGCTGTCCGCCGTCGTGCTCTCGACCATCGGCGTGCTGCTCGGCCTGCTCATCATGGGGCAGCCGTTCGGCGTGGTCATGACCGGCATCGGCGTGATCGCCAACGCCGGTGTCATCGTCAACAACAACATCGTGCTCATAGATACTTATGATCGGCTTCGGCATGAGGGCATGAACGCCTACGACGCCATCGTGGAGACGTGCCGTGAGCGCGCTCGGCCCGTGGTGCTGACGGCGGTGACGGCGATCCTCGGCGTGCTGCCGATTGCGTTCGGCGTGAACATCGAGTTCCTCAGTCGCGAGGTGTCCGTCGGCGCGCCGGCGACGCAGTGGTGGATCAGCCTGTCCACCGCCATCGTGTTCGGCCTTGGCTTTGCGACGATCCTGACGTTGATCGTCACACCGGCCGCGCTCATGGCGATCGAGGGGATGCGGCTGAAGCGGCGGGCGTGGTCCGCTGCCCTTGCCGCCCGTTTCGCGCGCCGCACGCGCGAAGTCAAAAACTAAGGCTCTCTTTTTAGGGTGGCTGCCGCCGATCGGGCGGCGTGCCGGGCGCTCGGCGGTTTGAAATCCGCTCATCCGGCAGCGGGAACCTTTTGTCCCGCAATCCATCTAACGACCGTCATCATCCCCGGATGCCGGACGAAGGAGAGGATTGCCATGAGTTCTAACGTGCGCGCGCTCGAGCCTGTCAGGTCGCTGCATGCCCATTCCGGCCGGCCCGACCGGGCGGAGGTCGAGGCGGCGGTGCGAACGATCCTTCGATGGACGGGCGACGATCCGGATCGCCAGGGCTTGGTCGAAACCCCTGCGCGGGTGACCCGCGCGCTGGAGGAGGCCTTCGTCGGCTATACTCAGGATCCCGAGCAGGTATTGCAGAAATCCTTCGACGAGATCGAGGGTTACGACGAAATGGTCGTGCTGCGCGGGGTCCGGTTCGAGAGCCATTGCGGCCTTCGCAATCTTATCGGTTAAGCTTTTGAACTAGCGACAAAAAAACCGTTGTATTTTCACACGAGCGGTAGGCTAGTATCGCTTCCGCGATACAACTGGATAACGATCACTCAATTCATGAAGCCTGTCCGCCCGATAAAGCGGGACGGCGTCTGGTATTTGATCCGGCGCGTCCCGAAGCGATTTGAACACCTCGACCGACGCAAGCTGGTCCGTATCAGCACCAATATCCGGGTCGCCGACGATCCGCGCAGCGCCCGCGCCATACTCGTCGTGGACGAGCTTAACCGCAACCTCGAAGCCTATTGGAACGGCCTGTCCAATGGCGGCAGCGCCGAGGCGCGGAGCCGCTACGACGCGGCGCGCGCTAGGGCGCGCTCGCTCGGGTTCGACTATGTCCTGGCGCAAGATCTCCCGAGCCGAGGGCTCGCCGAGGTGCTGGCTCGGCTCCGGGCGCTAGAGGAAAAGGGGGCGCTGGAAGATCGCCAGACCGTCGAGGCGCTGCTCGGCGGCGTCGAGCGGCCGCGACTGCGGCTATCTGATCTGGTTGCCGAGTATGAGACGCAGATGCGGGCGGCAATGTCCGATATGTCGCCAGACCAAAAACGTCAGCGCCACAACTTCATCACCTCCGCGGTCCAGTGCGCGATCAAGGCTATGGGCGACAAGAACCTTGACCAGATCACCCGCGACAACGCGCTCGATCTTCGCGAGTTCTGGCAGAACCGTGTCACCAAGGAAGGTATTGCGATCTCGTCAGCGAACAAGAAGATTGCCGTGATGAGTTCGATGTGGCGCGTCGTAAACGAGGCGCGCCGGCTCAACCTTGAGCCGGTATTTTCGCGGCTGCGGATCGCGGGGAAGGTAGATCACTCGCGCCCGCCGTTCCCTCCGGACTTTGTGCAGCGTAGTCTCCTGGCGCCCGGCGCACTCGACACGCTTAACCCGGAAGCGCGCCGCGTGATCTTCCTGATGGTCGAAACTGGGATGCGGCCGTCCGAGGCGGTCAACCTGACGGCCGAGACGATTATCCTCGATGGCGACATTCCGCATGTGCAGGTCCGACCAGACGGCCGGCGCATGAAGACGCTACAGTCGCAGCGCGACATCCCGCTCGTCGGGGTGGCGCTCGACGCGATGCAGATGCAACCGGATGGCTTCCCGCGATACCGGGACAAGTCCACATCCTTGTCCAATCTGGTGAACAAGGTTCTCGAAACGAGGAAGCTCTTACCGACGCCGCAGCACTCGATGTACTCGCTGCGCCATACGTTCGAGGATCGCTTGTCCGCGGTAGAGGCTCCGGACAAGCTGATCGCGGCGCTGATGGGGCACAAGTTCCAGCGGCCGAAATACGGTGCCGGCCCGACGCTGGATCAGAAGGTGCGGTGGCTCAAGCGCATCGCGTTTCGGCCGCCGTCCAAGGTGTAGTTTTCGAGAAGCCGTTGTGCGCGCGCCACAGGGTTGCGATCCCGAGCCGCGGCCAACTCCTGCTCAAGATATTCGAGGACCGGGCTATATGCCGGGCCGTGCGTCACGACGACGTAAGCCATCAGCACGACGGCGCGCTCGATCTCCTTCACGTCCGCGGTCCTATCAGTCACGGCGCGGCCTCGGCGTAACGACAAGCCGCGGTTCTGGCTCGCCTGGGTGATAAGCCCACGACAACTCGTCGGCTCTATAGAACTTCAACGCAACAGCGGCGCGGCGTTCGAGCCGCTCCATCCACTCGTCGCAAATCTTCTGGCCGAGCGTGGTCATGCGTGCCTGGGCACGCCGCATCGCTTCCCGCGAACTATCGAAATCGTCAGCCAAGGCTCGGCTCCATGTCATGCCGCGGGCGGCGCTTTGGCGCCGCCTCGGCGTCGAGCGCGGCCTTGATCGTCACGTCCTCTTTGATGGATTGCCACGCGGCTTGTTCGGCGCGCCGCAGGCGTTGCCACACTCGGTCGATCCTGTCGTCTCCTTTGGCGCGGATCGCCTTGTGGCTGGCAAGCCGGATCAGCTTGCGGATACGTTTTCTAATCCTCTTGTGCCGATCCCGGAGAAGGGTGTCGGCCATCCGCCAGTGGCGGCGACACATCAACTCGTCGCAATCGCCGGCAACGTCAGCCGAGAAGGT
>NZ_DATMRX010000050.1:0-5846 GCF_035565855.1 Pseudorhodoplanes sp.
GGCAAAAGCACGAGGCCGTGACCGCGTCGAGATCGCCGACCCCGATCGCGCGCAGGCCTGGCGTCCCGAGCAGCCGGGACCGCGGCCGCCGTCGGTGCACGAGCCGGTGCTCGTGCCGAGCCCGCCGCTCGCGATGCCCAATCTCGCGCTGAGGCAGAAAGTTGGAGTTCGTTAACCATCGCGAGCCTAAACTGCTCGCATGACGACACGGGCGGCTCGCAAACTCGATGAACGGCTGGAGCGGCTCGAAGCCGCCGCGCAAGGCGCAGGCTGCGCCATGATCTGCCCGCATCAGTCGGCGGACGAATTGCACCGCGCGCTGATCGGCGAATATCTGCAGAGCCATGCCTGGAAGCAGATGGCGGGCTTCGTCGCCGGCCTCATCGTCTTCGCGGCATTGCTGCTTATTTTATTCTGACCGGCACCCCGGAAATCCAGCTCGCAGCCTTCCGCGCATACCAGCTTGCGAACTGCGCGAGCGGCGGCAGCACAATTTCAGCAAGCGCGTTCAGCGCAACCGTCACCAGCCGCCGTCCGATGGGTTCGATATAGCGCCAGATCGCGTAGGACAGCGCGATCATCGCGAGCGTCATGCCGAGCACCAGAAGCCACGCGGGCGCGTGCTCGTGGAGCCGGTTGAACACGATGTAACCAATATGCTGGTGCAGAAGATAAAGCGGGTAAGTAAGGCCGCCGATTGCGAGCACGAGGCCTTTCGGTAGCGGCAGGCTGCGGATGCGGCTTGCAAGCCATACCAGCGCCACCGCGAGCACGGTGAGCGTAATCATCATCGCGGTGCTGAACGGTACCGAGTAGTGGATGGCGGTTTCGCGCGCGCCGACCAGCGCCTCGCTGCAGGCGATCACCGTCGAAACGACGATCAGGAACGGCGCCTGCCAGCCGCCGCGGCCGCCGGCGATCTCGGCAATCAGGATACCGGCGCAGAAGAAGCCGGCATATTCGGTCATGAACAGATGCCGCATGATCGAAGAATGGATCAGCGCTTCGTTGACGAGCGCGATCGACAGCCAGCCCAGCACGATATCGTCGGTGCGCTTGGGGAATTGGCCGAGCGCCATGAACAAGGCGAACCAGGCGTAGAACGTGATCTCGATGACGATCGACCAGTAGGCGCCGTCCATGAACGGCTGGCGCAGCGCCGGTGCCACCATGGTTAAATTGGCGAGCCATTGCGGGACGGATGTCTCGAAACGGGGCGCGCCCCATAGCCAGGTCACGAGCGCGGTTAACGTGGTGCAGACGACGAAGGCCGGCCAGAGGCGGGCGAAACGGGCGATGCCGAACTGAACAGGGCCGCGGCCCATTGCCGAGCGGGCGATCACGAAACCGGAAATGACAAAGAACAGCTGCACGCCGAACCAGCCGTATTTGGCGACGGATTCGACCGATGGCAGGCTGACGACCGTGAAGTTCTCGGCGGCGGCGCCCCGGAACGCATAGTGAAACAGCACGACGCCGAGCGCCGCGAACAGCCGCAACAGGTCGAGTACCGGCACATGCTCATGCTTAACCGGCGAAATGGAATGCGACGCCACAAAGGCCCCCGTGTCGTTTCGGAACAACCGGGCCAGTACGCTTCAAGCCGCGTGCCGGATCAGAAAAAAGGGCGCCCGAAGGCGCCCTTAGCGTTAATGGAGGTCGTTGCCGCTGCGATTAGTACGAGTAATACATCTCGTATTCAACGGGGTGCGGCGTTTGGTCAAAGCGGATGACATCCTGCATCTTGAGTTCGATGTAGGCGTCGATGAAGTCCTTGTCGAAGACGCCGCCCTTGGTGAGATAGGCGTTGTCCTGCTCGAGCGACTGCAGCGCTTCGCGGAGCGAGCCGCAGACCGTCGGGATCTCCTTCAATTCGGCCGGCGGCAGATCGTAGAGATCCTTGTCCATCGCAGCGCCCGGATCGAGCTTGTTCTGGATGCCGTCGAGACCGGCCATCAGCATGGCCGAGAAGGCGAGATAGGGGTTCGCCATCGGATCCGGGAAGCGGACTTCGACGCGCTTCGCCTTCGGGTTGGAGGTGAAGGGAATGCGGCACGAAGCCGAGCGGTTACGCGCCGAGTAGGCGAGCAGCACCGGCGCCTCGAATCCCGGCACCAGACGCTTGTAGGAGTTGGTGCTCGGGTTGGTGAAGGCGTTGAGCGACTTGGCGTGCTTGATGATGCCGGCGATGTAGGAGAGGCAAGTATCCGAGAGATCGGCGTATTTGTTGCCGGCGAAGGTCGGAGTGGAGCCCTTCCAGATCGACTGGTGAACATGCATGCCCGAGCCGTTGTCGCCGAAGATGGGCTTGGGCATGAAGGTCGCGGTCTTGCCGTAGATATTGGCGACCTGGTGGATGCAATACTTATAGACCTGCAGGTGGTCGGCCATCGTGACCAGCGGGCCGAATTTCATGCCAAGCTCGTGCTGCGCGGAAGCAACTTCGTGGTGATGCTTCTCGACGACGACGCCCATCTTGGCCATGGCGCCGAGCATTTCGGAGCGCATGTCCTGCGCCGAGTCCATCGGCGGGACGGGGAAGTAGCCGCCCTTAGTGCGGATGCGGTGGCCGAGGTTGCCGCCTTCGTAGTCGGTATCCATGTTGGACGGCAGCTCGACCGAGTCGACCTTGTAGCCGGTGTTATAGGGGTCGGCCTTGAACTTCACGTCGTCGAACACGAAAAACTCGGCTTCCGGTCCGAAATAGACGTTGTCGCCGATATTCGTGGACTTCATGTAGGCGACGGCTTTCTTGGCGATGCCGCGCGGGTCGCGGTTATAGGGCTCGCCCGTAGTCGGCTCGAGCACGTCGCAGACGATCGAGAGCGTCGTCTCCGCGAAGAACGGATCGATGCAGGCGGTGGTCGGATCGGGCATCAGCGCCATGTCGGATTCGTTGATCGCTTTCCAGCCGGCGATGGACGAGCCATCGAACATCGTGCCTTCGGCAAAAATCTCCTCGTCGACCATCGAAACGTCGAAAGTGACATGCTGCCACTTGCCGCGCGGATCGGTGAAACGGAAATCGACATACTTCACGTCCTGATCCTTCATCAGCTTCAGGACATCCTTGGCATTCTTCGTCATTGACTTGCCCCCTTGTGGCGGTTCGGTTCCCCGTTCCGGGGAAGATGGTTGTGAGATGAAAAGCGGATTAGATGGCGTCGCTGCCGGACTCTCCGGTGCGGATGCGGATCGCCTCCTCGATATTGGAAATGAAAATCTTGCCGTCGCCGATGCGGCCGGTTTGCGCGGCACGGCGGATGGCATCGACGGCTTTCTCGACCATTTCGTCGTTCAGGACGATTTCGATCTTCACCTTCGGAAGGAAGTCGACGACATATTCGGCGCCGCGATAGAGTTCGGTATGACCCTTCTGGCGACCGAAACCCTTGGCTTCGATCACGGTGATGCCGGTCAGCCCCACTTCCTGGAGCGCCTCCTTCACCTCGTCGAGTTTGAACGGCTTGATGATGGCCTCGATCTTTTTCATGACGTTCCCTTCGTGGCTGCCCGAGGAACGGGCGCCCGGTGTCGCGCAAACAGCTCCCGCCTGCTCACACGGACCCGGGCAGGAAGGCAATTGCAGGTCTTGTGCCAAACGTCGCCTGCATCAATAAATCCAGTATTTACAAAAGGATACGTGTGTTTGCCTTCTCATTAAGCGAAGTGGGTAAAGAACGGGTGCCTGCAGAATGACCAATATGCCCAATTGTTGTGCATTTTTTGAAACGGACTGAAATGGGATGACGAACGAAATTCTGACGCCCCGTGAAATGGCCGAGGCCGACCGCCGCACCATCGAGGCCGGCACACCGGGGATCGTTCTGATGGAGAAGGCGGGCCGGGCAGTCGCCGACGCGATCCTTGCCCGGCATCAGGCCGGCACGCCGGTCGCGGTGGTCTGCGGGCCGGGAAACAACGGCGGCGATGGCTTCGTCTGCGCGCGATTGCTTTCCGAGCGCGGCTGCAATGTGCACGTAATGCTGCTCGGCGAGCGCGACGCGGTCAGGGGCGATGCGGCGCTCGCTTTGCAGCGTTGGACGGGCGAGATCACGCCAATCGATAAAGACGCCTTGATGAAAACGGGTGCAGTGGTCGATGCACTGTTTGGTGCCGGACTTTCACGGCCTCTCACCGGAGAGATTGCAGCGGCGGTGGAGACGATCAACGCCGCCAGAAGTGCAGGGGCACACGTGCTCGCAGTCGATCTGCCGAGCGGCATTGACGGTACGACGGGAGCCGTTTGGGGCGTCGCCGTGCAGGCAGACGAAACGATTACGTTCTGCCGCAAGAAGCCCGGACACTTGTTGTTACCCGGAAGACTGTTCGCCGGCCAAGTGCGGGTCGCGGATATCGGTATTGCCGATGCGACCGTAACGGCATGCGGCTCGCAAATGTTCGAGAACACTCCCGCGCTTTGGCGGGCGTCGTTTCCGCAACCGGAGCCGGGCGGCCATAAATACAGCCGCGGCCATGCCATCGTCGTAAGCGGGCCGATGTTCATGACCGGCGCAGCGCGGCTTGCCGCACGCGGCGCGCTGCGCGTGGGCGCGGGGCTCGTAACGGTGGCAGCCGCGAAGGATGCGATCCCGGTGCTGGCCGCAAGTCTCACGGCGGTCATGGTGCGGCAGGCGGCGGGTGCCAGGGGGCTGACGCAGCTTCTCAAGGACAAGCGGATGAATGCCGTGCTCCTCGGTCCGGGTCAGGGCGTGGGCACGGCAACGAAGAACATGGTGATGGCGGCCGCCAAGGCGCGGCGCTCACTGGTGCTCGACGCCGACGCCATCACGAGCTTCTCGCGTCAGGCGGCGGTGCTCGCCAAAGCTCTTAAACCGGCACATGAAGCGGTTCTCACGCCGCATGAAGGCGAATTCGCCCGGTTATTCAACGGCCAAAAGGAAATCATTGAGAATCCGTCGAAAATCGAGCGCGCCCGCGCCGCAGCCAAAGCCATCGGCCAGATAGTGCTCCTGAAGGGCGCCGATACGGTCGTGGCCGCTCCCGATGGCCGGGCAGCGATTGCGGCCAATGCGCCTGCGGACCTCGCGACGGCTGGTTCCGGCGACGTGCTGGCAGGCTTTGTCACCGGACTGCTCGCGCAAGGCATGCCGGCGTTCGAGGCGGCTTGTGCGGCGGTCTGGCTGCATGGCGAATGCGGGCAAATCGCCGGCCGCGGGCTGATTTCGGAAGATCTGCCGGAGGCGCTGCCGCACGTATTGCGGCGCCTGAATTAAGACGGCTGAGCCTCGGAATTATCCGGCTGCGGCTCGGCGGGGAACGCGCCGAAGGCGTGCTCCAGCATGCCGTAAGCGATTTCGCGTTCGCCCATGATGACGAAGTTGGCCTTGTGCTTCTCGAGATGCTCGACCTCGGCGTCGGAATGGGCCCGCGCGATGATGTCGAGTTTGGGATTGAGTTTGCGTGCTTGCTCTGCGACCTGGCCCGCTTCGAAGCCGTCGGGGATTGCGATGAACAGCCAGCGCGCGCCGGGCAAGTTGGCCGCCTTGATAATGCGCGGGTCGGCGGCATTGCCCTGAACGACCTCGATACCGCTCTGACGGATTGTCTCGGCGGCCTGCTTGCGGTCCTCGATGACGAGGTAAGGCTGATTTTCCGCCTTGAGGCGGGCGCCGAGAATGGTGCCGACACGGCCGTAGCCGACGATGACGGCATGATTGGTGAGGCTGGTCTCGGGAATTTCCTCCGGCTCCTCCGGCGGTGGCGGCGCCTTGGTGAGCACGGTTCGGTCGATGATCTGGAGGCGTTTTTTAAGATAGGTGACGGCTACGAAATAAAACGGGTTGACCAGGATGGTGATGATGGCGCCGGCGAGGATCAGATCC
>NZ_DATMRX010000051.1:0-2850 GCF_035565855.1 Pseudorhodoplanes sp.
GGCGGCCATGCGGGGGCCCAGGTCACATGCCGAGCCGGCCGGCCGGCATGCGCGCGATATGTCTTACGGCCCGCGGCCGGGTTCAAGGCCGGAATCCGATTCGGCACGGATTCGTGCCCGGCTCGCTGCCTGCCCCGAAATCGACTGCGTGCGCCATCTTCTGTCTCCGGCGCAGATTGCGGCCGCGGAATTGCGGGCGGCCGAAATCGGGACCGGGGCGGACCGGGTCCTGGTCACCGCCGGCGTCCTGACCGACCGCGATTACGTGCAGTGCCTTGCGCGGCATTCCGGGCTTGCGGTCGCCACCCTCGGCCAGATGCCGCGCTCGGCATGCCCGGTCGACGATGACCGCCTGATCGCGGGTCTCGCAACCGGGATCATCCCGATCCGAAACGGCCGCGAGCTGACATGGGTGGTTGCACCGTGGCATCTGTCGGCGCGCTTCCTCCTAGCGACGCTGCAGCGTTACCCGGACATGCGTTCGCGGATAGCGCTGACGACCATGGAGGAGATGCGCGACTTTGCCCATCGCGAGGCCAGCGTCGCGGTGTCGTGCCGCGCCGCGTTCGACATGCGCGCCTACAGCCCTGCCTTGTCGGCCGGCTCGGTCCGCAGCCGCCTGCCGCTGCGATGGTTCGCCGCCGCGATGTCCTGCGTCGCTGGCCTCTTCGCATTCCAGTCCCCCGTGACCATCGCGATCGATATCGCCTTGGCGATCATGTTCCTGAGCTGGAGCGGGTTACGCGTCGTCGCGACGCTGCTTTCGTCCGCGCCCGACGATGAGCATGCGCGGGTCGGAGATGACGACCTGCCGCTGTACTCGATCATCGTCGCGCTGTACCGCGAAGCCGAAGCGACGCGCGGCCTGATCGCAGCCTTGTCGCGACTGGATTATCCAAAGGAGCGGCTCGACATCAAACTCGTCGTCGAAAGCGACGATCTCGAAACGCGGTTCGCGCTCAACATGATGGATCTTCCTCCGCCATTCGAGATCGTGATCGCGCCGTCTGCCGGGCCGAGGACAAAGCCGAAAGCCTTGAACGCCGCCCTGCCCTTCGTGCGCGGCCGCTATGTCGCGGTGTTCGATGCCGAGGACCGCCCCGAAACAGGCCAACTTCGCATCGCGCTGTCGGCATTCGAACGTGGCGATCCGAGGCTTGCCTGCGTGCAGGCGCGGCTGACCATCGACAACACGCGCGACAATTGGCTCACACGCCTGTTCACCGCCGAATATGCAGGGCTATTCGACGTGTTCCTGCCGGGCCTTGCCGCATGGCACATGCCATTGCCGCTCGGCGGCACGTCCAATCACTTCCATACGCCGACGCTGCGCGGACTTGGCGGCTGGGACCCCTACAACGTGACGGAGGATGCGGATCTCGGCATCCGGCTGGCTCGCGCCGGCTATCGCACGACCCTCGTGCAGTCCTCGACTTACGAAGAAGCACCGGGCCGGCTGATGCCATGGATCCGGCAGCGCACGCGCTGGTTCAAGGGTTACCTGCAGACCTGGGCCGTCCACATGCGTGCGCCGCGCAAGCTCTGGCAGGAACTCGGCGCCGGCGGTTTCCTCGTCTTCCAGCTCGTGATCGGCGGCGCGGTGCTCGCCGCGCTGGTGCACGGCATATTCGCCGGCGTCATTATCGGTCAGGTTGCGTCAGGCCTGCTCTTTGCCGGCAAGTCCGGCACGTTCGAGCAGATCTTCGCGGGCCTGTATTTCGTCTCGCTGATCGCCGGCTACCTTCTTTCCGGACTGGTCGGCTTCATCGGACTATCCCGGCGCAGGCTGTTGCGCAGCGCGCCCTATCTGCTGCTCCTGCCGCTCTATTGGCTGCTGCTGTCGGTCGCGGCGTGGCGCGCGGCGTTTCAGCTCATCCGCGCCCCGTACCACTGGGAGAAGACCGACCACGGACGCGCGCGGACATCGCGGCAGGAAGCCACCGGCGATCCTCAGGCCGCTTGAAAAAGCAAAATCAGAGATAGCGGCGCAATTCCGCCGCCGCGTCCTGCGGCTTTCGCTTCATGTTGAAGGGCGCGACAAAGCGGCCTTCCTTGTCCATCAGATAGACCAGCGCCGTGTGATCCATCGTATAGTCGCCGCCATCGAGTGGGACTTTCTTGGAATAGACCCTGTACGCCTTCTCCATCGACGTGACGGCCGAGGGCTCTCCGGTCAGACCGCGGATCCGCGGATCGAAACTCGACAGATATTCCTTCAGGATATCCGGCGTGTCTCGCTCCGGATCGACCGAGACAAAATAGGCCTGCAGCTTGTCGCCATCGCGGCCGAGGGCCTTGTACACCTCGCTCATGTCGAACAGCGCCGTCGGGCAGATATCCGGGCAATGCGTGAAGCCGAAGAAGATGAGCGACGGCTTGCCCTTGAGCGCATCCTGCGTCACCACCTCGCCGCGCTGATCCACAAGCCTGAACGGTCCGCCGATCGCCGAGGGCGCCGGAATAGGCGTCGGCAGCCGGCCGACGAACATGAAGATCGCCGCCGAGAATATCGCCAGCCCGGCAATGAAGGCAGCAATCAACGTGACGATGCGAACGGTCTGCGGCTTCATCGGGACATCACGGCAAGGGGATCACAAGCAGGCGGCGATGCCTGCACGCACGATCTCGAAAAAAACAGCAGTCCCGTAGTAAATCCAAAGCGCGACCGCGAGCGCGGCCAGCGCGCCGAAGCCAAGTCCTGCCGCCACCAGGGCCCAGGATATGCGGCGAGGCGCCGTGCCGGGGATTGTCTCGGACATACAAGGCAGATAGGCGCAGCGGCCGATCCGATCAACCGTCTTGTCGGGCGGCCTTGCCGGAGCATTGCTTCCAGGATCGGCCCATCGGAAA
>NZ_DATMRX010000052.1:0-4297 GCF_035565855.1 Pseudorhodoplanes sp.
CATCGAGACCCAGGTGTCGGTGAACACGCAATCCGCATCCTTGACGGCCGCTTCCGGATCGTCGCCGACCTTGATATTGGCGCCGGACGACTTGGCCCAATCCATCAGCCACTTCTTCGGCTTCAACTCCGCCGGACAGGCCACGCGCAGTTCGAAATCGAAACGCTCGGCGGCATGCATCAGCGAGGCCAGCACATTGTTGGCGTCGCCGGTCCAGGCGATGGTGCGCCCGGTGATCGGGCCGCGATGCTCCTCGAAGGTCATGACGTCGGCCAGCACCTGGCAGGGATGCGAGCGCCGCGTCAGGCCGTTGATCACCGGCACGGTGGCATTCTTCGCGATCTCGGCCACCGACTCGTGATCGAGCGTGCGGATCATGATGGCGTCGACGAAGCGCGACAGCACGCGCGCGGTATCGCCGAGGGTTTCGCCGCGGCCGAGTTGCATCTCCTGAGACGTCAGCATGATGGCTTCGCCGCCGAGCTGACGCATGCCGACATCGAACGACACGCGCGTGCGCGTCGACGGCTTGTCGAAGATCATCGCCAGGGTCTTGCCTTCGAGGGGCTTGGGGCCCTCGCCGCGCTTCTGCCGCTCCTTCATGGCGCGGCTGTGCGTGATCATCTCCTTCAGCGTCGGCTTCGGGATGTCGGTGAGATCGAGGAAGTGCCGGATATCGCCGCTCATGCCACGGCCCCCTGCTTGGCAGCGGGATCGCCCTGCCGCGGATGAGCCTGGGCGAGTTTGGCGCAGGCGCGCTCGATGCGCCGGACAGCCTCGCCGATTTCCTCGTCGTTGATGATGAGTGGCGGCAGGAGACGCACCACATTGTCGCCGGCGGCGACGGTGATCATCTCCTCGTTGCGCAATTCATCGACCATCTCGCCGACCGGCGGCACCATGCGCAGGCCGATCAAGAGGCCCTCGCCGCGCACCTCGGCAACCACCGACGGGAAACGATCGCGGATCTCGGCGAGCCGCTGCTTGAACAGAAGGCCCTTGCGCTTGACGTCATCGAGGAACGCCTTGTCGGCGACGATGTCGAGCACGGCATTGGCCGCGGCCATGGCGAGCTGGTTGCCGCCGAACGTGGAACCATGCGTGCCGGGCGTCATGCCCTTGGCCGCTTCCGCGGTGGCCAAACAAGCCCCGATCGGGAAGCCGCCGCCGAGCGCCTTGGCGAGACCCATGATGTCCGGCGTGACGCCGGTGTGCTGATAGGCGAACAGATCGCCGGTGCGCCCGATGCCGGTCTGCACTTCGTCGAAAATCAGCAGCAGGCCGTTGTCGTCGCACAGTTTGCGAAGAGCGCGCAAAAATTCATGCGCAACGACGCGCACGCCGCCCTCGCCCATCACCGGCTCGGCGATGATCGCGGCGGTCTCCGGCGTCACGGCCTTTTTCACGGTCTCGATGTCACCGAACGGCAACTGGTCGAAGCCCGGCATGTTGGGGCCAAAGCCCTCGAGATACTTCTTGTTGCCGGTCGCCGACAGCGCCGCCAGCGTGCGGCCGTGGAACGCGCCTTCGAAGGTGATGATGCGGTTCCGCTCCGGCTTGCCGGAAGCGTACTGGTATTTCCGCGCCATCTTGATGCAGCATTCCATCGCCTCGGTGCCGGAGTTCTGGAAGAACACGTAGTCGGCGAAGGACAGATTGCAGAGCCGCTCGGCGAGCCGCTCGCCTTCCGGAATGCGGTACAGGTTCGAGGTGTGCCAGAGCTTTTGCGCCTGCGCGGTAATCGCCTCCACCATGTGCGGATGTGCATGACCGAGCGCGTTGACGGCGACGCCGGAGGTGAAGTCTAGATAGCGGCGGCCGTCCGTCGCGGTCAGCCAAACACCTTCGCCCCGCTCGAAAGCGAGGTCGGCACGGGCATAGGTCGGCAACAGATGCGAGCTCACGGCCAGTCTCTTGTCTTTGACAAAACGAAAATTACGACGCCGGACGCGGACCGAACGGGAAAACGAGACCGCCCCCGGACAATTGCCGAGGCGGTTCAATGTCTTCGCCGAAGACTCTGCCGTCGGTCGGCCCGCAGGCCGCGATCCTTGGACGAGAGCGTTTTCCCGGCTGGCGGCGCCCGAAACGAAACGTGCCGCCTCGCCGGGCGGCACTTGAGACATTTTAGGCCAGGTCGGCCCCAAGTCAACCGAACGACGGAACCGATTCGGCCGACTCAATTTCACCGCAACTGCGGATTCTAAAGGAAAACCTGTTGGTAGATGGTCTTTGGCCGGTTGCAAAAGCTTGCGAGAGAGTCAACCCATAGTGTAGTTTTTTGGTCAGGCGCTACGACATATCGTGCGTGTCGCCACCAAATTCTGGTTCATCCCTGAAGCGTAACACGTTCGGGCACGAAAACCCGTGTCGGACGAGGGGGATGGATTCTATCTGAGACCTGGACGCCGAGGGGAACGCCCAATGAGCTGGACCGACGAGAGGGTCGAACTCTTGAAAAAGCTATGGTCGGATGGCCTCTCGGCCAGCCAGATCGCAGCCGAGCTCGGTGGCATCACCCGCAATGCGGTGATCGGCAAGGTGCACCGCCTCGGCCTGTCGGGCCGCGCCAAGAGCCCCTCGACCACGGCGCCGCGACCGCGCAAAGCGCGCACCTCCGGCCACATGATCCGGGTGCAGCGGCCGCAGGTTCGCGGCAACACCGCCCTCGCTTACGACTACGAGGCCGAGCCGGAACCGGAACTGCTCGAGATTCCGGTCGAGCAGCGCAAGACCTTGCTGCAGCTCAGCGAGCGCACCTGTCACTGGCCTGTGGGTGACCCGTCGGGCCCGGATTTCTTTTTCTGTGGCGGCGAGAGCGCCGAGGATCAGCCTTACTGCAGCTTCCACTGCCGCGTCGCCTATCAGCCGGCCAATGATCGCCGCCGCGCCAAACCGGCGTTTCGTAGCTGAGCGGTCCGCGATCGGGAATGACGAAGCCGGGGCAAATGCTCCGGCTTTTTTGTTTCTTCACCCTCCCGCTCGTGGGGAGGCTGAAGCGCGCATGCAAAACCCCACTTCGGTCGTCCCGGGCGAGCGCAGCGAGACCCGGGACCCATAGCCACTGCGCGATCCGAATTGCGGGCACTGGGGTTATGGGTCCCCGCCGGAGCCTGTCATCGGGCCGCGCTTTGCGCGGACCCGTTGGCGGGGACGACGAAGACCAATTCAATTTTCAAACAGCCCGTTATCAAACAGCCAACGCTCTGCTGGCCCTGTTCTTTAGGCGGCGCGGGTCACGCCGTATTCCCTTTCCCCTCCGGACATGCCGAGGGAATGGAGCGCCGCGAAGCGCCCAAAGTGTGCACCTTGCGGTGCACGGCCCCTCCTTGCGATCGGAGAAGGCCTGCGCCCCGCGGCGCTCCATCGCGGTGTCGTTACGACGCCGGGCCGCGCTTCTGGCGGCTGATCCATCTTGCGATGGGTAGCGCGCACCATCAGCGAGCTCCTCGCGGGAGGTCATAGTGCCTCCGGGCGGAGCCCCGACGCCGCCCGAGCGCCTGGGATGCGTAATCCCCAGGCCCGCGGGCACCGCATCCTTTCCCACTGACAAGACGCCTCATGACAGCGCCCCCGGCCGGATCGGACAGAGCAACGTTATCCTATTGTAAGGATAATAGTCAAGGACTATTTTCTGGGGTCGCCATTCTCTCTTGTCGTCCCGGGCGAGCGGTAGCGAGGCCCGGGACCCATAGCCACCGCGTCATCCGCATCGCGAACACAGGGGTTATGGGTCCCCGCCGGAGCCTGTCATCGGGCCGCGCTTTGCGCGGACCCGTTGGCGGGGGCGACGCTGAGTTTTAGCGTTCATTTTTACAGCAGCCCCAACTGCATCAGCTCGCGGCGCATCTCCTCGGGCATGTTGAGCGCGCCCTTGGCCGCCTTGGTGAGATCGCGCGGCGCTTCCTTGGGGTCGAGGTAGCGCCAGCCCTGAAAGGCCGAGCGCGGCCGCGGCTCGACGGGCACGCATTTGGGATCGAGCACCAGCTTGCAGCGATGGATGCCGTCCTTGTCGGTGAAGGGCCGGATGTCGAGGATCGTCTCGCGGCACATGATCTGGCCCTTGATCACCCAGTAGATCGAGCCGCCGTCTTTCAGTTCGTCGGCGCGCTTGGGCACCATGCGCGTGGTGTGAATGCGCTCCGGCTTCTTCACGCCGCGCTTCTTCTGCGCCTTGATCTTGTCGTCGATCCAGCCCTGCAGATCGGCGATGGAATCGGTTCCGACGGACAGCTTGATGAGATGAAGGGGCATTGCGCTAAGCCAACCCGATTGCGTTAAGCGCCTTCCGCAGGCG
>NZ_DATMRX010000053.1:0-23335 GCF_035565855.1 Pseudorhodoplanes sp.
TGTCGGCGCGCTCGCGATATTCGCGGTGCAGCCGCTCAAGCTCCTCGTCGGAAAGGTCCTCGGCGGTGGCGAGCTTGTCGTCAGCGCCATCGAGCCGCAGAATCAGTTCCGCGAGCTTGATCTGGATCGCAGCCGTATCGCGGTGCTGCGAGTTCTGGATCAGGAAGACCATGAGAAAGGTAACAATGGTGGTCGAGGTGTTGATCACCAATTGCCAGGTGTCGCTGAAGCCGAACACAGGCCCGCTGATCGCCCAGACCGCGATCATCAAGGCGGCAATGAGAAAGGCGCCCGGCCTGCCACTGAGGTAGGCGATCGCGCAGGCCGCTCTCTCGAAAAGGTTTGGACCGCCCACATTCTGGTGGTCGCACGCCTGTTGGACGATGGGTCGTTCAAGCGCATCGGACGTTTTCGTTTTCACCTTTCGGCTCCGATAGCGACAGTCGATCCCTCAACGGCGACAGGCGCCGAAGCGTTCCGGATGACAATGCGTCGGGGGCAACCGGCCGTCGCGGCCGCGGAGGCGTCAGTTTTCGTGACGCATCAACACGGCGCGGGTTGCGTGATCAGGACCGAATTCGTCGATGTTGTCGACTTCCAGCAATTTGGCGAGACGACTGCGTGCCCGGTTCACGCGGCTCTTGATGGTGCCGACCGCACATTCGCAGATATCGGCTGCTTCTTCGTAGGAGAACCCGGACGCGCCGACCAGAATCAGCGCTTCGCGCTGCTCGGCAGGCAGTTGCGCCAACGCCGCCCTGAACTCCTGAAACTCGACCCGGCCGATCTGGTCGGGATGCGATTTCAGCGTTTCGGCGAGGCTGCCGTCGGCGTCCTCGACCTCCCGGCGGCGCTTGCGATATTCCGACCGGAAGAGGTTGCGCAGGATCGTGAAAAGCCAGGCTGGCAAGTTGGTGCCAGGCTGAAAGGACTGGATATTGGCCAGTGCCCGCAGGATGGTTTCCTGTACGAGGTCGTCCGCCCGGTCCACGTTGCCAGAAAGTGAAATAGCAAACGCGCGCAGGCTCGGAATGGCCGCCAGGATCTGGTCTCTCAGAGCCGGATCGACACTCATTCGGATTTTCCTTCCGCCGGCGCTTTATCAAGCTGCTTCAGAAGATCGGCGAACCGATCCGGAACGCCTTCCTGGACGACGTCATCGTAAATGGCCCGCAATTGCTGACCGATCTTGTTCTGAATTTCCCGGTTCAGCCCGGAGGCGTTCTTTTGGCTCATGGCATCCGGCTGCATGGAGGGTGACTTGCCAGGTTTCGGTGTTCTCATTTCGTCCTCGCCGGCTCTGACTGGAACCGGTCCCCATTACCGTTCGCAATGCTTGGCACAGCAGAAGGTTCCGCCGTCCGGAACTTTTTTTGCTAAGACGCGTTGGGGCCGCGACCTCATAGGCCCAACGGGAGGGATTCAGTGTCCACTTCGCAAGCAATCGCACCTTATCTGCCGTTCCTGCGCCGCTATGCGCGCGCTCTGACGGGCAGTCAATCTTCCGGGGACGCCTATGTCGCGGCCGCCCTTGAGGCATTGATCGAAGATACGTCCATCCTGGACAGTGCATCGTCGCCCCGGGTGGCGCTGTATCATCTCTTCAGCAAGATCTGGAATTCGGTGGTGGTCAATTCCAAGAGCGGGCCCGACAGCACCGCTCTGCCAGCAGAGCAGCGTCTCAGCCAGATCACCCCGCGACCCCGCCAGGCCTTCCTCCTGATTGCACTCGAAGGCTTTTCGGAAGCCGATGCCGCCACAATTCTTGACGTCGACGTTCCGACGTTGAGGCAGTTGGTCGAGGAATCCGGCCGCGAGCTCGCCGCCGAGATAGCCACCGATGTCATGATCATCGAGGACGAGCCCTTCATCGCGATGGATCTGGAGGGGCTGGTTGAGAGCCTTGGACATCGCGTGCTCGGCGTGGCGCGGACCCACTCGGAGGCCATCACGCTGGCGAAGGCGAAGCGTCCGGGGCTCATCCTTGCCGATATCCAGCTTGCCGACGGCTCGTCCGGGCTCGACGCGGTCAATGAGTTGCTGCGCTCCTTCGAGGTCCCGGTGATCTTCATCACCGCCTATCCGGAACGTTTCCTGACCGGCGAACGTCCCGAACCCGCCTTCCTGATTGCGAAGCCGTTCCAGCCGGCGACGGTCTCGGCGGTGATCAGTCAGGCGCTGTTCTTTGAGCGCAATGCGAGGCGTCGCGAGCGGCGCGCCAGCTGATTGTGGTTCACGACCAAGCGGGCCAACGCCCGCTTGGCTCTAACTCCGAGTGCGGGGAATAAAAAAGGGCGTGGTCCGGTATAACCGAGCCACGCCCTGAAACGAGCCGACCGAGCACGAGGGGGAGGGGATGACGGCCGGCTGAGCTTCCAATTCGCAAGCCGAGACTTCGTTCCGTATTCTCCAGCCCTGGCCGAACTTGCGACCTGCGGTTTCGCGACCGAAACAGAGTTGTGAGCGTAACCGCCCGAAACATATGACGTTCTCCATGCGTTGAGCAGCAGCGCAGGGACCGGCGGTCGTCGTTCAAACTGGCAATATCGATGTGCTGTTGCCTCCACGCCGGGCGCACGCGTCCAATGCGGGATTTTAAGCGGTGAAGAAGGTCAGGGGGAGCAGCCCGGTCACGCGAGAGCCAAGCGGCACGCCGGCGAGCCCGTCCAGGCAGGCGAATGCCGAACAATTGCAAGGCCTCCTCGAACGGGAAACCAGGCGGCATGCGGAGACTCATGCGGAACTTGTACGCACCCGCGATGAAGCGAACCGCGCGAGGCTGGAATGCCAACAACTCATGGGTCGGATTGAGCTCGCGTTACGCGGGGCAAATATCCAGGCCTTCGCACAGGATCGGGATCTTCGTTACAACTGGGTGGTCGGATCGCGGAATGATGACGCGACATCGAGCCTGCTCGGTCGTACTGATGATGAGCTTGGTATCTCGACCGAACAGCCGGCCCTGGTCGAGCTGAAGCGCCGCGTGCTCGCCACCGGCGAGCCGGGCGATTGCGAGGTGTCTTTCATCACGCCAGAGCGGCGAGCCCTGATGGCGCTACACGTCGATCCGATCGTCGCAAGCGACGGCTCGATCGAGGGCATCATGTGTACCGCCGTCGACGTCAGCCGCATGCGATCACTGGAAAGCGAACAGCGTCGATTGAGTGAAGACCTGGCTACCGCCGCTCAACGCTACGAATTCGCGCTTCGCGGGTCCAATGTCGCGGTTTTCACGCAGGACAGGGATCTTCGCTACACGTCGGTCAGCAAGTCGCTGTTCGGACTTGATCCCAAGGACATCCAGGGCAAGACCGATGACGACATCCTGCCGGACGGCAACGCAGCGGCAATGGTCGCGCTCAAACATGAGGTGCTGGAGCAGGGCGAAGCGCGCGATGCGCAATTCCGGTTCGAGCACGGCGATGTGACACGGTGGTACGATTTTCATCTGGAACCGATGCGGGACGTTTCCGGGAGTGCGATCGGACTGACCGGAGCCGCGGTCGATGTCACCGACCAGAAGCAGAGCGAAGCGCATCTTAGGCTCTTGATGCGCGAACTGACGCATCGCTCGAAAAACCTGCTTGCGGTCATCCAGGCGATGGCGCGGCAGACGGCCCGACATACCGGCGACGTTCAGACGTTTCTGGAGAGGTTCAGCGCCCGTGTGCAGGCTTTGGCGCGCTCGCATGACCTCCTGGTCCAGGAAAGCTGGCATGGCGCCTCGCTTCGCGAACTCGTGCGGATGCAACTCTCTCACTATCTGGATCAAAATCCCGATCAGCTATCAATGACGGGGCCAGACATTCGCCTGAAACCGGAAGCTGCGCAGAGTCTCGGCCTTGCGTTGCATGAATTGGCGGCAAACGCTTCGAAGCACGGCGCGTGGTCGCGTTCGCGCGGCCATGTCGATATCAGCTGGAAGACCCTGTCCGACGGTGGGGTGGAATTGCTGTGGCGCGAAAGCGACGGTCCTAAGGTCGCGGTGCCGAAACGGCGCGGTTTCGGCAGTGTCGTTATCGAGCATAACCTATCGCGGGTATTGGACGCGAAGGTGGAACTGGATTTTGTCTCCGAAGGGCTGACCTGTCGGGTCGCGGTGCCGAAAAATCAGCTCGTGGCCTGAAAGCCCGGGTGGAACAGCCGGGGCGCCAAGGCGTTGTCTGCGGGAACACAAGCAGGCCAGATGATGAGCCTGCGAGCGCTTCTTCGGGAGAACAGGGGCCATGTTGCGCAAGCTCGCTTGCGCCGTCGTGGGCATCGCACTCGCCTGCGCGGCGGGATCCTCCATCGGAATAATCGCGCAATCGCTTTTGCTGACGGATCTTGATCTGCGTATCTTTCACGACGCGCCCTCGGGGAAGGCTGATCGCCTCGCGACGCCATCCAGCGATCGTGCCGGCGGTGCGCGCGTCTTCGATCTGCCTGCCGAGAAGACGACCATCGTCGTGCGCAACTCAGGGTCCGTAATGGAAAGCGCGGTCCGCACTCCGCGGCCCGCGACGACCCGAAATATGCCGGTGCAGCCCGTTCGTGAAACGCCCAATCAAGCGCCGCGCGATCGCTTGCCGGAAGGCTGCGAGCCCGCCTTCAGCCCTGTCACCATGCCGGCATACGCTCATATCGGCGTGCGCTGCGATTCCTGAAAGCTACGCACAAACAAAGAGGCCGGAGCTGATGCTCCGGCCTTTGAATTGTGGAGTGCCGTCAGAGCCGGCCCATCAATAACAATACCAACACCACCACGAGCACCACGCCTACAATTCCGGATGGTCCGTAACCCCAGTTGCGGCTGTAACCCCAGCTCGGGATCGCACCCACAAGGATCAGGATCAGAATGATGACAAGAATAGTGCCGAGCGTCATAGCCAGCCTCCGCTGTTGAGAAACCGTGCGCGAACCCCATTCAGAGCCCTTGAGGCAATCGCCGGGTGCGAAGTTCAACGTCAGCAGTCAAACGCCAAAGGTTCCACACAGTTCCTTCTTGATGCAGCCGTATTCGCAACACGACACGGAACGGTTTTCGGAAAGCAGCCGTTCGTGAAGTCATGAATGGATGCTTCATGAGACTCACACCTCGGCTTCGTAACTTGGCTACCAAGAGGTGCGTGTAATGCGCGCGGTAACAGTGTTGCCGGGCGTTGCCGGTTCAGTGCGGCTTGATGAACTTCCCGAGCCGCCTCCCACTGATGGCGCGATCCTGGTGCGAACCCGCGCTCTGGGTATCTGCGGCACGGATCACGAAATCCTCGAAGGTCTTTATGGCGAAGCGCCGCCTGGCGTCGAGCGGCTTGTACTTGGTCATGAGTCGCTTGGCGTCGTGCAGGATGCGCCCGCGGACTGCGGATTTGTCCCTGGCGACGCTGTTGTCGGCATCGTGCGTCGTCCCGATCCGGTGCCTTGTCTTTCCTGCGCGGCCGGCGAATGGGACATGTGCCGCAACGGGCTTTTCACGGAGCGTGGAATCAAGGAGCGCCATGGATTTGGCTCAGAGCGCTTTCGGATCGAGCCGGATTTCGCCGTGAAGATCGATCGCGGCCTTGGCCTCACGGGTGTGTTGATGGAGCCGGCCAGCATCGTTGCGAAGGCTTGGGATCATGTCGAAACGGTGGGCCGCAGGTCCAACGCCTGGTCGGCAGGCACGGTCCTCGTGACGGGCGCAGGTCCGATCGGATTGTTGGCCGCGATGATGGGAACGCAGCGCGGCCTCGAGGTGCATGTGCTGGACCGCCATACAGCAGGGCCGAAGCCGAAGCTGGTTCGGGATCTCGGCGCCATCCATCACGCCGATGTGCGATCTCTGCGCGATCTGACGTTCGACGTCGTCATGGAATGCACCGCGGCGCCGTCAATCATCGTTGAAGCGATCAATCGATGCGCGCTGTCGGGCATCGTGTGCCTGCTCGGCGTGTCTTCATCCGGCCAAAAGACGGAGTTCGATATTGGCGGATTCAACCGAAAATTGGTGCTCGGAAATGAAGTGGTATTCGGTTCGGTGAATGCCAATCGGCGGCATTACGAGTTGGCCGCCGATGCACTCGCTCGCACCGACCGGGGCTGGCTAAATCGTATCATCACACGTCGTGTCCCCCTCTCGCACTGGCGCGAAGCGTTTACGCCGCGTCCGGAGGACATCAAGGTCGTGATCGAATTCTCAGAGGAATGAATGTCGATGGGTTGCGCCTGCGCGCTCATATAAGGTAGCGGAGCTCTCGCGCGCCTCTAAATCGCAAGCAGCAACAGGCCGAACAGGACGCTGACCATCGCAACGCTTGCGACCAGAACCAGCAGGACGGGCCGGTCCAGGAAGCCTTGGCGGGATTGCACCGGCGTCAATTCCTCGCGGCCTAACATGCGGCGCCAAACCATGAAAATCCCTCTCCTTGCAATCGCACATAAGACGGTCGAAAATTAAACGCTCCCGCAACAATCGGGTTCCTTGCCAACGATGCCCACATTGTCGTCCGGGAATTGCTAAGATCGCCGCAGCGGCGGAGACGATTCTTTTGAAGGAGATTCCATGAGCACCTCCCTGATCATTCTTGTGGTGATTGCCGGCCTCGTTTTCTGGGGGATCTCCATCTACAACGGCCTCGTCGCCATGCGGCAGCGCGTGAGCCAGGCCTTCGCGGATGTCGATGTCCAGCTCAAGCAGCGGCATGACCTGATCCCCAATCTCGTCGAGACGGTGAAGGGTTACGCGACGCACGAGCGCGAAACGCTCGATGCTGTGGTGAAGGCGCGGAATGCGGCCATCGCGGCACAGGGGCCGGCGGCGCAGGGGGCGGCCGAGACCGTGCTCAGCGGCGCCTTGCGCCAGCTTTTCGCGCTGGCCGAGGCCTATCCCGACCTTAAGGCCAATACCAATTTCCAGCAGCTGCAAACCGAGCTGGCCGATATCGAGAACAAGATCGCGGCCGCGCGGCGGTTCTTCAACAACGCGGTGCAGGAATACAATACCGGCATCGAGAGCTTCCCCGCAGTGCTGGTTGCCGGCTCGCTTGGCTTCCACAAGCGCGAGTTTTTCGATCTCGGCGAAACGAGGACGCAGGTGGAACAGGTGCCGCAGGTCAAGTTCTGAACCGGCTCGCAACAATGGTGGCGGCGCTGGCAGCCGCGGCGGGGCGCTGACGTATGGCGGCTTACGGGCTGTACACGCATATCCGCAGCAACCGCCGTCGCTCGGTGGCGCTGCTGATTGGCCTGTTCTTCCTCGTCTATCTGATGACCTTCGCCGGCGCCCTCGTCGCCGAAGCGTTTCTTGACGACCGTGCCTCCTTCGAGACCATTGTCTCTCGCGCGGTGAGCGACCTGTTCGCGTCCGCGCCGTTCGTGACCATCGCGACCGCGATCTGGATCGTGATCGCATATCGATTCCATCAGAGCATGATCGATGCGCTGACCGGCGGGCATGAGGTCACCCGCCGGGACCAGCCGCGGCTCTATAATCTGCTGGAAAATCTGTGCATCTCGCGTGGCATCCCGATGCCGAAGCTGAAGGTGATGGATTCGTCGGCTCTCAACGCCTTCGCGACCGGGCTCAATCAGAAGCAATATTCCATCACCGTAACCAGCGGCCTCGTCGAGCGGCTCAACGACGCCGAACTCGAAGCCGTGCTCGCCCACGAACTCACGCACATCCGGAACGGCGACGTCCGGATGATGGTGATCGCGGTGGTCATCGCCGGCGTCGTCTCGTTCGCCGCGGAAATCTTCTTCCGCGTCATGCTTCGCGGTGGAATCCGGGTGGGCGGCGGCGGCTCCTCGGGCGGCAGCAGCGACCGTAAGGGCGGCGCGGGCGCAGCGATCCTGCTCGCCATCGTGGTCATCGCCGTCGCCTGGTTTCTGTCTCTGGTGATCCGGTTCGCATTGTCACGGTCGCGCGAATATCTGGCCGACGCCGGAGCCGTCGAACTGACGAAGAATCCCGACGCGATGATCATGGCGCTGCGCAAGATCGAGAATCGCGGCGAGCTGGAAGGCGTCACGTCCGCAGTGATGGAGATGTGCGTCGACAATCCGCAGTCGGGTATTGCCGACCTGTTCGCCACCCATCCATCGATCGACAGCCGTGTTGACGCCCTGGTGCGAATGGCCGGCGGTCACGATCCCGGGCCGCTCGCCGCTCTGCCCGAGCCGGATCATATCGATACGAAAGATACAGGTGCGGACGGAGAGCCGCCATCGTCGGAGCCGTCGCAGCGAGGTCCGTGGAGCCCGCTGCCCTCGCCAGGCAGCATCGGACCCTGGGGGCCGCGCTAAAGGGTGTAGATACCGGTTCGCGGGTCGCGGCGCAGTGTTGGATGCTGGGCGCGCTCGGCCTTGCTCGCAACCGGAGACAGCCGGGCCTCTTCAAGCTCCGCGTTGACGCGCTGATATTCCCGACGCGCGAGATAGGCGACGGCAAATGCCGCAACCGTGCTCGCCGCCCAGAGGATCATTCGAGGAAAAGTCGTAATCACGCCGTTCATCCCGCGCTTCGACATCACAATCCGTATCGGGCCCAGATGGCCCGCGCCTCTGCCGCTGACAGAGCATCTGCGGCAAGATTTGCGCCAGTCGGGGCAAGTCCGGAGAGAATTTGCGTGCCGGCCCCGCCCATCCGGCGCGCCAACCAGCTGCGCTCGGCGATCAATGGCAGATACACGTTTTCACCGAAGCGTGCTCGCAAGAAGGATCGCGCCTCTGCAACACCATCGACCAACCCGAGATCGACCGCCTGTTCGCCGGCCCAGTATTCGCCGGAGAACAAGGCCGATTCTGGGCCGGTCAGTTTGGCGCCGCGGCGCTCCTTCACCAGCGCGATAAAGCCTTCGTGAATGTCCTTCTGGATTTCCTTGATATGGGCGACGTCTTCCGGATTTTCCGGCAGGAACGGATCGAGGGTCATCTTGCGGTCGCCGGCGGTATAGACGCGCCGCTCGATGCCGAGCTTTTCCATCGCCTTGTTGAAGCCGAAGGTTGCGCCGATCACGCCGATTGAGCCGACGATCGAGAACGGATCGCAATAGATCTCGTCTCCAGCGCATGCGATCATGTAGCCGCCCGATGCGCCGGCATCCTCGATGAAGACGAGGACCGGAAGCTTTTTCTCGGTCGCGAGCTGGCGGATGCGCCGATAGATGAGGTGCGACTGCGCCGGCGACCCCCCCGGTGAATTGACGATCAGGGCGACCGCCTTCGCGCGCCGCATGGTGAAAGCGCGGTCCAGCAACCGCGAGACCGACGACAAAGTGAAGCCGGGGCGCAGCGGTGTTGAAAATCCGATTACGCCGGTCAATCGGACGACGGGAACAATTGGTGTGCTGCTGCGTAATCGCGCAGGGATGAGCCGTTCAAAAAATTGGCGGACCTGCTCGCCCGAAATCTCAGCCATCAAAGTCCCTCAACTTCTGTTGAACCGGTGTTTTCGTTACACGACATTAACCGAAACGCAGTGTGAATGCGGTCCGAGAAAAAGGGGCCGGATTCATCAGATCGTCCGGCCAGGTGCGAACATGGCCATCAAGATTTATGTGCTGATCCTCCTGTTGGGAACGATTGCGACATTTGCACACATCTCGGCCTTGCAGGGGCGATCGGCCGCCAAACCTGAGCGCCTCGGCTGAACGAGCGTCAGGCCTGGGCAACGATCAACGCTGAACCTTGTCGCAGGATCGATTCTGCTTCCGGGGTCGGGCGCAGATCGCTGCCATTCAGAAGAAGCGGAGGCAGGATCCGGAGCGGTGAAACCGCGCCTTTGTGAGCGTTCACGATGACGCGGTTGGCCAGCCGCCGCGGCGCCGGATACACTGGCAGCAACGTGATCGCGCCAAAGCCGTCACTCAACGCCGCGGTCACCTCCGCAAGTCCCTCGGCGCGCCAGATCAAGGTCAGGGTTCCGCCGTCTCGCAGCACGTTGCGCGCAGCGCGGGTCCATTCGGCGAGAAGGCCCGGGTTCGCCTGATGCGCGCTGCGGCGATCGGGGTCAGGTGAGGGCTGCAGCCGCGCGCTGTTGAAGGGCGGGTTCATCAGGACGTGGTTGACGTCACGGGTGGGCGACAGGCTCGCAACGTCCTGCGCCGTCACGTGTGCGCGGCCGGCGAAGTTGTTACGGACGACGTTTTCCTCGGCGAGCGCGCAGAGCCGAGGATCGATTTCGTAAAGGATCAGGTCGATGTCCGGGACACGCGACGCCAGCGCTAGCCCGGCTGCGCCTACGCCTGCGCCGAATTCAGCAATACGTTCGCCCGGCTGTGCCGGTACAGCCGCGGCCAGCAGGACGGCATCGTGGCCAAACCGGTGGCCGCGTCTTGGCTGCAGCAGCCGCAGCCGGCCGTCCAGGATGGCGTCGTCGGTGATGTCGGGTGCCTGAGCCGGACTCTCGCTCATTTGGCCTGCGGTCGCATTTCTTTGCCCAAACCGGCGTCCGTGAGGAGCTGGCGAGCCTCCTGCTCTGCGCTGTCCTCAACCAGGATCCGCCGCGGCAGCATGCCGATTGATCCTTCCAGTACGCTCATATTCTGGTCCAGGACCAGATATGGAATATGGGCACCCGTGAACAATGCTTCGATGGCGTTGATCAGCACGGGGTCGTTGGTGCGGACAATTTCGCGCAAGGGGTCGTATCCTGCCGGTCCGGCACGGGGTCACGGGCGCAATGCCGTAATCCGGGGCCAATTGGGGTGCAGCTGTTCCGTGTCGGCCGAAAATCGGCTATCGCGGCAAAGCGGCGCACTTGCCCGCTCAGTGTAGCGTTTCTATTCTGGTTTTGTCCGTTCCGGGAGTGCCTCGTTTGGCTGTCGTTATCCCTTTTGAATCGCAGCCACAGGCTTCGATAAACCGGCTGGTCGAGCTGGTCGCCCCCGATATGGAAAAAGTCAATGCCGCGATCCTGGCGCGCACCGGGTCGCAAGTGACCATGATACCGGAGGTTGCCAACCACCTCATCAATTCGGGCGGCAAACGGTTGCGGCCGATGCTGACGCTCGCGATGGCGCAATTGTCCGGCTACGAGGGCGAAGGCCATATCAAGCTCGCGGCCGCCGTCGAGTTCATGCATACGGCGACGCTCCTGCATGACGACGTGGTCGACGAAAGCGAGATGCGGCGCGGCAAGCTCGCGGCCCGCATGCTCTGGGGCAATGAGGCGAGCGTGTTGGTCGGCGATTTCCTGCTCGGCCAGGCCTTCCGAATGATGGTGGATGTCGGCAACCTGCGTGCGCTCGACATCCTGTCTCAGGCCGCGACCGTGATCGCCGAAGGCGAGGTCATGCAGCTTGCCGCGGCGAAAAATACCCAGACCACCGAGGACGAGTATCTGTTCGTCATCCGGGGCAAGACGGCCGAATTGTTTGCAGCGGCCTGCGAGGTGGGCCCGGTGCTGGCCGGACGTGCCAAGCCCGATCTCGCTGCCTGCCGCTCCTACGGCATGAATCTCGGTATCGCTTTCCAGCTCGTCGACGATGCGCTCGATTATGGCGGCAAATCCGCGAAGCTCGGCAAGAATGTCGGCGACGATTTCCGGGAGGGCAAGATCACCTTGCCGGTCGTTCTGTCGTTCCGTCGCGGCAACGCCGAAGAGCGTGCGTTCTGGACCAGGTGTCTCGAGCAGGGGGACGCAACTGACGCCGATCTCGATCGCGCTGTTTCACTGATGACGAGGCATCGTGCGCTGGAAGACACCATCGGCCGCGCCCAGCATTACGGCGCCATGGCGATCGATGCGCTGGCTCTATTCCCGCCCTCGCCAATGAAGGCCGCGCTCGAGGAAACGGTCGCGTTCTGCCTCGCGCGGGCGCATTGAGTCAGGGCCTTCGATTTTAAGACTTTTCAGGCGCGGCTCCGAGCATGGTCGCCTGAACCCACCAGTCCGGATGTGCGTGACGAAGCCGCGCGGCGGCGTCCGTCGCATCGTCAGCGGTTTCGAAAAGTCCGAAACAGGTGCCGCCCGAGCCGCTCATGCGCGTGAGGCGGCATGACGGGAGCGCGCGCAGCGCATCGAGAACGGCGCCAACGGCCGGGAACAGCGTCACCGCAGGCGCTTCGAGGTCGTTGCCCGACGCGGCCAGCGACGCCATCAGCGCGTCGAACGTGGGCTGCGCGGCCGTCTCCACATCATGCGACGCAGGATCTTGATCGATGGCCGGCGTTCCGGCGGTCTTTCGCGCCTCCGCCAGCGCCCGGAAGACGCTCGCGGTCGGGACCGGGACGCCTGCATTCACCAGCACCGCCGCAAGGCGGGGCAGGCGTATCTCCGCCGACAGGATTTCTCCAATGCCGCGCATGAACCGGGGCACGGGCTCGACGCAGACCGGAACGTCCGCGCCGGTCGCCCGCGCGGCCGACAGCACCCGATGATCCTGCAGCGCCATGCCGTTGAGGCCGGCGACGAGGCGCAAGGCGGCCGCCGCATCCGAGGAGCCGCCGCCAAGCCCCGCCGCAACGGGAGTGGACTTGGACAGGTGGAAATGGCCGGTCCGGAGATCGGCGGTCTGCGCCTCAAGCGCTCGCACCGCCTTTATGACGAGATTGTCGTCGGCGGGCCCTGCCTGCGCGGCGGTCGGGCCTTCCACGGTCAGCCCCAACGGGGCCGAAGGTGTCAGCCGCAATGTGTCGCCGAAATCGGCGAACACCACGAGACTTTCGAGGTCGTGGTAGCCGTCCGGGCGCTTGCGCCCGATCCGTAGAGTCAGGTTGACTTTAGCCGGAGCGAACGCGGTTCGCTCCGCAGGACCGGCGGTCACGATCGGATCAGCCGCCGTTGTCGGACTTGGACTTCTGCTCGGCGGTGGCGCCAGGGCCGTCGTCGGGCAAGCCGCTTTTCAGCTTGGCTTCGATCTTCGCGAGTTCGTCCGGCTCCGGCTTCAGCGCCGCGGCATGCGACCACTGGAACCGGGCTTCGAGGTGTCGCCCGACCTTCCAATAGGCGTCGCCCAGATGATCGTTAATGGTGGGATCCTCTGGCCGGATTTCCACGGCGCGCTCGAGATGCTTGACCGCTTCGTCGAAGTTGCCGAGCCGGAAATAGGCCCAGCCGAGCGAGTCCACGATGTAGCCGTCGTCGGGCTTCTGCTCGACGGCGCGGCGAATCATCTTCATGCCTTCGTCGAGATTGATGCCCTGATCCACCCAGGAATAGCCGAGATAGTTCAGGACGTCGGCGCGATCGGGAAACAGCTCAAGCGACTTCTTGAAATCGGCTTCCGCTGCCGGCCAGTTCTTGTTGCGCTCGTGGCAGATGCCTCGGGAATAGAACACGTTCCAGTTCGCTCGCGTCGGATTGGCGATCTGGTCGATCACCCGCGTATAGGTCTGGGCGCAATCGGCGTATTGCTTCCGGGAGCGCTCGATATGACCGAGCATCATGATCGCTTCGATGTCGGTCGGATTTTCCTCGATCAGCTTGCGCAGATGCTCCTTGGCTTCGTCGGTCTTCTCGAGCGAGTCGAGATTGGCCGCGAGCTGGATTTCCGAGTTGCGATGCAGTGGTGAATCGGCCGGTACGCGCCGATACATCTCGATGGCGAGCTCCGGCTTCTTCATCGTCTCATAGAGATCGGCGAGCGACAGCAGCGCCAACGGATGATTTGGCTCGAGATAGAGCGCGAGCTGCAGATAGGCGAGCCCGAGTTCTTCTCCGCCCCGGCGGCCGACAACCGCGCCGATGCCGTAAAGCACCTCCGCCGCACCGGCTTGCGCATTTGGCACCAGCGGCGGCAGTTTCTGGCCGGCTTCGACCTGTTTGATCGCGCTCGTGACCAACGGATGACGCGGCAGCGCCTTGTCGAACGCGCCGAAGACTTCCAGTGCTTCTTCCTTGCTGGCGGTACGCGACAGGAAGCTGCCGTAGGATTCGGCGACGCGCAGATTGGTGCCATCGAGCTTGTGCACCTTCTCGAACCGGCGTGCCGCTTCCTTCTTGCGATTTGCAAGATCGAGGATCAGGCCGGCATGTTCGTCCTTGAAGATGTTGTACCAGTCAGGCCCCTGCAGCCGGTCAATGGTCTCGATCGCCGCCTTCGAATCGTTGGCGCCGAACTGGGCCCAGGCGATCAGCAACGCCGCGGTCAGATCGGTGACCGGTCCGCGCACCGATTGCGCGATGTTGGTCCGGGCGGCTTGCCATTGCTTGCCCTTGAGCGCGCGGATGCCAAGGACGAGACGCGCATCGCGGTCGTTCTTGTTGACCTGAACGATTCGCTCGGCGAGCCGAAAGGCCTCTTCCATATCGCCTTCGGTCAGCGCGGCTCCGAAAGCGCGCTGCAACAGATCGGGATTTTTCGGATCGGAGCGCAAAGCGGCGCGGAAATAGGCGGACGCCGCGGCGGCATCGCGTTGCTGGAGCGCATGACGCGCAGCGAGATAATTTCCCGATGCGGAAGTTCGTGCGGTGTCGCGCTTGACCGGCGATTGAGCGGCCAGGAGACCTGGCAACATGAGGATACCGAATACGGTAGCCGCAACCGCTGCGGGCTTGAACAGGGTCGACATAGTCACGTCGAGAATCTCCATCGTGGGCAACGCGAAGCCGCCCCACAGGCTCGGATTCGAGGATGGCCTTTTTGCGCGTGCACCGCAAGAACGGCTGCGGCAGCCTAAGGATAGCCCCTTCGGCTTCAATGCGGGCTTTATCGTGACATTCCGCCGCAACCGGGTGGCGGCGCGCCTTCGGCCGGCGACCCCGCGATCACATATTCGGATAGTTCGGACCCCCGGCTCCCTCCGGAGGAACCCAGGTGATGTTCTGGTTCGGGTCCTTGATGTCGCAGGTTTTGCAATGGACGCAATTCTGCGCGTTGATGACGAAGCGGAGGTCAGCACCTTCGCCGACCCATTCATACACCCCCGCCGGGCAATAGCGGGTGGACGGCCCTGCATAAATATCGTGCTCGGATGACTTCTGCAGGGCCATGTTGCCGACCTTCAGATGCGGCGGCTGGTTTTCCTCGTGGTTGGTGTTGGAGAGGAAGACCGAGGACAGGCGGTCGAAGGTGATCTTGCCGTCCGGTTTCGGATAGGCGATCGGGGTGCATTCGTGTGCCGGCTTCAGGGTTTGCCAGTCAGGCTTGCCGTGTTTTTGCGTGCCGAACAGCGAAAAGCCAAGCGTGTTGGTCCACATGTCGAGCCCGCCGAGCGCGACGCCGACCATGGTTCCGAATTTCGACCAGAGCGGCTTGACGTTGCGCACCGGCCAGAGGTCCTTGCCGACCGGGGACGTGCGCCACGCGGCCTCGTAACCCGCGAGTTCGTCGTTGGACCGCCCCGCCGCCAGCGCCTCGGCGACATGCTCGGCCGCCAGCATCCCCGATGAGATCGCATTGTGAGAGCCCTTGATGCGCGGCACGTTGACGAAGCCTGCGGCGCAGCCAATCAGGGCGCCGCCCGGGAACACGAGCTTGGGCACGGATTGATACCCGCCCTCGGTGATCGCGCGCGAGCCGTAGGCCAGACGTTTGGCGCCTTCGAAGACATCGCGGATCGCCGGATGGGTCTTGAAGCGCTGGAATTCCTCGAACGGCGACAGATACGGATTTTCGTAATTGAGATGCACGACGAATCCGACGGCGATGAGATTGTCGTCGTAATGATAGAGGAACGATCCGCCGCCAGTGCGATTGTCGAGCGGCCAGCCGAAGGAATGCTGCGCCAGCCCCGGCTTGTGTTTCGCCGGATCGGCCTGCCAGATTTCCTTCAGCCCGATGCCGAATTTCGGGGGCTCGCGATCCGCGGCGAGGCCATATTTCGCGATCAGGATCTTGCTCAACGATCCACGCGCGCCTTCGGCCAGCAAAGTGTATTTGCCGAGCAACTCCATGCCGCGGGTAAAGCTGT
Organism: Pseudorhodoplanes sp.; assembly: GCF_035565855.1. Taxonomy (GTDB): domain Bacteria; phylum Pseudomonadota; class Alphaproteobacteria; order Rhizobiales; family Xanthobacteraceae; genus Pseudorhodoplanes. Next base: position 15,814 of record NZ_DATMRX010000053.1, read on the forward strand.
CGGTCGGCTCGCCCTCCTTGCCGATGCCCATGTCACCGGTTGCGATGCCGCGCACCTCGCCGTTGGCGCCGTAGATCACTTCGGCGGCGGCGAATCCGGGATAGATCTCGACGCCCAGCGCCTCCGCTTTGGCCGCGAGGAATTTGGTGACGAGCCCGAGCGAGCCGATGAAGCATCCGTGGTTGTTCATCAGGGGCGGCGCCATGAAAAGCGGCACCTTGATCGCGCCGGATTGCGTCATCCAGTAGAAGCGGTCGTCCGTGACCTCGGTTTTAAGAGGGCGGTCCGGGTCTTCCCGCCAGTCGGGCAGCAAGCGGTCGAGCCCCGACGGATCGATGACCGCGCCCGACAGGATATGCGCGCCGACTTCGGACCCCTTCTCCACGACGACGATGCTGGTATCGGGCGAAAGCTGTTTCAGGCGAATCGCGGCCGCGAGCCCGGCTGGGCCGGCACCCACGATGACGACGTCGAATTCCATGCTTTCACGGGGCGGCAGCTCAGACATTAGGGCTCCTCTGATCGAGCTTTGGTTTTTTCATGTTTGGACAAATCCGACAATCAGTTCGAGGACCGGCGGCGTGCTAAAGTCCGCCCATGATCCCTGTCGAGTTCAAGCCTGTCCGCGATTTGCTGACCTTCTACCTCGAATCCGGCGTCGACGTTGCGCTGGACGAGGTGCCGGCCGATCGATTCGCTGATCCCGCGCTGTCGGCGGTTCCGGCTGAGCCTGGTCCGCCCCCGCGGCTCCGCCCGGAGCCGCGGCTGGTGGCGCCGGCGGCCGCGGTCCAGGCGCCGCCCTTGCCGGAAGAGGCGATCATGGCGGCGCGGGCGGCGGCCCGTTCGGCGGCCTCGCTGGAGGCCTTGCGGGACATCATGAACGGCTTCGAGGGCTGCGCCCTTCGGACCACTGCCAAGCAGCTCGTATTCGGGGACGGCAGCCCGCAGGCCCGCGTGATGTTCGTCGGCGAGGCGCCGGGCTCGGAGGAGGACCAGACCGGAATTCCGTTCGTCGGGCGCTCCGGGCAACTCCTCGACCGGATGCTCGGCGCCATCGGGATTGCGCGGTCCGAGGTCTATATCGCCAATATCGTGCCTTGGCGGCCGCCCGGTAACCGCGACCCGTCGATCCACGAGACCCAGATCTGCCTGCCCTTCATTCAGCGCCAGATCGAACTGGTCGATCCACAGGTGCTGGTTTGTCTCGGCAAGCCCGCGACTGCGACGCTGCTCGGCGTCAATGATGGGATCAAGCGAACGCGCGGGCGCTGGCTCGTCTACAAGACGGACACTCGCGACATCCGCGCGATGCCGATGTTTCACCCGGCCTATCTGTTGCGTAACCCGATCGAAAAGCGCTTTGCCTGGCGCGATTTCCTGGCGATCAAGAAGGCACTGGCGGGATAGCCTTCAAAAGGACAGGGCCGGGACAAGCCCAGCCATGTTGCTGTAAAATATCGCGCGGATAACAACGCGCTCACCCGCCCGGCACCAGGATCAGCTTGATCGCGAAGATCAGCGCCAGCGCACCGACCGCGATCGAGACGTCCTTGTATTTCCCGGCGATCAGCTTGACCAGCGCATAGGTGATGAAGCCGAGACCGATGCCGGTGGCGATTGAATAGGTCAGCGGCATGGTGATGGCGGCGATCACCGCGGGCGCAGCCTCCGTGACGTCGTCCCAGTCCATGTTCGCAAGAAGGCTTGCCATTGCGCAGGCAACAAACAGCAGCGCCGCGGCCGAGGCATAGGCGGGGATCAGACCGGCAAGCGGCGAGAAGAACAGCGCCAACAGGAACAGGATTCCGACGAACACCGCGGTCAGTCCGGTGCGGCCGCCCGCTTCAACGCCGGCAGCGCTCTCGATATAGCTCGTCGTGGTCGAGGTGCCGATCGAGGCGCCGAACATCGCCGCAAAGCTGTCCGAGATCAGCGCCTGCTTCATCCGTGGCACGTTGCCGTTCTTGTCGACAAAGCCCGCCTTCTCGGTCACCGCGATCAGGGTGCCGGCATTGTCGAAAACATCGATCATCAGGATCGAGAACACGACGATGATGAAGCCGAGTTCGAAGGTCCGCGAGAAGTCGAGCTGCAGGAAGGTCGGCGCCAGCGAGGGCGGCATCGACACGATGCCGTGGAACTGCGACAGGCCGAGCGGCAGGCCGATGATGCCGACGACAAGGATGCCGATCAGGGTCGCGCCGTGAATCCGGCGCGCATGCAGCGCCACGATCAGGATGAAGCCGAGGAGGCACAGCAGCGGACCCGCGACGTTGAGCGGGCCAAGCGTCACCAGCGTCGCCGGATGGGCGACGATGATCTTGGCGTTCTCCAGCGCGATGATGCCGAGGAATAATCCGACGCCGGCGCCGATCGCGTATTTCAGGTTCCGCGGGATCTGGTTGATGATGTATTCGCGCAGTCCCGTCACCGACAGGATGAAGAACAGCACGCCCGAGAGGAACACCGCGCCCAGTGCCTGCTGCCATGTGTATTTGTAGGTCAGCACCACGGTGAAGGCGAAGAAGGCGTTCAGCCCCATGCCGGGCGCGAGCGCGAGCGGATAATTGGCGTAAAGCCCCATCACGATGCTGCACACCGCGGCCGCAAGGCAGGTGGCGACGAAGACCGCGCCCTGGTCCATCCCGGCTTTCGAGAGAATCGCCGGGTTGACGAAGATGATGTAGGCCATGGTCAGGAACGTGGTCAGACCGGCCAGCGCCTCGGTCCGCACATCCGTTCCGTTCGCCGTCAGACCGAAATACTTGTCCAAAAAGCCATTCGGCGCCGGCTGCCCTGCGGGCTTGCTGTCTGCGTCCATGATAACCCCCTGCTGCGCTGAAAAGATTAGCGCTTTCGTCGGCGCCTACTGACCGATTTGTGACGTTGTCCACCGCTTGCGAAAGCCAGTCTCGTGCCAAATCGCTTGGGGGATAGCTCGAAATACCGGGCTTGGATTCGCCCGCGAAAGCGCCTTTATTGATGATTGTTCGGCGACTGCCAGAAAACCGGCAGGATGGCCCCCGGTACGGCGGCTTCGCGGAATGGGTGTCAGGAAGCACCGGCGCCAAAAAGGAGCAGCCGATGGAGTTTGATCCCGTCCTCCTCGCCCGCGTGCAGTTCGCGTTCACGATCGCCTTTCACATCATCTTCCCGAGCTTCACCATCGGGCTGTCGGCCTATATCGCGACGCTCGGCGTGATGTGGTTGCGCACCGGCGAGGAGCGCTATCACCGCCTGATGCGGTTCTGGACCAAGATCTTCGCGGTCTCGTTCGCGATGGGGGTCGTGTCCGGCATCGTGCTCAGCTATCAGTTCGGCACCAACTGGAGCCGCTTCTCGCTGGTGGCGGGGAACGTGGTCGGCCCGTTGATCGGCTACGAGGTGCTGACGGCATTCTTCCTCGAAGCGACATTCCTCGGCGTCTTGCTGTTCGGCTTCAACAGGGTGCCGCCTGGCGTCTATGTGCTGTCGGCTGCGATCGTGGCGATCGGCACTGCGACCTCGGCCTTCTGGATTCTCTCCGCCAATAGCTGGATGCAGACGCCCGCCGGCCACGAGATGCGCGACGGAATCGCCTATCCGGCGGACTGGCTGACCATCGTCTTCAATCCGAGCTTCCCGTATCGCTTCGCGCATATGCTGAACGCAGCGTATCTGACGACCGGCTTCGTCGTGCTGGCCGTCGGGGCGCGTTACCTCATCCAGGGCAAGCATATCCAGGACGCGCGCACCATGATGCGCATGGGCCTGTGGCTGATGGCGATCCTTGCGCCCCTGCAATTGTTCATCGGCGACCAGCATGGTCTCAACACGCTGCAACATCAGCCGATCAAGATCGCGGCGATAGAAGCGCATTGGGATGGCTCGAAGCCAGGCGCACTCGTGCTGTTCGCATGGCCGGACGAGAAGGCGGAGAAGAATCTCTACGAAATTGCCATTCCGCACGGCGCTTCGCTGATCCTGCGACACGACCCGAACGGACTGTTCCCCGGTCTGACAAGCGTGCCGCCGCAGGATCGTCCACCGGTGCCGAACGTCTTCTTCGGCTTCCGCATCATGGTCGGCATCGGCTTTTACATGATCGCGGCAGCCTTGTTCGGCTGCTTCCTGTGGTGGCGGGGGACGTTGTTCGAAACGCGCTGGTATCTGCGCATCGTCTCATGGACATGGTGGAGCGGCTTCGTCGCCGTGATCGCGGGCTGGGTCGTTACCGAAAGCGGACGGCAGCCGTGGCTGGTGCAGGGCATCCTGCGTACCGCCGATGCGATCTCGCCGGTTCCGGCCGCGAGCCTTCTCGGCACGCTCGCGCTGTTCGTCGTCTGCTACGGCATCGTGTTCTCGATGGGCATCTACTACATCAACCGGATCATCAATAAGGGTCCGGAAGGCCGCGTGATCGAACAGCCCGAAGGATTGCCGAGCCGTCCGCTCACAGCGGCGGAAGGCGCCGCGCGCGAAGCGATGGGCAAGGGAGGATAAAGCCGTGGAATGGTATCTCCCCGTCATCTGGGCCGGGCTGATCGGCACCGCGGTCGCGATGTATGTGATCCTCGACGGCTTCGATCTTGGCATCGGCATTCTGTTCCCGTTCGCTCGCAACGAGACCCAGCGCGACCAGATGATGCGCTCGATCGCCCCGTTCTGGGATGGCAACGAGACCTGGCTGGTGCTCGGCGGCGGCGGCTTGTGGGTCGCGTTTCCGATGGCGTACGCGATCATCATGCCGGCGCTGTATCTGCCGGTGATCGTGATGCTGCTTGCGCTGGTGTTTCGCGGCGTCGCCTTCGAATTCCGCACCGTTTCCGACAGCAAGGTCTGGTGGAATTTCGCCTTCACCTTTGGCTCGCTGCTCGCGGCCTTTTCGCAAGGGGTGATCCTTGGCGGGCTGATCCAGGGCATCAAGGTCGAGAACGGCCAGTTCGCCGGTGGCCATTTGGACTGGGCGACGCCGTTCGCACTGCTGTGTGGCGCGGCGCTCGTCTGCGGCTATGCGCTTCTCGGCGCCACATTCCTGATCATGAAGACCGAAGGCGAGGTCGCAGAACGCGCGCGCGGTCAGGCCAAGATCCTCCTGCTCGGCGTGCTCGCCTTCATGGCGGTGGTCTCGCTCTATACGCCGTACGCGTTCGAGCGCATCGCTACGCGCTGGTTCTCGCTGCCGAACTTCTATTATCTGTGGCCGGTGCCGCTGGTCACTGCGCTGGTGTCGTATCTTTTGTGGCGCTGGCTCGGCACCGAGCGCGACTCGCTGCCATTCGTTGCCACGATCGTGCTGTTCCTGCTCGGCTATCTCGGGCTCGTGATCTCGAGCTATCCATATCTCGTGCCGCCGTCATTGACGGTGTGGGATACGGCTGCGGCGCCCGCGAGCCAGATCTTCATGCTGATCGGCACGGTGTTCCTTTTGCCGATCATCCTCGGCTATGTCGTATTCGTTTACTGGCTGTTCCGCGGCAAGGTGCGGGAAGGCGAGGCGTATCACTGAGGTGATCGCCCGTCCGTCATTGCGAGGCGCGCATTTGCGCGCCGAAGCAATCCATATGGCAAATTCAGAATGGATCGCTTCGTCGTGCTCGCCTTCGCCTCGCAGTCCTCGCACTGACAATTGAGACTCATTGCTGCGAGCGCGGCGGTTCCTGCGCCGTTGGTGTCGCTTGTGGCCTTATCACGCCCCACCCGATGCGCAGCACTGGCGCGCGGCCGGGCAGGAGACGATCGAACGCACGCGGAACCTCGGCGACGATATCCGGAAATTGCGCTTTGATATCCGGTGGTGGCGTTCCGGCGCTGTCGGTTGCGGGCCATAGGACGACCGCGCCGTTCTCGAGGGCATCCTGAGGGGTTGCGAGCTGCGGCTTTCCGTTCTGTGGGATGTAAAGAACCCGCGGACGACTCGGCGATGCCGCCGAAACCAGAGCGGCGAGGCGCGGGTCACCGGCCACGATGCGCAATGGTTGTCCGGTGCGCCGCTCGAAATTCTCCGTGAAGAAGCGCGCAACGTCGTCGGCGGGCTGCGCCAGCTTGAGGTCGACCGCGAACACGGCCGGCAGCAGCAATATCCCTACAGCGACAAGCGCAGGCGGCACCAGCAGCAGGGCCAGCCAGGCCATGCTCAGGATGCGCTGATGGTACAGCAAGATCGTCTCGCCAGCCGCGGCGACGATGGCAAGCCCGGAGAGGACCAGAAGAGGCGGGATACCCGAGAGATCGGACTTTCCCGAAATGACGGCGAAGGACGTGACCACGATCAGGGGAACGAGCGCGAAGGTGATGATGAAGCTACGCGCATAGGGATCGGCCTCCGAGCCGACCACGGCCGCGGCTTCGACCGCGCGGGTTCGCGACAGATTGCCCGCGACCGCGACGAGGATGGCGGCTCCGGTATGGGCGACCGCGATCAGCCCAAGCAGACGGAGCCAGTCGACGATGTTGCGATCGATCGATTCGAAGTTGCGCAATCGCTCGATGTTGGGCGTGAGCCCGAAGCCATGGTCGCGGATTACGATGAAGCTCGGCAGCATCATGCAGACGACCGTGATGGCAGCCATGGCCGTCGCGGGATTCGCAGCCCTTGCGCGGGCCTGTGGATGGATCGCGACGAAAGCAACAACGATCGCAAACAGCATCAGCGCGAGATGCGAGGTCAGCAGCAGCAGCCAGAAATCGAAGGCAAGCGCCATCCAGTAGAGCGGCCGGTTTTCTCCTGTCGCGCGCCACAGATGCAGGATCGCAAACGCCCAGAGCGGCATCATCAGGATGTCGGGTCCGAAATCCGGCGATCCGATCGTGAAGACGGAAATTCCGGTCATCAGCAGAACGCCGAGGACGGCGTGACGCTCGCCGAGTGTGGCGCGTCCGAGCTGATACACGGCCCAATAGGTCGTGACGATGCAGAGCTGCGACAGGAGATAGACGCCGATCATGTGCCCGGCCGTGAGACGCAGCGCAAAATCGGCGAGCCAGAAGGCGAGTGGCGGTCCGCGTTCGGTTCCGAATTTGAATTCGCGGCCGATGGCGAGAACGTCGGCAAGTTCGGCGGGCGGCGCGGAAAAGAACAGCGTCGGAACGAGCAGCCAGAGCAGGGCCTGCGCGATCGTCGCGGTCCAGAAGACCAGCCACGGCTTGCTGCGCAGGATTTCGAGGGGCAGGGAGACTGTGCGCATGCGTGCCGCGGCTCTGGAGCCGGCTCCTCGGAGAGCCAAGTGTGGCGGCAGAGATAAGCCGGGTTGGCTCAGAGTGGCAACCCGAGAGCGGAATCGTCGGCCGGCGGCGGCGCCATGAGACCGTCGGCAATGGCGACCGGGGAGAAGCTTCGCCGGTGGTGGATGGTTGGACCGAGCCGTTGCAGGGCCGCGAAGTGCTCCGGGACCGAGTAGCCCATGTGCCGCTCGAAGCCGTAGCCCGGATGCGCGGCACCAATCTGCATCATCAGGCGGTCACGGGTGACCTTGGCCACGATCGATGCGGCCGCAATCGACAGTACGAGCGCGTCGCCCGAGATCACCGGCTCGCAGTCGCA